>NZ_DATJLI010000044.1:0-43450 GCF_035490575.1 Sphingomonas sp. | reverse complement strand
ACCTTCTGGTCGACCTCGACACCCGGCAACGGGGTGACCGACGAACCCGTCGCGATGACGATGTCGCGCGCGGTGACGGTGCGGTCGCCGACCTTGACCGTGGTCGAATCAACGAAACCGGCTCGGCCCTTCAGCCATTCGACCTTGTTCTTCTTGAACAGATATTCGATGCCGCCGGTCAGCCCCTTCACCGCGTCAAGGCGCTGGGCGTGCATCGCGCCGAGATCGAGTTCGGGCGTCACCTTGATGCCCATCTTGGCCATCGCGCCATTGGCGGCCGCGTCGAAATATTCGGACGCGTGCAGCATCGCCTTTGACGGGATGCAGCCGACATTGAGACAGGTGCCGCCCAGCGTCTCGCGCGATTCGGCACATGCGACGCTGAGGCCCAGCTGCGCCGCGCGGATCGCCGCGACATAGCCGCCGGGGCCGGCACCGATCACCAGAACGTCGAAATCATATTCAGCCATGTTCATTCTCCGCCGCGCCGGGTGTCCGGTGCGCCACTTTGTCTCAAAGGTCGATCAGCAGCCGCGTCGGATCCTCGATCGCATTCTTGAGCGCGACGAGGAACGTCACCGCCTCACGACCGTCGATGATGCGGTGGTCATAGCTGAGCGCCAGATACATCATCGGGCGCACCACGACCTGACCGTCGCGCACCACGGGGCGATCCTCGATCCGGTGGAGGCCGAGCACCGCCGACTGGGGCGGGTTGATGATCGGGGTCGACATCAGCGAACCGAACACGCCGCCGTTCGAGATGGTGAAGGTGCCGCCCTTCATCTCGTCCATCTTCAGGCTGCCGTCCTTGGCGCGCTTGCCGAAATCGCCGATCGTCTTTTCGATCTGCGCGACCGACATGCTTTCGGCATTGCGGATCACCGGCACGACCAGGCCCTGCGGTGCCGACACCGCGACGGACACGTCGGCATAATCGTGATAGACGATTTCATCGCCCTGGATCTGCGCGTTGACCGACGGAATGTCGCGCAGCGCTTGGCACGCGGCCTTTACGAAGAAGCCCATGAAGCCCAGCCGGACGCCGTGCTTCTTTTCGAACAGGTCCTTATACTTGGTGCGCGCCTCGATGACGGCGGTCATGTCGACATCGTTGAAGGTGGTGAGCAGCGCGGCGGTGTCCTGCGCTTCCTTCAACCGCTTGGCGATCGTCTGGCGCAGACGCGTCATACGAACGCGTTCCTCGCGGCGATTGTCGCCGGCCGGCGCAGGGGCCGTTGCCGGGGCCGACGCGGCGGGAGCCGGGGCGCTCGACTTGTTCGAGGCGGCAGCGACCACGTCTTCCTTGGTGATGCGGCCGTCCTTGCCGGTGCCCTTGATCGTCGCGGGGTCGAGGCCATGTTCGAGGATCGCGCGGCGCACCGACGGCGACAGCGCGGCGGCGTCGACATTGTCGACAGGTGCGGGGTCGACAGATGCGGGTGCCTGCTGTCCAGCCTCTGCCGGCGCGGGGGTCGGCGTCGATGCCGCCTCCTGCTTGGGCGCGGCGGCGCCGCCGTCGCCCGCATCGATCGTGCCGATCATCGCCCCGACATTGACCGTATCGCCCGGCTGCACGCCATGCGCGCCCATGACGCCGGCGGCGGGGGCGGGCACTTCGACCGACACCTTGTCGGTTTCGAGGCTGGCGACAGGCTCGTCGGCTTCGACGCGGTCGCCGGGCTGCTTGAGCCATTCGCCCAGCGTCGCTTCGGTGATCGATTCGCCCAGCGTGGGGACGAGGATTTCAGTGGCCATGGCTATTTCGTCCTTCGTTCAGGCTTCAATCACGACGCGGCCTTGCCGGTCGGGTTCGTTTCGGTCTGGCGGGTGCGGCGGATTTCCTCGCGGACGCTATGGCCCAGCGCATCGGCGATCAACGCGCCCTGTTCGGCCTGGTGCCGCTTCATCAGGCCCGTGGCGGGCGAGGCGGACGCCGCACGGCCGGCATAACGCGCACGCTTCACTGCCGCGTTGGCGGTGGCCAGCGACTGCTCGATCTCCGGCTCGACAAAGAACCACGAACCGTTGTTCTTCGGTTCTTCCTGCGCCCAGACCACATCCTCCAGCCGGGGCATCCGCGCCAGGCGGACGGCCAGCGGCTCGCCGGGGAAGGGATAGAGCTGTTCGATGCGGATGATCTGCGTTTCGGTATCGCCCGCGGCGTCGCGTGCCTCGATCAGGTCATAGGCGACCTTGCCCGAACACAGCACCACACGCTTTGTATCGGCATCGGCGGCGCCATTGGGGTCCGACAGGATCCGCATAAAATGGCTGTTACCGACGAAATCCTCCGCCTTCGACACCGCCATCTTGTGCCGCAGCAGCGACTTCGGCGTGAACACGACCAGCGGCTTGCGGAAATTGCGGTGCATCTGGCGACGCAGCAGGTGGAAATAATTGGCGGGCGTGGTGCAGTTGGCGACCTGCATATTGTCCTGCGCGCACAATTGCAGGAAGCGTTCCAGGCGTGCCGATGAATGCTCCGGTCCCTGACCCTCATATCCATGCGGCAGCAGCATCACCAGGCCATTGGCGCGCAGCCACTTTGCCTCGCCTGAGGCGATGAACTGGTCGATCATGATCTGCGCGCCGTTGGCGAAGTCGCCGAACTGCGCTTCCCACAGGACCAACGTCTTGGGATCGGCCAGCGCAAACCCGTATTCAAAGCCCAGCACGCCATATTCGGACAAAGGGCTGTCGAGCACTTCGAACCGGCCGTGCGGGATTTCCTGAAGCGGCACGTAACGGCGCTCGTCATTCTGGTCGACCCAGACGGCGTGACGCTGGCTGAACGTGCCACGGCCCGAATCCTGGCCCGACAGGCGAACGCCGTAACCCTCGGACAGCAGCGAGCCATAAGCCAGCGCTTCGCCCGTGGCCCAGTCGAAGCCGGTGCCTGTGCGGAACATCTCCGCCTTTGCATCCAGCACGCGGCCCAGCGTCTTGTGCAACTCGAACCCGTCGGGCCGTTCGGTCAGCGTGCGGCCGAGCGAATCGAACAGCTTCTGCTCGATGCCCGTCTCCACGCCGCGCCGCGACGTTTCTTCATCCACCGGCGCGTGCAGACCCGACCAGCGACCGGCGAACCAGTCGGCCTTGTTCGGCTTGTATCCCTTGGCGGCGTCGAACGCCTCTTCCAGCGTCTGGGTGATCTCGGCGGTCTTGGCCTTGACGAAATCGTCGTCGACCACGCCTTCGGATGTCAGGCGCTGACCATAGACTTCGCTGACCGGCGGATGTTGACGGATCGCCTTGTACATCAGCGGCTGGGTAAAGCTCGGCTCGTCGCCCTCATTATGGCCGAAGCGGCGATAGCACCACATGTCGATGACCACGTCGCGCTTGAACGTCTGGCGGAACTCGGTGGCGACCTTGCAGGCAAAGGTGACGGCTTCGGGATCGTCGCCGTTGACGTGCAGGATCGGGGCCTGAACCCCCTTGGCCACATCCGACGGATAGGGCGAGGAGCGCGCGAATTGCGGGCTGGTAGTGAAGCCGATCTGATTGTTGATGACGAAATGGATGCAGCCGCCGGTGTTGTAACCGCGGATGCCCGAGAAGCCGAGGCATTCCCACACGATGCCCTGGCCCGCAAACGCCGCGTCGCCGTGGATCAGCACCGGCAGCGCCTGTTCGTGCTTTTCCAGATCCTGACGGAAGGTCTGCTGTGCGCGCACCTTGCCCAGCACGACGGGGTTCACCGCCTCCAGATGGCTGGGATTGGCGACCAGTGACATATGAACGTTGATGCCGTCAAATTCACGGTCGGTGGATGTGCCGAGGTGATATTTCACGTCACCCGAACCGCCGATATCGTCCGGGTTGGCCGAACCGCCAGCGAATTCGTGGAAGATGACCTGGAACGGCTTGCCCAGCACATTGGCCAGCACGTTCAAACGGCCGCGATGCGCCATGCCATAGACGATCTCGCGCACGCCCATCTGGCCGCCATATTTGATGACGGCTTCCAGCGCGGGGATCATCGCTTCGCCGCCATCCAGGCCGAAACGCTTGGTGCCGACATATTTGCGGCCCAGGAACTTTTCCCACTGCTCGGCCTCGATCACCTTGGACAGGATCGCCTTCTTGCCCTCGGTGGTGAATTCGATCGCCTTGTCCTGCCCTTCCATGCGCTCCTGCAGGAAGCGACGTTCCTGAACGTCGGCGATGTGCATATATTCGAGGCCGACATTGCCGCAGTAATTCTTCCGCAGCGTGTCGACGACCTGACGGATGGTC
Organism: Sphingomonas sp.; assembly: GCF_035490575.1. Classification (GTDB taxonomy): domain Bacteria; phylum Pseudomonadota; class Alphaproteobacteria; order Sphingomonadales; family Sphingomonadaceae; genus Sphingomonas. The sequence continues at coordinate 39,208 of NZ_DATJLI010000044.1, read as the reverse complement.
GCGGTCTCGAACCCCAGCGCGCCGCCCAGATAGACGGGTCGATCGATCTCGTTGTCCGAAAAGCCGTGATATTCGGTCTTCAGATCCTCGGGCATCTCGCGCTTTGACAGGCCCAGCGGGTCGAGATTGGCGGCCAGATGCCCGCGCACGCGATAGGTGCGGATCAGCATCATCGCGCGGATCGAATCCTGCGCCGCGCGCTGGATGTCGGCGGTGGAGGCGGCGGGGGCGGGCGCTTTGGGCGCGGCATCGCCCTTGCCGCCCTTGGCCGGCTTTGGCGCCGGCTCCATCTGGGTCGGGTCCATCGCCGCGGTCAGCGCGTCGGTGTCCTTGAGCGGCCAGTTGGCGCGCGCCCAGCTCGGCCCGGTCACGGTGTTCTCCAGCCCTTCGAAAAAGGCGCGCCAGCCCGCCTCGACCGAACCGGCATCCGCCTTGAACCGGGCGTAGAGCGAATCGATGAACGCGGGGCTGACGCCACCGGCGATATCGGAGAAATCCTGACCTTCGTAACCCATTGCACACCTCGTCCCCGCGCGGTGATGGCGGGGCTGTTCAGCAGCCAGCGTTGGCACGCGGCCGGTTGCCGCACCCGACGACATGTCGGGCGCGGCGGATAAGGATCAACCCTTGAGCACGTCGACCAGCGTTTCACCCAGCAGGCTGGGCGAGGGGCTGACGCGGATGCCGGCGGCTTCCATCGCCGCGATCTTGTCCTCGGCGCCGCCCTGGCCGCCCGATACGATCGCGCCGGCATGGCCCATGCGACGGCCCGGAGGCGCCGTGCGGCCCGCGATGAAGCCGACCATCGGCTTCTTGCGGCCACGCTTTGCTTCGTCCTGGAGGAACTGCGCGGCCTCTTCCTCAGCCGAACCGCCAATCTCGCCGATCATGATGATCGATTCGGTCGCGTCGTCGGCCAGGAACAGCTCCAGCACGTCGATGAAGTTGGTGCCGTTGACCGGATCGCCGCCGATGCCGACGGCCGTGGTCTGGCCCAGGCCCGCATTGGTCGTCTGGAACACCGCCTCATAGGTCAGCGTGCCCGAACGCGACACGACGCCGACCGAACCCTTGGAAAAGATCGAGCCGGGCATGATGCCGATCTTGCACTCGCCGGGGGTCAGCACGCCGGGGCAGTTCGGGCCGATCAGCCGCGACTTGGAACCCGACAGCGCGCGCTTGACCTTGACCATGTCCAGCACCGGAATGCCTTCGGTGATCGCGACGATCAGCGGCACCTGCGCGTCGATCGCCTCAAGGATCGAGTCCGCGGCGAAGGCGGGGGGCACATAGACGACGCTGGCGGTCGCGCCGGTCGTGTCAACCGCTTCGGCAACGGTGTTGAACACCGGCAGGCCGATATGGGTCGAGCCGCCCTTGCCGGGCGTCACGCCGCCGACCATCGCCGTGCCATAGGCAAGCGCCTGTTCGGTGTGGAAGGTGCCGGTCGCGCCGGTCATGCCCTGGACGATGACCTTGGTGTTCTTGTCGACGAGGATGCTCATCGGATTTCCCTGAATTGGCGGCCGGACGGCCCGGATAGGATGGCGCGGCCCCGGCGCGGTGCCCGGGACCGGGCGGGATCAGTTCAGCGAGCTGTCGATGCCCTTGCAGGCGACCAGCAGTTCCTTGACGGCAGCGACCGAGGTTTCGAAATTGGCCTTGGCCTCTTCCTTCAGCTCGATCTCGACAATGCGCTCGACGCCGTTCGCGCCGATGACGATCGGCACGCCGACATACAGGTCGTCGACGCCATATTGGCCGGTCAGATGCGCGGCGCACGGCAGCAGGCGCTTCTTGTCCTTGAGATAGCTCTCGGCCATCGCGATTGCCGAGGTGGCGGGCGCGTAATAGGCCGAGCCGGTCTTGAGCAGGCCGACGATCTCGCCACCGCCCGAACGGGTGCGCTGGACGATCGCGTCGATCCGCTCCTGCGTCGACCAGCCCATCTTGATGAGGTCGGGGATGGGGATACCCGCGACGGTCGAATATTCGACCACCGGCACCATCGTGTCGCCATGGCCTCCCAGCACGAAGGCGGTCACGTCCTCGACCGAGACGTTGAATTCTTCGGCCAGGAAATGGCGGAAGCGCGCCGAATCAAGCACGCCGGCCATGCCGACGACCTTGTTATGCGGCAGGCCCGAAAACTCGCGCAGCGCCCACACCATCGCGTCGAGCGGGTTGGTGATGCAGATCACGAAGGCGTCGGGGGCGTTCGCGGCGATACCCTCGCCCACGGCCTTCATCACCTTGAGGTTGATGCCGAGCAGGTCGTCGCGGCTCATGCCCGGCTTGCGCGGCACGCCGGCGGTGACGATCACCACATCGGCGCCGGCAATGTCCTCATAGCTGTTCGCGCCCTTGAGATTGGCGTCAAAACCCTCGACCGGACCTGACTGGGCGAGGTCGAGCGCCTTGCCCTGGGGCATACCCTCGGCAATGTCGAACAGGACGACGTCGCCCAGTTCCTTCATTGCGGCGAGATGGGCGAGCGTGCCGCCGATCATGCCGGCGCCGATCAGCGCGATCTTCTTGCGAGCCATGGGTCCTCCCTAGTCGGATGCCGGGCGGGCACGCGGCAAGGCGCCCCGCGAAACGCAGGCGACTTAAGCCTTTTGGGAAAGGCGGGCAACCGCCAATCGACCGGCTCGATCAATTATCTTTGCGAGTGTTTCGCAAGTGCATTAAGGGGAAAGCGCCAACCTTGCAGCGGCCTCGACCGCCGTGTCGTCAGGCTGCACGCCAGTGTAAAGGACGAACTGTTCACGGCCTTGCAGCACCAATACCGCATCGCCGGAAATGATCCGTCGGCCCGCCGCGCGCGCTGCCCGGATCAGCGGCGTTTCGACCGGAATGGCGACGACATCGAACACGATGTCGGCTTCTTCCACCGCCTCGATCGGGAAGGAGAGGGCCTCTGCCTCCGACCCGCCGGCCATGCCGACCGGGGTAGCGTTGACGATCATGCCGCAACCGACCGGCGGCTCTGCGGCGTGCGCCAGCCCGAGCCGTTCCGCCAGCGCCGTCCGCCTGTCGACATTGCGCGCGACGATGGTGCCGCCGGCATAGCCATGGTCGATCAGCGCCGATGCCACCGCCTTGGCCATGCCGCCTGCGCCCGCCAGCGCCCAGCGGATATCGGTCGGCACCCGGTGGCGTCGCATCAGCGCGATGACCGCGAGATAGTCGGTGTTGTAGCCGGTCAGGCGGCCGTCATCATTGACGATGGTGTTGACCGCGCCGATCGACGCGGCCGATGGATCGAGCGCGTCGATCAGCGGGATTACCGCTTCCTTGAACGGCATCGACACCGCGCAGCCGCGAATGCCCAGCGCCCGGATGCCGCGCACGGCGCCTTCGATATCCTGGGTCGCGAAGGCCTTGTAGACATAATCGAGGCCCAGCGTCTCATACAGGTGGTTCTGGAACCGGGTGCCGAAATTGCCGGGGCGGCCCGATAGCGACATGCACAATTTCGTGTCGCGGTTGATGCGTGCGGTCATCCCTGTTCCCCCTCGCCGTGGCCCAGCGCCAGATAATCGTCGGAACGCATTTCATTCAGGCGGCTGACGGTGCGCTCGAACTCGAACGCGCCATCGCCCTTTTCATACAAGGTCTCGGGCGTCGCGTCGGCAGCGGCCAGCAGCTTGACCTTGTGTTCATACAGCGCGTCGATCAGCGTGACGAAGCGGGCGGCTTCGTTGCGGTTGTCGGGACCCAGCCGGGGGATGCCGACGATGATGACGGTGTGGAAACGCCGCGCGACCGCCAGATAATCGGCGCTGCCCCGCGCTTCGCCGCACAGCCGCCTGAAGCTGAACACGGCCACGCCCTTAAGGCATTTGGGCACATGCAGCGTGCGCCCGCCGACATCCATGTCGCATGACGGAACGTGCTCGCGATCCTCGACGGGATAATCGGTCAGCCGGAAGAACGCGTCGGACAGCTTGGCCGTCGCTTCCTCGCCATTGGGCACCAGCCAGGTTTCCATGCTGCCCAGCCGGTCGCGCCGGTAATCGACCGGCCCGTTCAGCGCCACCACATCCATGCGTTCGCGGATCGTTGCGATGAAGGGAAGGAAATGTTCGCGGTTCAGGCCGTCCTTATACAGATCCTCCGGCACGCGGTTCGACGTGGCGACGACGGTCAGCCCCTGTTCGAGCATTGCGGTGAACAGCCGAGACAGGATCATCGCGTCGGCGGAATTGTTGATGACCATCTCGTCAAAGGCCAGCAGCCGCGCTTCGCCCACCATCGCCGCCGCAACCGGGGGGATGGGGTCGCCGCGTTCATGGTCGCGCTCCGCACGCAGCCGTTGATGAACTTCGATCATGAACGCATGGAAATGGACGCGGCGCTTGGCGGCGACAGGAACATGATCGAAGAACAGGTCCATCAGCATGGATTTTCCGCGCCCCACGCCGCCCCACATATAGATGCCGCGCGGCGCTTGGGTCGTGCGGCCGAACAGCCTTGAGAGCAGCCCGCCTTTGGGCGCGGCGACCAGTTCGGCGGCCAGCGCGTCGAGCCGCTGCGCGGCTGCGCGCTGATCGGGGTCGGCGCGAAGCTCCCCATTGGCGATCAGCGTCTCATAGGCTTTCAGAACATCGGTCATGCGTTGCGGCTCCCCGCCTTGCGCGCCGTCGCGGTGAAGCTGGCACAGGTTGTGCCGTGCTGCACGACCAGCCCGCGCACGAAGAACAGCCGCCCGGTTTCGCGCAGCAGCTCAACCTCCGCCTCGATCGGGTGCGCGGCGTCGGCCCCGGCAATGAACTGCGCCGACAGGTCGACGGTCGAGGCGCCTGCTTCATCCATGATGCCCAGTGCACGCGCGGCGGCAAAGACGGCGACATCCATGAAGCCCAGCAGCGCGCCGCCATGAACGTGATCGCGGATGTTGGCGTGAATGCGCTGCGGCACCATCCGCACACGCGCCGCCCGCTCACCCTCCGCACGGACCGACAGCGGTGCCAGAAAAGCATTGTAGCGGGTCGGATCGGTCAGTTCCCAGCGGTGCCAGCCGGGCAGTTCGGGATCGTCAATGAAGCGAAAGGGCGGCGTGGCTTCCAAGCGGCAATATCCGGGGTCCGGGCCTGTCGATCGGCCCGCCCCGGCGCGGGATTGGAAAAAGGACCGAACGGATCAGACGATCCGTTCGACCTCCATCTTCTTGATCTCGGCAATCGCCTTGGCCGGGTTCAGGCCCTTGGGGCAGACATTGGCGCAGTTCATGATCGTGTGGCAGCGATACAGGCGGAACGGGTCCTCCAGATCGTCCAGGCGCTCACCTGTCATCTCGTCGCGGCTGTCGGCCAGCCAGCGATAGGCCTGGAGCAGGATGGCGGGGCCGAGGAACTTGTCCGAATTCCACCAATAGCTGGGGCACGACGTTGAACAGCAGGCGCACAGGATGCACTCATACAGGCCGTCCAGCTTGGCCCGGTCCTCCGGCGACTGGAGCCGTTCCTTGCCCGCGGGCGGCGGGGTGACGGTCTGCAGCCACGGCTTGATCGAGGCATATTGCGCGTAGAAATGGGTGAAATCGGGAACCAGGTCCTTGATGACATCCATATGCGGCAACGGCGTGATTCGGATATCGCCCTTGATATCCTCGATCGCGGTGGTGCAGGCCAGACCGTTCTTGCCCGCGATGTTCATCGAACACGACCCGCAGATGCCCTCCCGGCACGACCGGCGGAAGGTGAGCGAGGGGTCCTGTTCGGACTTCATCTTGATGAGCGCGTCGAGCACCATCGGGCCGCAATCGTCGAGGTCGATCTCGAACGTGTCGTAACGCGGGTTCTGACCCGAATCAGGGTCGTAGCGATAGACCTTGAACCGTTTCACGCGGCCCGCGCCCTGCGGAGCGGCATGGACATTGCCCTCCTTCTTGATGACGCTGTTCTTGGGCAGTGTGAAGGTGGCCATGATCCGTCTCTTGTGTTTGCTGCGTCCGAAGTAGCGCGCGGCGCGCGCGCTTCAAGACGATGCTTCCCGATGACAGGAGCGGTGCTGCAATGCAACCCGGACCGAAGGCCGGGTCAGCGCCGCACGTCGCGCCCCCCTTCGAGGAAAGCGTCGATGTCGGCGCGGCGAAACAGGCTGGCGTCACCCGGCAGCGAATGTTTCAGGCACGCCAGCGCCAGCCCCGCTTCCACCGTCGCCTGGCCCGACAGGCCGTCATGGATGCCGTGCAGAATACCGGTCGCGAACGCATCGCCGCCGCCGATCCGGTCGACAATGCCCGACACCGCGACTTCCTCGGTCTGGAACGACGCGTCGCGCAGGTCGAGCCGCGCCGACAGGCGGTGGTGGTCGGCATCGTCGACATGTCGCGCGGTCGATGCGATGCGGGTCAGGCCGGGGAATGCATCGAACGCCGCTTGCGCCGCTTCGCGCCGCCGTTCCGGCCCGTCGCCCGAAAATTCGCGGCCCAGCAACAGCGCCATGTCACGGTGGTTGCCGAAAAACAGGTCGGCCAGCCCGACCAGGTCCGTCAGGACCGTGCGCGGATCGCTGTCCCACGCTTCCCAAAGCCGCGCGCGGTAATTGCCGTCGAACGAGACGGGCACGCCCAGTTCGCGCGCGGCGCGCGCGGCGGCGATGGCGGCTTGCGCGGTGTTCGCACCCAGTGCGGGGGTGATGCCCGACAGGTGCAGCCGCGCCGCGCCCGCCAGCGCCGCATTCCAGTCGATCGCATCGGGTGCGGCCAGCGCAAAGGCCGATCCCGCCCGGTCATAAACGATGTCGCTGGCGCGCAGCCCGGCACCCGGCGCCAGGAAATACAGGCCCATCCGCCCGACACCCGTCCGCACGCGCGAACAATCGACGCCCTGCGCGCGCACCGCCGCCACCGCGCCACGCCCCAGCGGATTGTCGGGCACGATGCTGACCATGCGCGTCGGGTGGTCGAGGCAGGACAGCCCGACCGCGACGTTTGCCTCTGCCCCGCCGACCACCACGTCCAGCCGGTGCGACTGCATCAGCAATTCACGCCCCGGCGCGCTGAGCCGCAGCAGCAATTCGCCGAAACAGACGATGGGTCCGGTGGACATGATCGGTATCCTTTCTGCGCTTCCCTGAACATGCGGGGGGCGGGGCGGCAAGGGCTAGTCGGTTGCCAGCGCTGGCACAAGGCGGTAACCGGGCCAGTGAAGGGACGGAGAATGTCCCGCATGACCTGAATGGGGAGGACCAATGCGCCCGCTCAAGCTCGACGCCGACCGCCTGTTTCCGGCCGACGCGCGCAGCCGCGACATCGCTCGCGCGCTGTATGCCGAAATTGCCGCGCTGCCGATCGTCAGCCCGCATGGCCACACCGACCCCGCCTGGTTCGCCACCGACGCGCCGTTCGCCAACGCGACCGAATTGCTGCTGTCGCCCGACCATTATCTGTTCCGTATGCTCTATTCACAGGGCGTGGCGCTGGCCGATCTGGGCGTGCCCGACCGCAGCGGCCCGCCCGCGACCGATCCGCGCGCGGCATGGCGGACCTTTGCCGCCAATTACCATCTGTTTCGCGGCACGCCGTCGCGCATGTGGCTGGACCATGTGTTCGCCGAGGTGTTCGGGTTCGAGGTCGCGCTGACCCCCGACAGCGCCGACCAGTATTTCGACGCGATCGGGGAAGCGCTGGCGACGCCGGGCTTTCGCCCGCGCGCGCTGTTCGAACGCTTCAACATCGAACTGCTCGCCACGACCGAGGGGGCGGACGACCCGCTTGAGCATCACAAGTCGATCCGGGCATCGGGCTGGGGCGGGCGCGTCGTCACCACCTATCGCCCCGATTCGGTCATCGATGTCGAGCATGAGGCGTTTCACCCGGCGCTGGAGCGCTTTGCTGAACTGACGGAGGAGGATGTGACGCGCTGGGACGGCTATCTCGCCGCGCATCGCCGCCGCCGCGCCGATTTCCGCGCGCTGGGCGCGACCGCGACCGACCATGGCTTTGCCACCGCGCGCACCGCCAACCTGTCGCGCGCGGAGTGTGAGGCGCTGTTCGACCGCGTGATCGCCGGCCGTGCCGATGCGAGCGACGCCGAGCTGTTCCGCGCGCAGATGCTGACCGAAATGGCGAAGATGAGCGTCGAGGACGGGATGGTGATGCAGATCCATCCCGGCTCGTTCCGCAACCACAATGCCGCGTTGTTCGCCAGCCATGGCCGCGACAAGGGCGCCGACATCCCGATGCGCGTCGATTATGTCTCGGCGCTGAAGCCGATGCTCGACGTGGTGGGGGGCGAGCGCGACCTGACCATCATCCTGTTCACGCTGGACGAGTCGACCTATGCCCGCGAACTGGCGCCGCTGGCGGGTCATTATCCGTGCCTGCGCCTTGGCCCGGCATGGTGGTTCCACGACAGTCCGGAAGGGATGCGCCGTTTTCGCGAGATGACGACCGAGACGGCGGGTTTCTACAACACGGTCGGCTTCAACGACGATACGCGCGCCTTCCTGTCGATCCCCGCGCGCCACGATGTCGCGCGCCGCGTTGATTGCGCGTTCCTGGCGCGGCTGGTCGCCGAAGGGCGGCTTGAGGATTGGGAGGCCGCCGAACTGGCGCACGAACTGACCGTCGGTCTGGTCCGCCGCGCATACAAGCTGGGAGCGCCCGCATGAGCCGCCTGTCGAACGCGACGCTCGCCGATCTGCCCCAAGGTGTCGGGCGCCCCGATTATGACCGCGACGCAATGCGGATCGGCGTCGTGCATTTCGGTCCCGGCGCGTTCCACCGCGCGCATCAGGCGCCGGTATACGACGCGCTGAATGCCGTTGACGCGCGCTGGGGCATCATCGGCGTCAGCCTGAATTCGCGGGGCGTCGCCGATGCGCTGAACCCGCAGGACGGGCTTTACGCGCTGGCGCTGCTCGATGCAGAGCCTGAGACGCGCGTGATCGGTTCGATCGCCCGCGTGCTGACCGCCGATCAGCGGGATGCGATTCTGGATGCCGTCGCCGCGCCCGATACCCGGATCGTCAGCGCGACCGTGACCGAGAAGGGCTATTGCCTGTCCGGCGATGGGTCGCTCGACATGGATCACCCGGCGGTCGCGCACGACCTGGCGGGCGACGGCGCGCCGCGATCCTTTGTGGCCTGGCTGGTCGCGGGACTGGCCGAACGACGGCGGCGCGGGGCGGGCGGGCTAACCATCATGTCATGCGACAATCTGTCGGACAATGGCCGCAAGCTTGGCGCGGCGACGGTCGCGTTTGCCCGCGCGCGCGACAAGGACTTGGCCGACTGGATCGAGCGCGAGGTGCGCTTTCCCAACGCCATGGTCGATTCGATCACCCCCGCCACCGACGATGCGGTGCGCGCGTCGGTCGATGTCACGCTGGGCGTGACCGATGCCTGGCCGATCCAGCGCGAGCGGTTCACCCAGTGGGTGGTGGAGGATGATTTCGCCCCCGGCGAGCGCCCCGACCTGGCCGCCGCCGGCGTCACGCTGACCGACGATGTGCGCGGTTACGAACATGCCAAGCTGCGGCTGCTGAACGGCGCGCATTCGACGCTCGCCTATCTGGGCGTCGCGCTGGGTCATGAAACGGTGGCAGACGCGATGGACGACGCGCGGCTGGCGCGCTTTGTCGAGCAGTTGATGCGCGAGGACATCGCCCCGTCCTTGAACCCGCCCGCCGCGCTGGACCTGAACGGCTATATCGACGCGATCCTGCGCCGTTTCGGCAATCGCGCCATCGCGCATCGGCTGATCCAGATCGCCGCCGACGGGTCGCAGAAGCTGCCCTATCGCATTCTCGACACCGTGCGCGACGCGCGAGCGGCGGGGCGGCCGGTCGATCGGCTGGCGGTGCCGATCGCGGCGTGGCTGCGCTTTCTGGAGCGCGACCATCCGGGCCTGGCGGACCCGATGGCCGACCGGCTGCGCGGGCGGCCCTGGCGTGAAAATCTGGCGGTCGAAGCGGTGTTCGGCGACTTGTCGCAGGACGCGGTGTTCGTCGATGCCCTGGCGCGCGCCCATGCCGCATTGGGCGATCCGGCGGGCTTCGCCTGACGCTTCAGGCCGCTGGCCCGGTCGATTCGCCGATCGACAGGGCCAGCGTCGCCGTCACATCGCTGGCCTCGGCCCGGCTTTCCAGCCGGTCGATCAACTGGTGCGCGGCGCGCTCGGCCATGTCGGCCAGCGGGCGGGCCACGGTGGTCAGCGCAGGGGTCAGCATCGTCGCCAGCGCGCTGCCGTCGAACCCGGCGACCGACAGCGCACCCGGCACCGACAGGCCCATGCGCGCCGCGACCTTGAGCACCCCGGCCGCCATCACGTCGTTCGACGCAAAGATCGCGGTCGGGCGCGGCTGGCCCGCCAGCAATCGCTCCGCCGCCGCGACCCCCGATGCAAAGCCATAATCGCCGCCCGCGACCATGGCAGGGTCGAACGGCGCGCCAGCCTGCGCCAGCGCCCCGGCAAAGCCCGCGCGCCGCTCCTCCGCCGATAACATGCCTGCCGGGCCGGTAATCATCGCGATCCGGCGATGGCCCAGCGACAGCAGGTGCCGCGCCATATCGGCGGCGCTTTCCCGCTCGTTCGATACCAGCATGGCGGGATAGCCGGGGATGCGCGCCGCGGCAAAGGCGATGCTCGGCATCGTCAGCGCGGCCGCCAGTCCCGGCGTTTCGCACACCGGCGGCAACAGGATGATGCCGTCGACGCGGGAACGCCGGGCAAAGGCCGTTACATCCTCGATCACCGGCGCGCCGGTGCCGTGCGCGGGATGCACGACCATTTCATAGCCGCGCGCGACGCACGCCGCGACGATGCCGCGCTGCACGGCGTCCAGCACCAGTGCGTTGGGATCGTCGTGCACCAGTCCGATCAGGAACGACCGCCCCGTCGCCAGCGCTCGCGCGCGCAGCGACGGCACGAAACCCAGCGTGTCGATCACCCGCTCAACCGTGTTGCGAGTGGTGGCATTGACCTTTGGCGAGCGGTTGAGGACGCGCGACACGGTGCGGATGGAGACACCCGCACGCGCCGCGACATCGTGGATCGTCGGTGTTTCCCCGCCCATCCGCCGGGGCTAGCGCGCGGGACGCATGATGAGAAGGGCGCTTACGCCGCTGACTGGTCGATCCCCAGTTCGCCCAGCTTGCGATACAGCGTCGATCGCCCGATCCCCAATCGCCGCGCGACTTCGGTCATGCGGCCGCGATAATGGCCGATCGCCAGGCGGATCACGTCGGCCTCGATCTCCTCGAGCGCGCGCAGGTTGCCGTCGGGCCGGAACAATGTGACGCCGCCCGACGGGGTGGGACCATGCGCGGTCGAATGGCCGGTCGCGGCCATGTTGGCGATCTGCGGGAAATCGGCGCGGGTCAGTGCGTCGCCGTCGCACAGCACGGCGGCGCGAAACAGCGCGTTCTGCAACTGGCGGACATTGCCCGGCCAGTCATAACTGCCCAACAGCGCCAGCGCCTCGTCGGTGATGCCCATCGGGCGCAGGCCCGGTTGTTCGGCGATACGGGCGAGCAGATGGCGGGCCAGCGGCGCGACATCGCCGGGGCGGTCGCGCAGCGGCGGGATCGTCACCTGAACGACATTCAGGCGATAGAACAGGTCCTCACGGAACCGGCCTGCCTCGATTTCGGTGCTCAGCGTCTTGTTGGTCGCGGCGACGACGCGAACGTCGACCTCGCGGATGTGGCGCGCACCCAGTGGCTGGACCTCGCCCGACTGGAGCACGCGCAGCAGCTTGACCTGCGCCTCCAGCGGCATTTCGCCGATCTCGTCGAGAAAAAGCGTGCCGCCGTCGGCTTCCTGGAAACGGCCGATCTTGCGTTCGAACGCGCCGGTGAACGCGCCCTTTTCATGGCCGAACAGTTCCGATTCGACCAGGTTGGCGGGGATCGCGCCGCAATTGACGCGGACCAGCGGCTTTTTTGCGCGCGGCGATGCGGCGTGGATGGCTTCTGCCACGACTTCCTTGCCGACGCCGCTTTCACCCTCGATCAGCACGGGAATGCGTGCGCGCGCCGCCTTGGCCGCGATTGCCAGCGCGGCGCGAAACCGGGGGGCGGAGCCGACGATCTCGTCAAAGGCCAGCGGCATCGACAGTTTTTCGGTCAGCGGCCGCAACTCGCCCGCCGCCTTGCCCGCGACGGCGGCTTCCAGCGCGGTGAGCAGGCGTTCGGCGGCGACCGGCTTGACCAGGAAATCGGTCGCACCGGCACGCATCGCGTCGACGGCGCTGGCGACCGATTCATTTGCAGTCAGCATCAGGATGGGTAGGGACGGGCGATTGCGCCGCAATTCCGCGATCAGCCCGGCCGCGTCGGCATCGGGCGCCCAACTGTCGAGGATGATGGCGTCCAGCCCCATGCCGTCCTGCGTGCCCAGCGTCGCCAGTGCGGTTTCATGATCGCCGGCGAAGATCGTCCGCCAGCCGCGTCGCGCGGTGATGGCGGCGACCAGCCGGCGCTGGGCCGGTTCGTCGTCGATCAGCATCAACAGGCGCTGTCCATTGCGTGTCATTGCGCGCGTTCTGTCCCTTATGTCCCGTCCTTGGACACATGCTGTAATCATCAACCGTAAAGCGCGGCTTAAGCCGCCAATGTTTCGCGGCTCTTGCGGATTGGCCACGGCGCTGGCTAAGGTCGCGGGCAGAACAGATTTTGGGGAATGACATGGCCGAGCATATCGACACGCCGTTGCGGTCGGACACCTATGCGGGTTTCATGCGGATGGTGAAGGTCGGGTCGATCATCGTGGCGCTGTTGGCCGCGGTCGTCATTGCCCTGATCGCCAGCTGACGACATGAAGATCGCCGCCCTGCGTGAAACCGTAAATGGTGAGCGCCGGGTGGCGATCACGCCGGAAACCGCACGCAAGTTTATCGCCCTCGGTGCCACCGTCGCGGTGGAGCGGGGGGCGGGCGCGCAGGCGGGCGTTGCCGATGACGCGCTGGTTCAGGCGGGCGCCACCGTCGGCGACCGGGCATCGGTTCTGGCCGATGCCGATATCGTGCTGGGCGTGCAGGGACCGGACCCCGACATGCTGACCGGCTTCAAACCCGGCGCGTGGCTGGTCGCGGGCCTCAATCCCTTTGGCGAGCGCGCGCGCGTCGACCGCTATGCCGCGCTGGGGGTGGAGGCGCTGGCGATGGAGCTGATGCCGCGCATCACGCGCGCGCAGTCGATGGACATATTGTCCTCTCAATCCAACCTGTCGGGATACAAGGCGGTGCTGGACGCCGCCGCCGAATATGGCCGCGCCTTTCCCATGATGATGACGGCGGCGGGCACGGTGTCCGCCGCGCGCCTGTTCGTGATGGGCGTTGGCGTCGCGGGGCTTCAGGCGATCGCCACCGCTCGGCGGCTGGGGGCGCAGGTTTCCGCTACCGATGTCCGCGCCGCGACGAAGGAACAGATCCTGTCGCTGGGTGCCAAGCCGATCTTTGTCGAGGCGGTGCAGGGTGTCGAAGGCGAGGGCAGCGGCGGATACGCCACTGAAATGTCCGACGAATACAAGGCGGCGCAGGCCGAACTCGTCTCCGCCCATATCGCCAAACAGGACATCGTCATCACCACCGCGCTGATCCCCGGCCGCGCTGCGCCGCGCCTGATAACCGACGCACAGGTGGCGTCGATGAAGCCTGGCAGCGTCATCGTCGATCTGGCGGTGGAGCAGGGCGGCAATGTCGAGGGCGCGGTGGCGGGCGAAGTGGTGGAACGGCACGGCGTCAGGATCGTCGGCCATCGCAACGTGCCCAGCCGGCTGGCGGCTGATACCTCCGCGCTGTTTGCGCGCAACCTGTTCAATTTCCTGTCGGCGTTCTGGGACAAGGATGCGGGCCGCCCCGTCCTGCCCGACGGTGACGAAATCGGCGACGCGATCCGCCTGACACGCGGCGGACAGGTGGTGCACCCCCGGTTGACGAGTGCTGCCTGATGGGGCTGTTCAACGCCACCCAGACCGACCCGGCCACCGTCGCGCGCGATTACGCGCCCGTGCTGATCGAGGGCGAGCGCGTGCTGATCGCGTTCAAGACGATCCGCGACCTCGTGTTCCTGACCAATTACCGGCTGTGCACCGTCAATGTGCAGGGCCTGACCGGTCGCAAGGTCGAGATCGAGAGCATTCCCTATAAATCCATCACCCGCTGGTCGATCGAGCGGGCGGGGACGTTCGACATGGACGCTGACCTGACCGTGTGGGTCTCCGGCGCCGAACAGCCGCTGGAGGTCAAGGTATCGGCCAGCGCCAATATCGTCGGCGTGCAGCAGGTGCTGGCGCATCACATCCTGGGCGGAGGGCGTTAGATGGACTTCATCTCGATCCTGTCGATCTTCGTGCTGGCGTGCTTCGTCGGCTATTATGTCGTCTGGTCGGTCACGCCCGCGCTGCACACGCCGCTGATGGCCGTGACCAACGCCATTTCGTCGGTCATCATCGTCGGCGCGCTGGTCGCCGCCGCCGCTGCCGCCGGGTTTGCGGTGTCGAAGTGGCTGGGGCTGCTGGGCGTGGTGCTGGCCAGCATCAACATATTCGGCGGCTTTGCCGTCACCCAGCGGATGCTGGCGATGTACAAGAAAAAGGAACGACCGGCAGCACCGGCGAAGCACTGACAGACAGGGGTTGGGGATGGAGCACGTAACCGCAGGCAATTCGTTCGCGGCGCTCGCCTATCTGGTGGCGGGCGTGTGCTTCATCCTGGCGCTGCGCGGGCTGTCGTCGCCGACGACCAGCCAGCAGGGCAACCGTTTCGGCATGATCGGCATGGCGATTGCCGTGGTGACGACGCTGCTGACGCACTTGCCGATGCAGGCGGTCGGGCTGGTGCTGGAAGGTCCGCAGGGCATGGTTGCCGCGACGGGGCCGGTGCTGGCGCGGATCGACATGGTGGCGATGCTGGAAATCCTCGCCGCCATTGGCATAGGCGCGGTGATCGGCATCGTCACCGCGCGGCGCATCGCGATGACGGCGATGCCGCAGCTTGTCGCCGCTTTCCACAGCCTCGTCGGCCTTGCCGCCGTGCTGGTCGCGTGTGCGGCCTATCTCAACCCGATGGCGTTCGGCATTGCCGACATGGTCATCCCGATGATCGGGGAGCCGTTCGCCTTCATAAACCCCGTCAGCCGGGTCGAAATGGCGCTGGGTGCGGCGATCGGTGCGATCACCTTTTCCGGCTCGGTTATCGCGTTCCTCAAACTGAACGGCAACATGTCGGGCAAGCCGATCCTGCTGCCCGCGCGCCATGCGATCAACCTGGCGCTGATCGCCACCATCCTGCTGCTGGTCGCGCAGTTCGCGCATCAGCAGGATGCGTGGCCGTTCTGGACGCTCCTGGTGCTGAGCTTTGTCATCGGTTTCCTTCTGATCGTGCCGATCGGCGGGGCGGACATGCCGGTCGTGGTGTCGATGCTGAACAGCTATTCGGGCTGGGCGGCGGCGGCGATGGGGTTCACGCTGCACAACAGCGCGATGATTATCACCGGCGCGCTGGTGGGGTCGTCGGGCGCGATCCTGTCCTACATCATGTGCCGCGCGATGAACCGCAGCTTCATCAGTGTGATCGCGGGCGGCTTCGGCGCGAGCGACGCGGGGGGCAGCGGCGGCGCGGCGGCCCCCGACCGGCCGTGGAAGCGCGGCAGTGCCGAGGATGCGGCCTTCCTGATGAGCCAAGCCGAACAGGTCATCATCGTCCCCGGATACGGCATGGCCGTGGCCCAGGCCCAGCATGTGCTGCGCGAAATGGCCGACAAGCTGAAGGAACACGGCGTCCGCGTGAAATACGCGATCCACCCGGTCGCTGGCCGGATGCCGGGCCATATGAACGTGCTGCTGGCCGAAGCGAACGTCCCCTATGACGAGGTGTTCGAGCTGGAGGACATCAATTCCGAGTTCTCGCAGACCGATATCGCCTTCGTCATTGGCGCGAACGACGTGACCAACCCGGCGGCCAAGACCGACAAATCCTCCCCCATCTACGGTATGCCCGTGCTGGACGTGGAAAAGGCCAAGACGGTGTTGTTCATCAAGCGATCGATGGGCGGCGTCGGCTATGCCGGCGTCGACAACGAGGTCTTCTACCGCGACAACACGATGATGCTGCTGGCCGACGCCAAGAAGATGGTCGAGGAAATCGTCAAGGCGCTGGATTGAGGGACGCACGTCACCTCGGACTTGTTCCGGGGTCCACCACCGGGCCGGAAAAGCCCGGCAGCGGTTTGAACCCTGGTCCGACCGCCAGATCGTGCCAGTCCGGGTTGTTCCGCTCGATCAGATTGCGTTTCCAATCCCGGCGCCATCGCTTCACCCGCTTTTCGTGCGCGATCGCGGTCTCCATCGTTTCGGTCGTCTCGAACCAGACCAGCCGCTTGACGCCGTAGCGCCGCGTAAAGCCGTCAAACGCTTCGGTACGGTGCTGCGCGATCCGGGCCATCAGGTCGGATGTGACCCCGACATACAGAGTGCCGTTTGGCGCGCTGGCCAGAATATAGATGCAGGGCGTGCGTCCTCTCATGCCATACGAGGCTTGGCGCACGGTGGACCCCGGAACAAGTCCGGGGTGACTCGAGGGTTACGTTACGCGATTTGACGCCACCCCCCTTTTGCCCGAAACCATCGCGCAGGAGGATGTGATGGCTGGAATGACGCGCTTCGACTGGGGCGATGCCCTGTTGCTCGACACCGGGTTGAGCGATGACGAGCGGATGATCCGCGATGCCGCGCGCGCGTTCGCACAGGACAAGCTGCAGCCGCGCGTCGTCGATGCGTTCGACCGCGAACACACCGACCCGGCCATTTTCCGCGAGATGGGCGAGCAGGGGCTGCTGGGCGTCACCATTCCCGAAGCGTTCGGCGGCGCGAGCGCGGGCTATGTCGCCTATGGCCTGGTCGCGCGGGAGGTCGAGCGGGTCGATTCGGGCTATCGCTCGATGATGAGCGTGCAGTCCAGCCTGGTCATGTATCCCGTCCACGCTTACGGCTCCGACGCGCAGCGCGCCCGATATCTGCCGGGGCTGGCAAAGGGCGAGTTGATCGGCTGCTTCGGCCTGACCGAGCCGGATGCCGGGTCCGATCCCGCCGGGATGCGGACGCGCGCCAAGCCGGTCGATGGCGGCTATCTGCTGTCGGGCGCCAAGACGTGGATCAGCAATTCACCGATCGCCGACGTGTTCGTCGTCTGGGCCAAGTCCGATGCCCATGACGGCGCGATCCGGGGCTTCATCCTTGAAAAGGGCATGAAGGGCCTGTCCGCCCCCAGGATCGAGGGCAAGCTTAGCCTGCGCGCGTCGATCACCGGCATGATCCAGATGGATGAGGTATTCGTGCCCGAAGACGCGCTGCTGCCCGGCGTGGAGGGGTTGAAGGGGCCGTTTGGCTGCCTCAACCGTGCGCGTTACGGCATCAGTTGGGGCGTGATGGGCGCGGCGGAGTTCTGTTACCACGCCGCGCGGCAATATGGGCTGGACCGCCAGCAATTCGGCCGCCCGTTGGCGGCGACGCAGCTTTTTCAGAAAAAGCTGGCCGACATGGCCACCGAAATCGCGCTCGGCCTGCAGGCCAGCCTTCAGGTCGGTCGGCTGATGGACGAGGGGCGGTTCGCGCCGGAGATGATCTCGCTGGTCAAGCGCAACAATTGCGGCAAGGCGCTGGAGATTGCGCGGGCGGCGCGCGACATGCACGGCGGCAACGGCATTTCGGGCGAGTATCAGGTGATGCGCCACATGGTGAACCTTGAAACGGTCAACACCTATGAAGGCACGCACGACGTCCACGCGCTGATCCTGGGCCGCGCGATCACCGGCCACGCCGCCTTTTGATGGCGGGGCCGCTTGCCGGCCTGCGCGTCGTTGAACTGGCGCGCATCCTGGCCGGGCCATGGGCGGGACAGGTGCTGGCCGATCTGGGCGCCGATGTGGTCAAGGTCGAAAGTCCCGAGGGCGACGATACCCGCCGCTGGGGGCCGCCCTTCATCGACAATCCCGACGGCAGCCGCGACGCGGCCTATTTCCACGCCGCCAATCGCGGCAAGCAGTCGGTCGTTGCCGACTTCGCGACGGCGGAGGGGCAGGCGACGGTCCGTGAACTGGTCGCCGGGGCCGATGTGCTGATCGAGAACTTCAAGGTCGGCGGGCTGGTCAAATATGGCCTCGATTATTCCAGCCTTGCGGCGCTGAATCCGCGCCTTGTCTATTGCTCGATTACCGGCTTCGGACAGGACGGCCCCTATGCGGGCCGCGCCGGCTATGACTTCATCGTGCAGGGCATGAGCGGGATCATGAGCCTGACCGGGGAGCCGGACGGCGCGCCGCAGAAGATCGGCGTCGCTTATGCCGACATCCTGACCGGTCTCTATGCCGTGATCGGTATCCAGGCGGCGCTGGCCGAGCGGGAGCGCACCGGGCGCGGCGCGCATGTCGACATGGCGCTGTTCGACGTGATGACCGGCACGCTCGCCAATCAGGCGATGAACTATCTGGTATCGGGGGTCGCGCCGACGCGGATGGGCAACGCCCACCCCAATATCGCGCCCTATGCCGCCTATCCGGTTCGTGACGGCTGGATCATATTGGCGGTGGGCAATGACCGTCAGTTTCTGCGCGCGTGCGATGTGCTGGATATCCCTCTGGACGCCGGGTTCGCCACCAATGCGTTGCGGGTCGCCGACCGGCAGCGGCTGGACGCATTGGTTTCCGCCGCCACGGTCAAATGGCAACGCGACGCGCTGCTTGCGGCGCTGGAAGCGGTGGGCGTGCCCGCCGGGCCGATCAACCGCGTCGATCAGGCGCTGTCCGATCCGCAGATCGCGCATCGCGGCCTGAAGGTGGATGCCGCGCGCCCCGGCGGCGATCGCGTGCCCGGTATCGGCCTGCCGATCCGCTTCGTCGGGCGCGAGCATTTCGTTGCCATGGCAGCGCCGATGCTGGGCGCAGCAAATGCGCGACAATCATCCGAAACGGATGTGCCAGACCTTCCCTGAACAGCGTAAATCAAGTCCGAAACGGCGGAAGTGAAAAGCCGGGTGTAAAGAACATGCCGATTACAAGGCGGCATGAACCGTTCCCGCCATCTTCTTTCAAACGCTAGGGGTGCTACGCTGATCGAGTTCGCCTTGCTGGCGCCGATCCTGATGGTCCTGTTGCTCGGCATCCTGGCTTACGGCCAATATATCCTGACCGCGCACACGCTTCAGCAACTTGCCAATGATGCGGCGCGGGCCGCGATCGTAGCCCCGTCGCGCGCGGATCGCGAAACGCTGGCGCGTGACAGCGTGGCGGAGGGTCTGGCGGGGGCGGCGCTTGCACGCCCCGAAACGGTCGATACCCGGTTCGATGAACAGAATGGCCGCGTGCTGGTCGCCGTGACGGTCGACACCCGCGACTTGTCGCTGCTGCGCGTGGCGATGGTGCCGATGCCCGCCCCGATCCTCGAACGGCGGGCCGTGGCGGAACTGGCCGAACTGCCATGATCCGGCTTTCCCGGCTGGCGAGCGAGCGTCGCGGGGCGGTCGCGGTGCTGGTCGCGGGTGCGATGCCGATGCTGCTGGGCATGGCGGCGCTGGCGGTCGATCTGGGCGTGGTGCAGCTTGAGCGGCGGCGGTTGCAGGGGGTGGCCGATGCTGGCGCGCTGGCGGCGGCGCGCGATCTGGAACGCGCACGCCCGCTGGCCGAAGCGCTGGTCGCGGCCAGTCCCGGCAACTTCCCCGTGCAAAGCGCGGTGGCGACGGGCCGCTATCGCACCGACACCGGGCTGACCGCCGACCAGCGACTTGTCGTGGGTTCGACCGGGGCCGATGCCGTGCGCGTCAGCGTGCAGGCAACGGTTCCGACCTTTTTCGCGCGCGTTTTCGGCACCGATGCGATCACCGTCGAACGCCGCGCCACGGCGCGCCGCGTTGACATGGCGGGCTTTGCGATCGGCAGCCGGCTGCTCGGCCTGAACGGCGGGGTCGCCAATGCGTTGTTGTCGGGCCTGACCGGCGGCAATGTGTCGCTTTCGGTGATGGATTATCAGGCACTGGCGTCCGCCAGGCTCGACCTGTTGCCATGGTTGCCGGTGCTGGGTGCCGATGCGGGGCTGAGCGTGGCGACCTATGACTCGGTGCTTCAGGCCGAACTGCCGGCAGGAACGGTGCTGGGCAGCTTGTCGCGACAGGTGGTCGATCCGGTCGCCAGCGCCGCGCTATCGCAACTGGCGACGACCGCGACCGGCACGATCCGCCTGGCCGAGTTGATCGACCTTGGCGAACTGGGCCGTCAGGATGGCGGCGGGGGCGGACTGGTCGAAGTCAGCACGCTCGATCTGGCGAGCAACGTCATTCAGGGCAGCGCCAGCAACCGGCAGGTCGCGATCGATCTTGGCGCGCAGGTGCCGGGCATCGCCACGACCAGGCTGTGGGTCGCCATCGGCGAACGGCCCAACAACGCGCCCTGGATCGCCCTGTCGCGCCACGGTTCGCCGGTCGTGCGGACGGCACAGACGCGGATTTATGCCGAGGCGAAGCTCAATGCCCAGCCATTGCCCGGCCTCAGCCTCGCGTCGGTCGAACTGCCGGTGTTCGTCGAACTGGCGAGCGGGGAAGCGCGGCTGGAGCGCATCGATTGTGCCCGTCCGCGCAGCGTCGTCCTAAGCGGGCGGCCCAGTCCCGGTCAGGTGGCGATCGCGCAAATCGACCCGTCGCGCCTGAACGATTTCAGGACCCCGATGACGCTGTCGCGCGCCGACTTGCTGAAGACGCTGCTGCTGCGGCTCGAAGGGCGCGCGGCGATCGACCTCGGCGCGGCCGAGCCGTTCCAGACGCGCCATTTCGATGCCGATGCCATCGCCGCGCGCAGCGTGCAGACGGTCAAGGGACAGGCGCTGGCCGGCGGCATCGCGGCCAGCCTGATGCAGCGCATCGAGCTTCGCGGCGTGGTGCTGGGCCTGTTGCCGATCCCGGTCGATCCGGTGGTTCAGGCGGTGGGCGGCCAATTGGCACTGCTGGCGCCGGTGCTCGACCCGCTGCTCAACACCGTCACCGGCCTGTTGGGGGTCGGCGTGGGAGAGGCCGATCTGTGGGTCACGGGCCTGCGCTGCGGCCAGCCGGTGCTGGTCGAATGACATGAAAAGCCCCGCCGTCGGTTTCGACGGCGGGGCGATACGCTTACGCTACTAACTGGATCACATTCGCATCAGAAGCGGAAAGCTGCCGTCGCGCGGACCGAATGGAAGCGGAAATTGTCGTCGCTGCGGCGCATGTCGGTGCCCGATGCATTGCCCAGCAGGAACGGGTTGGTCGCGGGCGCCGTGCCGGGGCCTGCGCGGACGACATAATCGTCATCCTGGTAGTTGTTATACATATATTCGAGGCCGAGCGAGATGTTGCGCGTCACCGACTGCTCGACACCGCCACCGACGGTGTAACCCCAGCTATTGTGCTTCGCATCCTCGCTGGTGAAGGCGTTGGCGCCGTTCGAGGTGGTGAAGCTGTTGTTGATGCGCGCATAGGCCGGGCCGCCCGCTGCGTAGAACAGCGTCTTGCCACCGGCGGCATAGCCCGCGCGGCCGCGGATGCTGGCATTCCAGTCAAAGCTGCGGCCGAACTGATAGAAAGCCGGCGTCGTGCTGTAGCCGGTCACATAGTCCTTGACCTGGCTCTTGCCGAACTCACCGACCACACCGACGACGATATTGCCCATCTGGGCGTCCCAGCCCGCGCGGGCCGAATATTCGATCTCGTCCTTGTCGTTGAAGCAGCCGCCCGCCGGGGTCGCGCCGCGCGCGCCGCCATTGCAGAACCCGGGCGAGAAGGCGTTGCCGCCCGCCGCCGTCGAGACGATGTCGCCGTAATTACCGTCAAGGTCGCGGTCGAACACGACCGATTCACCGACGTCGTTGCCCTGGACGCTGACGCCGAACGACCCGCCGACATAGGGGCCGTTGAAGCGCAGTTCGCCGTCGCTGGTCTGGGCCAGGGCCGGAACCGCTGCGGCCATCGCCGACATGCCGATGGCGGCGCGGATAAGGGTGCGCGTACGCATACGAAACTTACTCCTCACTGGTTTACGCTAACAGATACGAGCGCCGAACGCCCTTGATGCGAGTTAGCTGCATTGCGGCGGAATTAAGATGCGGGCGGTGTTGCGGATCGGCCACACTGCCTCGAATCCGGCTTTGCTTTGTTCCCGCGCGAACCCGGCTTATAGCAGGGGCATGTCCGACGATCTGTTCGCCAGCGCACCGACCCCGCCCAGTGATTACAACGCCGCCTCGATCGAGGTGCTGGAGGGGCTGGAGCCGGTTCGCCGCCGGCCCGGCATGTATATCGGCGGGACCGACGAGCGCGCATTGCATCATCTGGCCGCCGAAGTGCTCGACAATGCGATGGACGAAGCGGTAGCCGGCCACGCCACCCGGATCGAGATCACGCTGGGTGAAGGCAATCGGCTGACCGTCACCGACAACGGCCGCGGGATTCCGGTCGATCCGCATCCGCGCTTTCCCGATAAATCGGCGCTGGAGGTCATCCTGTCGACGCTGCATTCCGGCGGCAAGTTTTCGGGCAAGGCCTATGCCACGTCGGGCGGCCTGCACGGCGTCGGCGTCAGCGTCGTCAACGCGCTGTCGGACGATACGGTGGTGGAGGTCGCGCGCGACCGCCAGCTTTACCGCCAGCGTTTCTCGAAAGGGCAGACGCTTGGCCCGCTGGAGCATCTGGGCGGCACGCCCAACCGGCGCGGCACGTCGGTCGCCTTCACCCCCGACCCGGAGATTTTCGGGCCGGAAATGCTGTTCAAGCCGTCACGCCTTTATAAACTGGCGCGGTCCAAGGCGTATCTGTTCGCGGGCGTCGAGATCCGCTGGAAATGCGCGGCTGCTGTCATCACCGATGACACGCCGGTCGAGGCGGTGTTCCAGTTTCCCGGCGGCCTGGCCGACCATCTGAAGGAACAGGTCGGCGCTCGCGAATGCGCGACCGCCGATTTTTTTGCCGGCGCGCAGGACTTTCCCGATGGTGCGGGCAAGGTCGAATGGGCGGTCGCATGGCCGCTGTGGAGCGACGGCAGCTATAGCTGGTATTGCAACACCATTCCCACGCCCGATGGCGGCACGCATGAACAGGGGTTGCGCCAGGCACTGGTGCGCGGCCTGCGCGCGTTCGGCGAACTGGTGGGACAGAAAAAGGCCAGGGACCTGACGCCCGACGACGTGATGGTCGGGTCCGAACTGATGCTGTCGGTGTTCATCCGCGAGCCGCAGTTTCAAAGCCAGACCAAGGACCGGCTGACCAGCCCGGAAGCCGCCAGCCTGGTCGAAAAGGCGGTGCGCGACCATTTCGACCATTTCCTGTCCGACCGGATGGACCGGGGCAAGGCGCTGCTCGGCTATGTTCTCGACCGGATGGACGAACGCCTGCGCCGCAAGGCCGAGCGGGAGGTCAAGCGCAAGACCGCGACCAGCGCGCGCAAGCTGCGCCTGCCCGGCAAGCTGACCGATTGCGCCGCCGACAGTCCCGAAGGCACCGAATTGTTCATCGTCGAAGGGGATTCGGCAGGCGGTTCGGCCAAGCAGGCGCGCGACCGCAAGACGCAGGCGATCCTGCCCATTCGCGGCAAGATCCTGAACGTCGCATCGGCCACCAGCGCCAAGATCCTCGCCAATCAGGAAATCGCCGATCTGGTGCTGGCGATGGGATGCGGCACGCGCAAGGACTGCGCGCCCGACAATCTCCGCTACGAACGCATCATCATCATGACCGACGCCGATGTCGACGGCGCGCATATCGCGACGCTGTTGATGACCTTCTTCTTTCAGGAGATGCCCGAACTGGTGCGGCGCGGGCATCTGTATCTGGCGCAGCCGCCGCTTTACCGCCTGACAGTCGGCGCGAAGTCGCTCTACGCCCGCGACGACGCCCACCGCGCCGAGATCGAGCGGACGGCGTTTCGCGGCAAGAAGGTGGATGTCGCGCGCTTCAAGGGGCTGGGCGAGATGAACCCCGGCCAGTTGCGGGAGACGACGATGGACCCCTCGACACGCAGTCTGATCCGCATCACCCTGCCGCAGGAATATGAGGAGCGGGCGGGCGTAAAGGATCTGGTCGATCGGTTGATGGGCAACAACCCTGCCCACCGATTCGCTTTCATCCAGGAAAACGCCGCGCGGCTGGAGGCGGAGGAACTGGACGCCTGATCTGACCGCTCTAATTATTGCCGCCGACCCAGTCGCCAAGCCCGCCCAGCGCCGATCCTTCGCCGCGATTGCCGCCGCCGCCGCGCGCCGCAGCCATCATGCGGCCAGCCAGCCGGGCGAAGGGCAGCGACTGGATCCACACCTTGCCCGGCCCGCGCAGCCGGGCGAAGAACGCGCCTTCGCCCGCCGAGAACATCGTGCGGATGCCGCCCACCGTTACCAGATCGAAATCGACCGACGGGGTATAGGCCGCCAGGCAGCCGGTATCGACGTGCAGTTCCTCGCCCGCGCGTAATTCGCGTTCGACCACCGTGCCGCCCATCTGGACGAATACCCATCCGTCGCCGTCCAGCTTCTGCATGATGAAACCCTCGCCACCGAACAGGCCGGTCATCACGCGCCGCTGAAACGCCACACCGATCGACACGCCCTTGGCCGCGCACAGGAAACTGTCCTTCTGACAGATCAGCGTGCCGCCCAATTGGTCCAGCCGGATCGGCAGGATCGACCCCGGCGTCGGGCTGGCAAAGGCGACGCGCGCCTTGCCCGATCCCTGATGCGTGAACACCGTGGTGAACAGGCTTTCGCCCGTCACCAGCCTTTTGCCCGCGCCCAGCAGCTTGCCCATGAAACCGCCGTCCGCGCCGCCGGAACCGTCGCCAAACACGGTGGTCATGCCGATGGTGGCATCCTTCCACACCAGCGCGCCTGCTTCTGCCACCGCGCTTTCGCCGGGGTCGAGTTCGATCTCGACGAACTGAAGCTCCTGGCCCTTGATCTCGAAGTCGATGTCGTCGGCCACGCCGGCGCGGCGGTGATGGCTCCACGGACTATTGTTCATGCTCGCTCTCCGTTCAGACGGTCTTGCCGGCGCGCCCGGCCAGCTCGGTCACATAATGCCACGCAACCCGCCCCGACCGGCTGCCGCGACGTGTCGCCCATTGCACCGCATCGGCGGGATCGAACGCAAGGCCCATTGCGTTCGCATAGCCCGCGACGATCGCCAGATACCCGTCCTGATCCAGCGCGTGGAACCCCAGCGACAGGCCGAAACGGTCGGCCAGCGCCATCTGGTCATCAATCGAATCGCGCGGGTTGATGGCGCTTTCCTGCTCGGCGATGTCGCGGGGGATCAGGTGGCGGCGGTTCGACGTCACCACGATGCGCGCATTGGCGGGCCGCGCTTCCGCCCCGCCCTCCAGCAGTGAGCGCAGCGCCCGCGCTTCGCCCGCTGCATCAAATCCCAGATCGTCGAGGAAGATGGCATAGGCGCGCGCCCGGTCCGCCAGCAGCGCGAACAGCCGGGGCAGGGTGTCCAGCCGGTCGGTCATGACCTCGACCAGCGCTATCGCCTTGCCTTGTGCCTGCAGCGCGCCGACCACGCCCTTGACCAGCGCCGACTTGCCGGTTCCGCGCGCACCCCACAGCAGCGTGTCCTGTGCCGCCACGCCGTCCGCCAGCCGCGTGAAATTGGCCAGCAGCACGTCGCGGTTGCGGTCGATGCCCTTCAGCCGGTCGAGCGGTTGCGGGGCAAAGGCGCGAACCGCGCGCAGATTGGCGCCGTCCCAGACATAGGCCGGATGCGCCAGCGGATCGGCATCGGCGGGCGGCGGCGGGGCGATGCGGTCGAGCGCGTCGGCGATGCGGGCAAGCGGGTCGGTCATCGGCGCCTGCGATGCCGCCCGTGCGCCGTTGCGGTCAAGCGTCAACCGCGCCGCGCGACTGTCAGATGCGCGACCGCAGCGACGGGTGACAGCCGTTCGCGCACCGTGCCCTCGCTGGCAATGCCGTCCACCTCGACAATCGCCGCGTGCGCCTGTGGTCCGATGCGCCAGACATGCAGGTCGATGATGCGGGCATCGCCCGGTTCCTCGACCGCGTGGCGGATCGCGTCGGCCAGTCCCGGCTCGGCCCGGTCGAGCAGCACGCGCGCGGTGTCCGCCATCAGCCCCCATGACCAGCGCGCAATGACGATCGCGCCCAGCACGCCCACGATCGGATCGAGCCACACCCAGCCCAGATACGCCCCCGCCAGCAACGCCGCGATGGCCAGGACCGACGTGAGCGCATCGGCCAGAACGTGCAGATAGGCGGAGCGCAGATTGTTGTCGTGCGCGTGGCTGTGGTCGTGCCCGTGCCCGTGATGATGGTGCCCGCCGCCCAGCAGCAGCGCGCTGACCAGATTGACGGCCAGCCCGATGACCGCGACCAGGGTCGCTTCCCCAAACGCCACCGTGCCCGGTTCGATCATACGGCGCACGCTTTCAACCCCGATGCCGATCGCGAACAGCGCCAGGATGATGGCTGATGCAAAGCCCGCCAGGTCGCCGACTTTCCCGGTGCCAAAGGTGTAGCTGGGATCGCGGGCATGGACGCGGGCATAGCGATAGGCGATCGCCGCCACGCCCAGTGCACCCGCATGGGTCGCCATGTGAAAGCCATCGGCCAGCAGCGACATCGATCCGGTCCAGTAACCGGCGGCGATTTCCGCGACCATCATCGCGGCCGTCAGCCACACGACCCATAAGGTGCGCCGCGCATTCGCCTCATGCGCGTCGCCCAGATATTCGTGCGTGCGCGAACACGGGTGGCCCGTGTCGCGCGCCGGGGCAGGCGGGACGTGGCGATGTGCGTGATGGTGGTCGATGTGCGGCGGCATCGCGCGTGTCCTCAGCGAAAATGACGGCGAAGCACCGTCGCCAGTTCGTCGGCGCCCGCCGCGCGCTGTTCGGTGCTCAGCCCGTCGGCGGCGACATGTTCGCGCAAATGTTCCTCGACCAGCCCGTCCATCAGCCCGGCGACCGCGCCGCGCACGGCGGCGGCCAGGTGCAGCGTCTCGGCACAAGGCGCGCCGGCCTGCACCGCGCGTTCGATGGCGGCGACCTGCCCCGCGATACGCCGGATGCGTGCCAGCAGCCGGTCCTGGTCCTGCGATGTATGCGACATAGGATAGGGGGGTATCCTATTCTTCGGCGCGCCTCAACCGGGTTGGAAGGGCAGGATGCCGCGATACTGCTCCAGCGGCGGTGCTCCGGGCACAATCCGCCCCTGCCGCAACAGGAAGATGTGGCGGACGATCTCCGCCTGCTGCTCGATCCCATAGCGATCCAGCCGCCAGCCGGGCTTGAGGCTATAGCCGTATCGGCAGAACGGATGACGGCGGACCGGCAGGAACATGCCCTGCTGATGCTGCCACACATGCACCATTTCGTGGATGAACAACCCCTGCCGGTCGGCGTCCACACAGGCGAAATCGTCGCAATACAGTCCCCCGCCGGGGTGGAAATGGATCGAGCCGAGCGGCGCCATCGTAACGTTCCGGGGCTGAAAGAACGCCCATTTGCGGTTGGCGATGCCGACGCGCGCATAATCGATGGCATCGCCGAACACCGATCGCGCCAGCGCGATTTCATCGGCGGTCAGCGGGCGCCCCTTCATCGCGGCGCGACCGACGCGGCCAGCCGGTCGCAGCGCTGGGTCAGGTCATCGGCGACGGGCCAGATGCACATGGTGCGAAGATAGCCGCCGTCCCCCACGAAGCGCAGATGCTGGCGCAGCGTGACATAGCGCGCGCGGTCGACCGCGGTGCCGGTGATCGTCACCCGGTCGCCGCCCGTCGTCACGTCGCCGACGGTCAGCCGCGTGAAATTGGGCTGCCCTTCGAACAGCTTGCGGGCAAAGCCGGCGCGGTCGGGCGGTGCGCGCTTGTCGAGGCTGGATGCGATCACGACCAGCGGTTGCGCCCCGTCAGGGTCGGTATCGCGCGGCCCCTCGGTCAGGATCAGCCCCGATCCCATCAGCGTGCGAACCGCGCGAAACCCCGCCCGGTCGCCGATGACAAAGGGCAGGGCCGCAATCGCGCTTTCCAGATCGGCTGGCCGTTGGAACCGCAGCGTCGCCAGCGCGGCTTCGATCGCGGGCGCGCGATCCGCCGCGCGGGATGCCTCGACCTGAGCGGTCACGACGGCGGTCGTCTCGGCGCTTTCGGCCAGCACGATCCATTTGGCATGGCGGGTGCCGCCGACCTGTTGGTGCCCGCGCCATCGCACCGCCCGCTCGCCGTTCGGCAGCTTGATGAGGTCGCCCGGCCCGTCGAGGATCACGCCATTCGGCAGCGGCCGGCCCGGCGGGGTCGCGCTCAGGCGCTCGACCAATTGGGGCCAGGCCTCGCGCGGGAGTTCGGCGATGACGATGCTGTCGCCCGCCGCATTGGCAAAGCCCGTGAAATCGCTCGCCTCGCGCATGTCCGCGGGCGGCGTCAGGCCGATGGCGCCGCCCTGCGGAAACAGGGCTGCCGCCTGTATCAGCAGGGCCGCCAGCGCACTCATTCGGGCGCGGTGGCGCCCGGCGCGGTCAGTTTGGCGTCCAGTTCGATCGGTGGCGCCGAATCGAACACCAGCGTCATGCGCGTCGTCCCGCCGGGCTTGAGCGCGGGGTCAAGGTCGTGGAGCATTGCATGGATGCCGCCGGGCGCCAGCGAAACCGTCGTGCCCGCGGCGACGTCGACGCCGCCGACGGGGCGCATCGACATGACTGCGCCGTCCCCGACCGTTTCATGCAGTTCCACGCGCCGGGCGGCGGGAACGCGCAGGGTGTTCAGCCGGACATTCTCGCGCCCGCCCTGAATCGTCAGATAGGCCGCCGCCGGACGCCCGGACACGGCGGGCAGCCGGACCCAGGCGTCATGCGCGACCGGATCGCCCCCGCCGCCGCCGCACCCGCCCAGCGACGTTGCCAGCGATACCGCCAAAATCCCGCCTCGCACCGCGCTTCCCCGCATGGGACACCTTATCCACCATCGCCTGATCGACGCCTAGCCGTGCGGCAATCTTGCGGCAAGGCGAACCCCCACTATATCCGCTGCTGTAACGGGTTCCGCTGCCGGTCCGGGGCGGAGCCTTCTCAACATATTGAACCGGGGGCCTAACGAGGGAATATGGCTAAAGTAATCGGTATTGATCTCGGCACCACCAACAGCTGCGTCGCGGTGATGGAGGGTGGCAAGCCCAAAGTGATCGAGAATGCGGAGGGTGCGCGCACCACCCCCTCGATCGTCGCCTTCGCCAAGGATGGGGAGCGACTGATCGGTCAGCCGGCCAAGCGCCAAGCGGTCACCAACCCCGACAACACGATCTTCGCGGTCAAGCGCCTGATCGGCCGGCGTTTTGACGATCCGGTCACGCGCAAGGACACCGAACTGGTGCCCTATACCATCGCCCGCGGCCCCAACGGCGACGCATGGGTGTCAGCGGGCGGCCAGGATTACAGCCCGTCGCAGATTTCGGCCTTCACGCTTCAGAAGATGAAGGAAACGGCCGAGGCGTATCTGGGCGAAACCGTGACCCAGGCCGTCATCACCGTCCCCGCTTATTTCAACGACGCCCAGCGTCAGGCGACCAAGGACGCGGGCAAGATCGCGGGCCTTGAGGTGCTTCGCATCATCAATGAGCCGACGGCGGCTGCGCTGGCTTACGGTCTCGACAAGAACGAGAACAAGACGATTGCGGTCTATGACCTGGGCGGCGGCACGTTCGACATCTCGATCCTGGAGGTCGGCGACGGCGTGTTCGAGGTCAAGGCGACCAATGGCGACACGTTCCTGGGCGGCGAGGATTTCGATTCCAAGCTGGTCCAGTATCTGGCGAGCGATTTCCAGAAGGCCGAAGGCATCGACCTGACCAAGGACAAGCTGGCGCTCCAGCGGCTGAAGGAAGCGGCGGAGAAGGCCAAGATCGAGCTGTCGTCGGCGCAGACGACCGAGGTCAACCTGCCCTTCATCACTGCCGATCAGAACGGCCCCAAGCATCTGGTCAAGTCGATCACCCGCGCCGAGCTGGAACGGCTGGTCGATGACCTGATCCAGCGCACGCTCGATCCGCTGAAAAAGGCGATGGCCGATGCCGGCGTAAAGAATGACGGCATTGACGAAGTGGTGCTGGTCGGCGGCATGACGCGTATGCCCAAGGTGCGCGAAGTCGTGAAATCGTTCTTTGGCGGCAAGGAACCGCACACCGGCGTCAATCCTGACGAGGTGGTGGCGATCGGCGCGGCGATCCAGGCCGGCGTGCTGCAGGGCGACGTTAAGGATGTGCTGCTGCTCGACGTGACGCCGCTGTCGCTGGGCATCGAAACGCTGGGCGGCGTGTTCACGCGCATGATCGACCGCAACACGACGATCCCGACCAAGAAGTCGCAGGTCTATTCGACCGCCGACGACAATCAGGGCGCCGTGACGATCCGTGTGTTCCAGGGCGAGCGCGAGATGGCCGCTGACAACAAGATGCTGGGCCAGTTCGATCTGGTCGGCATCCCCCCCGCGCCGCGCGGCGTGCCGCAGATCGAGGTCACGTTCGACATCGACGCCAACGGCATCGTCAACGTGTCGGCCAAGGACAAGGGCACGGGCAAGGAACAGCAGATCCGCATCCAGGCATCGGGCGGTCTGTCGGACGCCGATATCGAGAGCATGGTCCGCGACGCCGAGCAGTTCGCCGAGGAAGACAAGAAGCGCCGTGCGGCGGCCGAGGCAAAGAACAATGCCGAAAGCCTGATCCACACGACCGAGCGCCAGCTTGCCGACAATGGCGACAAGGTCGACGGTGCGCTCAAGTCCGAGATCGAGGCCAAGATTGCCGAGGCCAAGGCCGCGGTCGAAAGCGGCGATGGCGATGCGATGCAGACCAGGACCCAGGAGCTGGCGAACGTCGCCATGAAGCTGGGTCAGGCGATTTACGAAAAGCAGCAGGCGGAAGAAGCATCGCCGGGTGCTGCGGCGGATTCGGCCAGGGACGACGATGTCGTCGATGCCGAATTCTCCGAGGTGGACGACAGCCAGAAGGCATAAGACTATGATCCGCCGCCGTTTTCAGGGTTCCCGGAACGGCGGCGGGCATAGGGGGCATGTATGACCACCCAGGTTGATTATTACGAAGTGCTTGGATGCGCGCGCGATGCTGACGGGGCGACGATCAAATCGTCCTATCGCAAGCTCGCCATGAAATATCACCCCGACAAAAATGGGGGGTGCAAGGAGCATGAAGCCAAGTTCAAGGCCATCAGCGAGGCCTATGAAGTCCTGAAGGACCCGCAGAAGCGCGCCGCTTATGATCGTTATGGCCATGCCGCGTTCCAGGGCGGCGGCGCGGGTGGCGGCGGACAGGATTTTTCCGGCTTTTCCGATATCTTCGAAAGCGTGTTCGGCGAGTTCATGGGCGGCCAGCGCGGCGGCCGGACGCAGCGGCGTGGCGCCGATTTGCGCTATGACATGGAAATCTCGCTCGAACAGGCGTTTCACGGGCATCAGACCGAAATTACGGTCGATGTGTCGAGCGCGTGCGACAGTTGCGCGGGCAGCGGCGCCAAGCCGGGCACGGCAGCGCGCGCCTGTTCCACTTGCGGCGGCATTGGCAAGGTGCGCGCGCAGCAGGGCTTTTTCGTGGTCGAGCGGACCTGCCCGACCTGCATGGGCGCGGGTGAGGTGATCGCCGATCCGTGCGCCACCTGTCGCGGCGATGGCCGGGTCGACAAGACCAAGACGCTCAGCGTCAGCGTGCCGCCGGGTGTCGATGAAGGCACGCGCATCCGCCTGAATGGCGAGGGGGAAGCCGGGCCGCGCGGCGCGCCGCCGGGCGACCTGTATATCTTCCTGCACGTCGCGCGCCATCCGGTCTTCTCGCGGGAGGGCACGACGCTGCATGCACGCGCGCCGATCAGCTTCGCGACCGCGGCGCTTGGCGGCGACGTGACGATCCAGGGGCCGGACGGCACCGAACATGTCATCCGCATTGCCCCGGGCACGCCTTCGGGCCGCGAAATCCGTCAGCGTGGGGCGGGGATGCCGGTGCTGCAGGGGCGCGGGCGCGGCGACATGGTGGTGCATGTCGAAGTGCAGGTGCCGACGCGCCTGACGGCCCGCCAGCGCGAATTGCTGGAACAACTGCGCGAGGCGGATGGACAGGCGCCCCCGATCGATGAGGATTCGGGCTTCTTTTCCAAGATGAAGGCGGCGTTCGGCGGTTGACGCCGCCGGACGCCCCCCGTCAGGCGCCCAGGATCGAGCCGAGCAGGCGCCGCAGATTGGCCGCCGTATAGGGTTTTTGCAGCACCGGCGTTTCGGCCAGCGCCTCTGGCAACGACAATTGTTCGCCATAGCCGGTGGCGAAAATGAACGGCACGCCGCGCGCCGCCAGTGCCTCGGCCACCACCAGGCTGGTTTCGTCGCCCAGATTGAAATCGAGCACCGCCACCGCGATCGTCTCCCGTTCGATCTCGGCCAGCGCCTGCGCCGTGCCGTTTGCCGTCACGACATTGGTGGCGCCCAGCGCATTCAGGATATCTTCGGCATCCATGGCGATAATCAGGCTGTCTTCGACCAGCAGCGCCACGCCATCGATCACGGCTTGATCGTGGATTGCCGATGAATCGCGTGGATCGCCGAGCGGCAAGGCGGCCGGCGCCGATGCCGCGTCGCCACCGCTGATGTGGCGGGCTGGAATGATGAGATCGGCCTCCAGCCCGGCGAGCTGATACCGGATCTCGGCGCGACCGCCCAGGTCATAGGGGATCGAACGCTGGATGATCGTCGTGCCGAACCCTTGTCGCGTCGGTGCATTGACGGGCGGCCCGCCATGTTCGCGCCATTCGATGACCAGTTCGTCAAGGTCGCTCCGATGCCAGCCGACCGCGACGGTGCCGCTGTCCGACAGCGCGCCATATTTGGCCGAATTGGTCATCAGTTCGTGCAGCACCAGCGCCATGGTCGAAAACGCCTGCGGGCTGAGCAGCGTCGGCTCTCCCTCCAGTTTCAGGCGAGATGCACGCCCGCCCAGATAGGCTGCCGCTTCGGTTTCGATCAGCCGGCGAAGCGGCGCGGGCGACCAATTGTCCTGCGTGATCTGGTCATGGGCGCGCGCCAGCGCCTCGATCCGGCCTTCCAGCATCCGCACATAGGTTGCGGTGTCGGCCTGCGGATCGCGCGACTGGCGCACCAGTCCGCGGATCAGGCTCAGGATGTTGCGGACGCGGTGGTTCAACTCCGCGATCAGCAGTTCCTGCCGCTCGGTCGCGCGGCGGCGTTCCTCCTGCGCGTCGTCGGACAGGCGCAGCACCACTTCGATCAGCGAGACACGCAGCAT
Organism: Sphingomonas sp.; assembly: GCF_035490575.1. Classification (GTDB taxonomy): domain Bacteria; phylum Pseudomonadota; class Alphaproteobacteria; order Sphingomonadales; family Sphingomonadaceae; genus Sphingomonas. The sequence continues at coordinate 5,940 of NZ_DATJLI010000044.1, read as the reverse complement.
TTCGGCCACGCGCAGTTCGGCGTCGGTAAAGGGTTCGGCGCGTCCGCGCACTTCCTCGCGCCATGCCTCGAAGCTCTTGCGCGGGCTGAGGCGCGCGCCGTTCGGACCCCAACTGGCGGGTTTGTGGGGATCCCCCCCCCAGTTGACGCTGCGAATGCGTTCCTCGCGGAACAGCAGCACATAATCGCGCGGCGAACGCGAGATCGGCAGCGCCAGCATCCCGGCGGCGCGGTCGGCCCACGCGTCCGCCTGCGGCAACAGTGCGGACAGGTGGTCGGTCGCGAAAATATGTCCCGGCGTCATGGCGTTCAGCCGCTTGGCGATCACGGGGATGAAGTCGGCGGGCGGCGTCTGTCCCGACTGGGCGACATGCCCGTTCAGCCAGATGGCGATGCCGTCGCACGGGATGGCCGTTCCCAGCATCTCGGCAATGAAATCGGGATTGTCGAGCAACTGATTGTCGCCCGCAATCGCTGCCAGCAACCGGTCCGACGCTGCCCGCGCGGCGGATTCATAGGCTGAAAGCATCTGACGCTCGCGCGCTTCCAGTTTGAAGGCGAACATCTGGCCGAACAGTTCCGCGATCGAACGCCGCTCGAACCCCGGCCGGCGGGGGCCATAATGGTGACAGGCGAACAGCCCCCATAACCGGCCCTCGACGATGATCGAGATCGACAGCGAAGCGCCGACGCCCATATTGACCAGATATTCGATGTGGATCGGCGAAACCGAACGCAGCACCGACAGGGACAGGTCGACCGGCTGGCCACGTTCGTCCAGTGACGGCACGACGGGCACGGGTTCTGCGGCGACATCGGCGATGATGCGGAACGGCGTGCGAAGATAGAGCGCGCGCGCCTGTTTCGGAATGTCGGACGCCGGATAACGCAGGTCGAGGAAGCTGCCCAGGCCACCGCCCACCGCCTCTGCCACGACCGTTCCCGCGCCGTCGGCGTCGAAGCGATAGACCATGACACGATCGAACCCGGTCAGCGCGCGCACTTGCCGCGCGCCTTCACGATAGAAAGCCGAAAGGCCGTTGGTCGCATCGAGCCGGCCGATCATCGCGCGGATGGTGCTGGCAGTATCACTGACCGGTGTTTCCGCGCTCGGCTCGCCCTCGATCACGATGTCGCCGCCGCTGACATGCATGGCGAAGTCGAACCGGCGACCGCCCCTGATCTGGACACCGAACACCCGCTCGACCGCATCGGCGCCGCGCAGCAACGTCATGCGGTTGCGAAGCAGGTGGATTGCTTCCGCCCCGAAAAAATCGATGGCCGGCGATCCCAGCGCGTCCTCGGCACTGATGCCCAGATAATCGGGCAGGTTGGCGGTCGCGCGCCGGATGATCCAGTCGGGCGAAAGACAGAGCAGAAAGCCAAAGGGCTGGATCGCACCCAGTTGGTGGATCGGTTCCCGATCGCAATTGCCAAGGTCGACCGGGACGGTTTGCTGCATCTAGTCGTTCATCCAGTTACGCCCCGCCCGTTCGAAACAGTCGAACGTCGCCAGCGCGGCCGTAACCGCCTTGTCGCGAGTATCCAGACTGTAGAGGATCATATCGACGCGATCCAGCAATTTCCCCCAGTTTCCGGGCACTTGATCTATGTCAAGGAAACGCAACGGAAAGCCTGCGGCAACTTGTCTGACCAAGTGGCGGGCGCCGTGGCGCGACCCTTCCACGACATAAAGTGCCCCGGCAACGGATGGCAGACTGTCGAACACCGGCGCGGCGACGGGGCGGGGCGTCACGCCCAGGGCTGCTGCGTCTGCAAGCAACGCATCGCTGCGACGCCGCGACGGCCAGTCATCCACCACCTGTTCGGCGCCACCGTCGCCCAGCGCGGCTTCGACCGGCAGCATCGCGCTCGCCTGCGCGCCGATGAAGCGTCGATAGCCCGCATCGCTGCCCAGGTCGAAGCTGGCGAACAATCCGTCCAGCCGCTCATGCGCGGCATGGGTCGCTTCACGCAGCAGGCGGTGCCCGTCCCTCACGCGGTGCCGAACACGCGGGCGAAGATCGTGTCGACATGCTTCAGGTGGTAATCGAGGTCGAAGCGTGCCTCGATTTCCGCCACCGGCAGGGCGGCGGTGACTTCGGCGTCATTCTTGAGCAGATCGAGCAGCGACAGTTCGCCGTCCGATTCCCACACTTTCATCGCATTGCGCTGGACCAGCCGATAGCTGTCTTCCCGGCTGAGACCGGCCTGCGTCAGCGCCAGCAGCACGCGCTGCGAGTGCACCAGACCGCCCATGCGATCGAGATTCTTCTGCATCCGCTCAGGATAGACGACCAGCTTGTCGACCACGCCCGTCAGCCGCGCGAGCGCGAAGTCGAGCGTGATGGTCGCATCCGGGCCGATATAGCGCTCGACCGACGAGTGGCTGATGTCGCGTTCGTGCCACAGCGCGACATTTTCCAGCGCCGGGGTGACATAACCGCGCACCATGCGGGCAAGGCCGGTCAGGTTTTCGGTCAGCACCGGATTGCGCTTGTGCGGCATCGCCGACGAGCCTTTCTGGCCGGGCGAGAAATATTCCTCCGCCTCCAGCACTTCGGTGCGTTGCAGGTGGCGCACTTCGGTCGCCAGCCGTTCGATCGACCCGGCGATGACGCCCAGTGTGGCAAAGAACATCGCGTGACGGTCGCGCGGGATCACCTGTGTCGACACCGGCTCGACCGACAGGCCCAGCTTGGCGGCGACATGTTCCTCGACGCGCGGGTCGATATTGGCGAACGTGCCGACCGCGCCCGAAATCGCACAGGTGGCGATGTCGGCGCGCGCCGCCACCAGCCGGGCGCGGTTGCGGGCGAATTCGGCATGGGCCTGCGCCAGCTTGAGACCGAAGGTGACGGGTTCGGCATGGATGCCGTGGCTGCGCCCGATCGTCGGAGTCAGCTTGTGTTCGCGTGCGCGCCGTTCCAGCGCGGCCAGCAGCGCGTCGATATCGTCGATCAGAATGTCGGCGGCGCGCGACATCTGCACCGCCAGACAGGTGTCGAGCACGTCGGAGCTGGTCATGCCCTGATGCATGAAGCGCGCCTCAGGCCCCACTTGTTCGGAAACCCAGGTAAGGAAGGCGATGACATCATGCTTGGTCACGGCCTCGATCGCGTCGATCGCGGTCACGTCGATCGGGACTTCGCCGTCAGCACTTTTGGCCTTTTCGCCATCCCACCAACGCCACAGGGCGGCGGCGGCGTCGCGCGGCACGACGCCCAGATCGGCCAGCGCATCGGTCGCGTGCGCTTCGATCTCGAACCAGATGCGGAAACGGGCTTCGGGCGTCCAGATCGCCGTCATGGCGGGGCGGGCATAGCGCGGGACCAAGATTTTTCCTTTCGCAGGCGGAATCAGTTCGTCGCGCCGAAGGCTCCGAACTGCGACGGGCCGTGCGCTAGCAAAGGGCGAACGCCTTAGCAATCACGCTTATAACGGAACGCCCGATCCGAATAAAGCATTGTGTCCTCGCAATTCAGCGCTTCATGCCTATGTATAATGTCTGCACAGGCATGTGCACAACTAGGAGAAACCCGATGTTGAAGCCCATTCTGTTGGCAAGTGCCATGATTATCAGCGGACCTGTCTTTGCACAGGACATGCAGGGTCAGTCGACGACTATGCCAGATACGCAGACGACTGCACCCGCGCAGACCGAATCTGCTGATGCGTCAGCAGCCACCACGTCGAACCCAGGTGCGACTCAAGCGACTGATCCCTCGACCATGAGCGCCGACCCGGCCCAGAGCGCGGAAGCTGCGCCGACCGACGCCGCCGGCCAGCCGCAACAGGCAAGCGTGGCTCAGATCGCGCAGATCGTTGAGACCGAGTTCCCCAATTATGACGGGGACAAGGACGGCGAGATCACACAGGACGAGTTCGGCAAGTGGATGGTCGCGCTGCGTAGCGCCAGCGACCCCGCGACCAACGCGCAAAGCGCGGAAGTGCAGACCTGGGTCGGACAGGCCTTTGCCTCGGCCGATGCCGACAAATCGACCAAGGTGTCCAAGAACGAGTTGACGAGCTTTCTGGCGCAGGGCGCGTCTTAACCCGGCTTTCGAATAACCAAAATGACCGCCGGTCCCCCAACGGGATCGGCGGCCATTTTGCGTGTGCTTCAGATCAGACCCATCGCGCGCAGGCTGGCATGACCGTCGGTGCCGATCACCAGATGATCGTGCACGGCGATGCCCAGCGGCTTGCCAGCGCTCACGATCGCGCGCGTCAGGTCGATGTCCGCGCGGCTGGGCTGCGGATCGCCGGAGGGGTGGTTGTGGACCAGAATGATCGCCGCCGAACCCAGATCGATCGCGCGGCGGATGACCTCGCGCACATGCACGGCGGCCTGATCGATCGATCCTTCGCTCATTAATTCATCGCGGATCAGCATGTTGCGGCTGTTCAGGTGAAGCACGCGCACGCGCTCGATCGCGTGATGCGCCATTTCGGCACGCAGATAATCGAGCAGCGCCTGCCAGTTCGCCAGCACGGGCCGGGCAGCGACTTCGCCTTGGACCAGCCGGATCGCGGCGGCATGGGCGATCTTGATCGCCGCGGCCGATGTTTCCCCCATGCCATCAACCCGCATCAACGCATCGGCATCCGCTGCCAGCAGGCCGCCGATCCCGCCGAATTCGCGCAGCAGCGCCTTGGCCAGCGGTTTGGTGTCGCGCCGCGGGATCGCCAGCGCCAGCAGATATTCGATCAGTTCATGGTCGAGCAGCGCTTCGCCCCCATGACCCAGCAGCCGCGAGCGCAGGCGCGCGCGATGCCCGGTCGTGTCGCTGGCCCCCTCGTTCATGGGGAACGGGTTAGGGCGCTGGACGGCGCCGTGCAAGCAGACGGCTTGACCCCGTCCGTTCGACCGCGCAACGATCCGGTCGTTCGGCGGTTCGGGGATTTGTGACGGCAAAAGCTGAAGAAAGGCCGGGCGCCGCGCCGGCGCGGCGATGGTGGCGCTTGTTCGGCGTGCCGCGGCGGGGCCGTGTCCCGCTGGGCATCGCGCTGGCGTTGCTCGCCGGGCTGCTGGTGCTGTGGTCGCAACGCCGCCCGATTGCCGAGGGCTTCATCGCCCGCGAACTGGCGGCGCGCGGCGTTCGGGCGCGATATGACGTGGCCGAGATCGGCACATCGATGCAGCGGATCGAAAACCTGGTCATCGGCGACCCCGCGCGCCCCGATCTGGTCGCCGACTGGATCGAGATCCGCACGAAGCTGGGGTTCGGCGCGCCGGACGTGACGGGCATCGTCGCGGGCCGGGTGCGGATGCGCGCGGCATGGCGCGACGGTCGCTTGTCGCTGGGCGCGCTCGACCGGCTGATGCCGCCGCCATCGGGCAAGCCGTTCGCATTGCCCGAACTCGATCTGACAATCAGCGACGGTCGCGCGCGGATCGAAACGCCGGCGGGGGTGCTGGGCGCACGGTTGAGCGGGCAGGGGGCGCTGAACGATGGATTCCGGGGACGGCTGGCGCTGGTGTCCGAACGGCTGGCGGCGTCGGGCTGCACGGCGCAGGCGGTCGAAGCGGCGATGGGCATTGCCGTGCGCGCGCGCGCCATCGCACTGACCGGCCCGATTCGCGCTGCCAACGCCGCCTGCGGCGACAATGAAGCGCGCGGCATCGGTGCGACCGTCGATGTGCAACTGCCGGAGGCGCTGGACCGCTGGGCGGGCAGCGCGCGGCTGCGGGCCGACCGGATCGCCGCTGCGGGAGTCCGTGCTGCCGGGCTGGGTGGCACGATCCGGTTCGATGGTGCGCCGGCGGGCATATCGGGGCGCGGCGACCTGATGCTGGCGGGCGTTCGGGCCGGACGTGCAGAAGCGACCGGGCTGTCCTTTGCCGGGCCGTTTCGCTGGGACGGGGAACGGATGCGGCTGGCGGGCCGCATCGGGGCCGGTCGCGTGGTGCCCGGCGCCGGCGGGGTCGACCTGCGGC
>NZ_DATJLI010000043.1:0-11507 GCF_035490575.1 Sphingomonas sp. | reverse complement strand
TTTCAGCATATCGCTGAGGGATTTCAATGGGCGTTTGTTTGCGCCAGTGATGACGCGGCCACGGCGGCCGTTGTCGAACAGCGCGTCAACGGCTTCCTGCAACATACGCTTTTCGTTACGCACGATGATATCGGGCGCGCGCAGTTCCATCAGGCGCTTCAAACGGTTGTTACGGTTGATAACGCGGCGGTACAGGTCGTTCAGGTCCGACGTCGCGAACCGGCCGCCGTCCAGCGGCACCAGCGGGCGCAGTTCCGGCGGGATGACCGGCACGACTTCCAGGATCATCCATTCGGGACGGTTGCCCGAATCGATGAACGATTCCACGACCTCCAGGCGCTTGATGATCTTCTTGGGCTTCAGTTCGGACTTGGTGGTCGCCAGCTCTTCCAGCAGGTCGCGACGCTCGCCTTCGAGGTCGAGGTCCATCAGCATCTGCTTGACGGCTTCCGCGCCGATGCCGGCCGAAAAGGCGTCCTCGCCATACTGGTCCTGCGCGTCGAGCAGTTCGTCTTCGGTCAGAAGCTGATACTTCTCAAGCGCGGTCAGGCCCGGCTCGATGACGATATAGCTCTCGAAATACAGGACGCGCTCAAGCTGCTTGAGCTGCATGTCGAGCAGCAGGCCGATGCGCGAGGGCAGCGATTTCAGGAACCAGATGTGCGCGACTGGGGCGGCCAGTTCGATATGGCCCATCCGCTCACGGCGGACCTTAGACACCGTAACCTCAACACCGCATTTTTCGCAGACGATGCCCTTGTATTTCATGCGCTTGTACTTGCCGCACAGGCACTCGTAATCCTTGATCGGACCGAAGATGCGCGCGCAGAACAGGCCGTCACGCTCGGGCTTGAACGTGCGATAGTTGATCGTCTCGGGCTTCTTGATCTCGCCGAACGACCACGAACGGATGCGGTCAGGCGACGCAATGCCGATCTGGATCTGGTCGAAGGTCTCCGGCTTGGCGACCGGGTTCGCGAAGTTGGTCAGTTCGTTCATTTTATTTTCCCTGTAGAGGGTAAAATCCGCTGTCGAAGGGGATGGGGGCGCCGCACGGCAATGCCGCGCCCGCCATCCTTATTCCGCTGCGATCGCGACGCCGTCCGAATCGAAGCCCAGATCCTCGTTGGACTTGAGTTCGACATTGAGGCCCAGCGAGCGCATTTCCTTGACGAGCACGTTGAAGCTTTCGGGAATGCCGGCCTCGAACGTGTCGTCACCCTTGACGATCGCCTCATAGACCTTGGTGCGGCCAACCACGTCGTCGGACTTCACCGTCAGCATTTCCTGAAGCGTGTAGGCAGCGCCGTAAGCCTGCAATGCCCACACCTCCATCTCACCGAAGCGCTGGCCGCCGAACTGCGCCTTACCGCCCAGCGGCTGCTGGGTGACAAGGCTGTAGGGACCGATCGAGCGGGCGTGGATCTTGTCATCGACCAGATGGTGCAGCTTGAGCACATATTTGTAGCCCACCGTCACCTTGCGATCGAACCGATCGCCGGTGCGGCCGTCATACAGGTCGACCTGACCCGATTCGTCCAGTCCGGCCAGACGCAGCATGTCGGTGACATCGGCTTCCACCGCGCCGTCGAACACGGGCGTTCCCATCGGCACGCCCTTGCGGACATGGCCGGCCAGATCGACGATCTGTTCAGGTGTGCGGGCTTCGATCTCGGCAGTGTAATTGCTGCCGTAAATCTCGGACAGCAGCGCCTTGACCGCTTCGGGGGGCTGGCCCGCTTCGGGGTTCGGGTTCGCTTCACGCCACGCATCGAGTGCCGCACCGATCTTGCGGCCCAGACCGCGTGCGGCCCAGCCCAGATGCGTCTCGAAGATTTGCCCGACATTCATGCGCGAGGGCACGCCCAGCGGGTTCAGCACGAAGTCGACCGGCGTTCCGTCTTCAAGGAACGGCATGTCTTCCTGCGGCAGGATGCGGCTGATGATGCCCTTGTTGCCGTGACGGCCGGCCATCTTGTCGCCCGGCTGCAGCTTGCGCTTGATGGCAACGAACACCTTGACCATCTTGAGCACGCCCGGCGGCAGCTCGTCGCCCCGCTCCAGCTTCTCGCGGCGGTCTTCGAACTTCTCCTTGATGCGCTTCGCGGCCTCGTCATACTGAGCCTTGACGCCTTCCAGATTGGCCTGAACCGCGTCGTCCGCAACCGCGAACTTCCACCATTCATGACGCTCGACGCTGTCCAGCAGCGCCTCGTCGATGACCGAACCCTTCTTGACGCCCTTGGGCGCCGCCGTGGCGGCCTGGCCGACCAGCATATCCTTCAGGCGCGACCAGGTCGCACGGTTCAGGATGCCGCGCTCGTCGTCCGAGTCCTTCTTCAGGCGCTCGATCTCTTCGCGCTCGATCGCCATCGCGCGCTCGTCCTTGTCGATGCCGTGGCGATTGAAGACGCGAACGTCGACAATCGTCCCCGACACACCCGGCGGCAGACGCAGCGACGTGTCACGCACATCGGACGCCTTTTCGCCGAAGATGGCGCGCAGCAGCTTTTCCTCCGGCGTCATCGGCGATTCGCCCTTGGGCGTGATCTTGCCGACCAGGATGTCGCCCGGCTCAACCTCGGCCCCGATATAGACGATGCCCGCCTCGTCGAGGTTGCGAAGTGCCTCCTCGCCGACGTTCGGGATGTCGCGGGTGATGTCCTCCGGCCCGAGCTTGGTGTCGCGGGCCATGACCTCGAACTCCTCGATATGGATCGAGGTGAAGACGTCGTCCTTGACGATTCGCTCGCTGATGAGGATCGAGTCCTCATAGTTGTAGCCGTTCCAGGGCATGAACGCGACCAGCACGTTGCGACCCAGCGCCAGCTCGCCGAACTCGGTCGAGGGACCGTCGGCAATCACGTCGCCGGCCTTGACCGGCTCGCCCACCTTCACCAGCGGACGCTGGTTGATGCAGGTCGACTGGTTCGAACGCTCGAACTTCATCAGCGTATAGATGTCGACGCCGCTTTCGCTGGCATCGACGTCGCCGGTCGCACGGATCACGATACGCGCGGCGTCGACCTGATCGACAATGCCGTCACGCTTGGCCGCGATGGCAGCACCCGAATCGCGCGCAACCGTCTCTTCCATGCCGGTGCCGACGAACGGCGCCTCGGCCTGGAGAAGCGGAACCGCCTGACGCTGCATGTTCGAGCCCATCAGCGCGCGGTTGGCGTCGTCATTTTCCAGGAACGGAATGAGCGAGGCCGCGACCGACACCAGCTGCTTGGGGCTGACGTCCATCAGCGTGATCTGCTCGGGCAGCGCCATCAGGAACTCGCCGCCCTGCCGCGCCGAAACCAGCTCCTCGGAGAAGCGGTTTTCGGCATCGAGCGTCGCTGACGCCTGCGCGACGGTGTGCTTCTGCTCCTCCATCGCCGACAGATAGACGACCTCGTTCGTCACCTTGCCGTCGATGATCTTGCGATAAGGCGTCTCGATGAAGCCGTATTTGTTGACGCGGCTGAACGTCGCCAGCGAGTTGATAAGGCCGATGTTCGGGCCTTCGGGCGTTTCGATCGGACAGATACGGCCATAATGGGTCGGGTGAACGTCGCGAACTTCGAAGCCCGCGCGCTCACGCGTCAGGCCGCCCGGCCCGAGCGCCGACACGCGACGCTTGTGCGTCACTTCCGACAAAGGGTTGGTCTGGTCCATGAACTGCGACAGCTGCGACGAGCCGAAGAACTCACGCACCGCGGCGACGGCGGGCTTGGCGTTGATGAGGTCGTTGGGCATGACCGTCGACACATCGACCGACGACATGCGCTCCTTCACGGCGCGCTCCATGCGGAGCAGGCCGACGCGATACTGGTTTTCCAGCAACTCGCCCACCGAACGCACGCGACGGTTGCCGAGATTGTCGATGTCGTCGACTTCGCCCTTGCCGTCCTTGAGGTCGACCAGCGTCTTGACGACCGCCAGAATATCCTCGGTGCGAAGCGTCGTCACCGTATCCTCGGCATCAAGGTCGAGGCGCATGTTCAGCTTGACGCGGCCGACAGCCGACAGGTCGTAGCGTTCGGGGTCGAAGAACAGACCCGCGAACAGCGATTCCGCGGTTTCCAGCGTCGGCGGTTCGCCAGGGCGCATCACGCGATAGATGTCGGACAGCGCCTGTTCGCGCTCCTCGGCCTTGTCGACCTTGAGCGTGTTGCGAATCCACGGGCCGGTCGACACATGGTCAATATCGAGCAGCTCGACGCGGTCGATCCCGGCCTTGTCCAGCTTTTCCAGATTTTCGGCCGAAACCTCATCACCCGCCTCGATATAGATCTCGCCGGTGGTTTCGTTGATGAGGTCATAGGCCGAATAGCGGCCGAAGATTTCCTCGGTCGGGATCAGCAGCGTTTCCAGACCGTCCTTCGCCGCCTTGTTCGCGGCGCGCGGACTGATCTTCTGGCCGGCGGGGAACATCACTTCGCCCGAATTGGCGTCGACGATGTCGAACATCGGCTTCTGGCCGCGCCAGTGTTCGGCAGCGAACGGAATCTGCCAGCCGTTCGGACCGCGCACGAAGGTGACGGTGTTGTAGAAGTGGTTGAGGATTTCCTCGCTGTTCAGGCCAAGTGCATAGAGCAGCGACGTGACCGGCAGCTTGCGCTTGCGGTCGATGCGGACGTTGACGATGTCCTTGGCGTCGAACTCGAAATCGAGCCACGAGCCGCGATAGGGGATCACGCGCGCGGCAAACAGATACTTGCCCGATGCGTGCGTCTTGCCACGGTCATGGTCGAACAACACGCCCGGCGAGCGGTGCATCTGCGACACGATGACGCGTTCGGTGCCGTTGACGATGAAGGTGCCGTTGCCCGTCATCAGGGGCATGTCGCCCATGTAGACGTCCTGCTCCTTGATATCGAGGACCGAGCGGGCTTCGGTATCGGGGTCCACCTCGAACACGATCAGGCGCAGCGTGACGCGCATGGGGGCGGCATAGGTGATGCCGCGCTGGCGGCATTCCTCCTGGTCGAACTTGGGATGCTCAAGTTCGTAATTGACGAAATCAAGCTCGGCGGTGCCGGCGAAATCGCGGATCGGAAAGACGCTGCGAAGCGTCTTTTCCAGACCCGAGACGTAACCGATCGACGGATCGCTCCGCAGGAACTGTTCGTAGGATTCGCGCTGAACCTCGATCAGGTTCGGCATCTGCACCACTTCGTGGATGTCGCCGAAGACCTTGCGGATGCGGCGCTTTACGGTGCCGCTCTCGATTGCCTTGCTTGCCATAAGCTGCTGTTCGCCTCGTTCAGCCGGAATGTCGGGCGCGGGGGCCATCAAGACACAAAAAGCCGCGTGCTCCACAAGGGGAACCGCAGCTTCCAAGGCGTCCTGAATTACCTTTTGACCCAATTCTTATGACGCGCTGCGCGACGGCGTGCCATGTCCCGGTCGTGAAGGCAGATCAGCGATATAGGTGGCACGCCCGGCGCTGTCAAACCGGGACGGGCATCAAGGGGGCTAGCCGGGAGCGCCCGCACAGGGATATGGCGCGCGCCATGTCCGGTATCCACATGTTGTTCGGCGCGGCGATCGCGCTTGTCCCGATTGCCGCCGTTCCCGCGCAACAAGCGCCTGCGCCTGTCCCCACGCCGACGCGGATATTGCCGCCGATCGACTATTCGCTGCCGCCGGGCGAAGGCACGCGGCAGGCGCCGCCCCCCGCCGCGCCGCCGATCATCGTGCCCACCGCGACGCCGACTCCGCGAGCAACCGCCGCACCAAAGGCAATTGCTACGCCGCGTCCGGCGCCGACACGCGCCCCCCGTTCCGCACCCACGCCCGGCCCCACACCAACGCCGCGCGCAGCCGCGACGCCTGCGCCGAGTGAAACCGCCGCGCCCGTGACGGCGCAGCCCGCGCCTGCCGCACCATCGCCGGTGCCAAGCCCCGTAATGACGCCGGAACCCGCAATCGTGCCGATGGGCGGGGACGAACGGGCAGGGCCGGGCATGGCCGGTTGGGCGCTGGCGGCGATCGTCCTGCTGCTAGCGGCGCTTGGGCTGGTCTGGATGCGTCGGCGGCGCTCGTCCATGGGGGCGCCGACGCCAGAACCGGTGATCGAGGCTGCGCCGGTGCCGACGCCGCCGGTGCGGCCGTCGCCTGCGCCGCCGCCCCCGGCACCCCCGCCACCGGTCGCGCCGTCGCCGCCGCCGCCGCCGGTGGCCGAGCCGCCGCAGTTCCTGTCGCGGGCGGCGGGACCGCCCCTCAAGCCCATGCCGGCGATCCCCGCCGGCACCATTACCGCGTTTCGCGACAAGCCCAGGTCCGCCGATACCGGCTTCATCACCGCTTTTCGTCAGCCCGCGCCGGTGCTGGGCATCGACGTGCTGCCCGTGCGCGCGGGGATGAGTGAAGATGGAGACGGCTTCCTGGAGTTCCAGTTCGTCACCGTCAATTCGAGCGATCAGATGGTGTCGGAGATGATGGTGTCGGCCTGGCTGCTGAGCGCCAATCCCGATCAGGACGCCCAGATTGCGGCATTCCTGGCCGAGCCGCTCGATCCCGCGCAGCACAACCGCTACACGCTCAGCCCCGGCGAGCATCGCGAGCACCGGGCGACGATGGGCGCGCCGCTCGACCAGTTTCACATTGTCGAGGCGGCCGGGCGCCGGTTCTTCGCGCCGATCCTGCTGGTCGGCACGCGCTATCGCGGGCAGGGCGGCAGTGAAGGGCGCAGCAATGCGGCGTTCATGATCGGGCGGCCCAGTGCGACCACGGGCAAGCTGACGCCAATCTATGTCGATCGCGGCGCGCGCGTGGTGGAGGGGCTGGCGGCGCGACCCTATCCGTTGCGGCAGGATGACGAAGGAAGGGCAGGGGCATGAACTGGCAGGACAATCTGACCGGCGAACGCGCGAGCTTCGTCGCGCATCTGGAATGCGGGCTGACCGGCGAGCGTTATGACGCCGATGTGGTTCAGGGGCTGTCGCGGGCGGGCCGTCCGTTGCTGGTCCGCTATGATCTGGGCGGCGTGCGTGGCGCGCTGACGCGCGACGTGCTGGCCGGGCGACCCCGCGACCTGTGGCGCTGGCGCGAATTGCTGCCGGTGCGCGACGCGGCGAACATTGTCAGTCTGGGCGAGGCGGAGACGCCATTGATCCCGCTTTCAGCAACCGGCGAACGCCTCGCCGCGCAGCCGCCGCTGGTGAAGGATGAGGGGCGGCTGCCCACCGGCAGTTTCAAGGCGCGCGGACTGGTGATGGCGATCAGCATGGCCAAAGCGCTCGGCGTCACGACGATTGCCATGCCGACCAACGGCAATGCCGGCGCCGCCGCTGCCGCCTATGCGACGCGGGCGGGGATCGAGGCGGTGATTTTCTGTCCCGACGACACGCCCGAAATCAATGTGCGTGAAATCGCCGCACAGGGCGCGCGCGTTTACCGCGTCAACGGCCTGATCGATGATTGCGGTGCACTGGTGGCAAAGGGGTGCGCCGAAAATGGCTGGTATGACCTGTCCACGCTGAAAGAGCCGTATCGGATCGAGGGCAAGAAGACCATGGGACTGGAACTGGCCGAACAGCTCGGCTGGGAACTGCCCGATGCGATCTTTTACCCCACCGGCGGCGGCACCGGGTTGATCGGCATGTGGAAGGCGTTTGACGAACTGGAGGCGATCGGCCTGATCGGGCCGCGCCGCCCGCGCATGTATGCGGTGCAGGCATCGGGCTGCGCCCCAATCGTCCGCGCGTTCGAGGCGGGGGAGCGCCATGCCGAACGCTGGGAAGGCGCGCACACCGTCGCGGCGGGCATTCGCGTGCCGCGTGCGGTCGGCGATTTCCTGATCCTCGACGCGGTGCGCGAAAGCGGCGGCAAGGCGCTCGCCGTCGGCGACCCCGCGATCCTGCGCGCGGTGGAGCGCGCCGCGACCGAAGACGGCTTGCTGCTGTGCCCGGAAGGCGGCGCGACGCTCGCTGCCTATGAACAGGCGCTGGCGGACGGCGAGGTGAAGCGCGACGAACAGGTCGTGCTGTTCAACTGCGCCACGGGCCTGAAATACCCGATGGCGGACCGGTCGCGAACGCTCGACCGGCACCAGCCGATCGACTTTACTTCGCTTTAGGGCGCCTGACGGGCGGCGCCTGAACGCCGCCCATATTGCCTCAGCGAATTGGGCAGTTGGGGTCGAGCCGCATGTCGAGATAGCGGTCGACGCTGCCCATCAACTGCGGCATTTCATGTTCGAAGAAATGGTTGGCGCCGGGAATGGTGTCATGCTCGATCGTGATGTGCTTTTGCGTGCGAAGCTTGTCGACCAGCTTCTGCACGGCGCTAGGCGTCACCACTTCGTCGCTGTCACCCTGGATGATGATCCCCGATGACGGGCAGGGTGCCAGGAAGGTGAAATCGTACATGTTCGCTGGCGGCGCGATCGAGATGAAGCCGCGAATCTCCGGGCGGCGCATCAATAGCTGCATCCCGATCCACGCGCCGAAGCTGACGCCCGCGATCCATGTCGTCGACGCTTCGGGGTGAAAGCTCTGAACCCAGTCGAGCGCGCTGGCGGCGTCGGACAGCTCGCCGATGCCGTTATCGAACGTCCCCTGGCTCTTTCCGACACCGCGGAAATTGAACCGCAATGTCGCGAAACCGCGGCGCTGGAACGTCTTATAGAGTTCCTGCACGATGCGGTTGTTCATCGTGCCGCCCGATTGTGGATGCGGGTGCAGGATCATCGCGACGGGCGCGCGGGGACGGGGGGCGGGGACGAAACGCCCCTCTAGACGGCCTTCGGGGCCGGGGAAAATGACTTCGGGCATCGACTTCCTGTGCGGTTACGGGCGCCCGAACTGTGGCGCCTGCCAGAGCGACGGCTATATAGGGGTGGTGGCCGCACAAGCAATTGCCGCGAAAGGATCTGCCTTGCCTGATCGCCTTTATATGGATCACGCGGCCGCAACACCGGTCGTGAGCGCCGCGCGCGATGCGGTGGCGGCGGCGCTGGCCGAATGGGCCAATCCGTCCTCCCCGCATGGGGAAGGCCGGGCCGCGCGGGCGGCGCTGGAACGGGCGCGGACGCGTATCGCGCGGGCCTATGGCTGGGACGGCGAGCTGATTTTCACCAGCGGCGCGAGTGAGTCATTGGCGATGGCGCTGACCCGCGCCGAATTGCCGCGCGTGCTGGTGTCGGCGACCGAGCACGAAGCGGTGCTGCGCGCCGCGCCCGAGGCGGCGCGGCTGCCGGTATTGGGCAACGGGACGCTGGACCTCGACGCGCTGGCCGGGGCGCTTGCCGCCGGCCCCGCGCTGGTGGCGGTGCAATGGGGCAATAACGAAACCGGCGTGCTGCAACCGATTGCGGCGATTGCCGAACGGGTGCGGGCGGCGGGCGGGCTGTTGCTGGTCGACGCCGCGCAGATGCCGGTCGGCTGGGACGACGACGACCTGCCGCAACTGCACGCCGATTTCATTGCTTTGTCAGGTCACAAGCGGGGTGGTCCCGCCGGTGTCGGCGCGCTGCTGATCCGCGACCTGTCGACGCTGCGGCCATCGGGCGGCCAGGAACGCGGCTATCGCGGTGGAACCGAAAATCTGCCCGGCGCGCTGGGGTTCGAGGCGGCGGTCGGCGTGCCCGAGGATCTGGTGTACATGGCCGAACTGCGCGAGCGGCTGGACAGTGCGATCGAGGCGGCCGGGGGCGAGATCGTCGCGGTCGACGCCGACCGCCGCACGCCGCTGATCGCGGCCTATCGGATGCCGGGTGTCGCCGCGACGACGCAGCTTATCCGTTTCGACCTGATGGGGATCGCGGTTTCGGCGGGTGCGGCGTGTTCGTCGGGCACGATGCGGCCCAGTCATGTGCTGGCGCAGATGGGAATGGACGCCGACGCCGCGAACCAGGTCATCCGGGTGAGCTTTGGCCGATCAACAAGCGCCGGCGATATCGAGCGGTTCGTGGGCGCATGGCGGACCATCCATGGCGAGGCCAGGATGGTGCCGCCGGGCGACGACGTGGCGATATGACCTATCTGGATTATCAGGCGACGACTCCGCTCGCGCCCCAGGCGCTGGCCGCGATGCTCCCCTGGCTTGAGGCGCAGCACGCCAATCCGCACAGCGCCCATGCCCCCGGCCGCGCCGCGCGGGCCGCGGTGGAAGTCGGGCGCGAAAGCATTGCGGCGCTGATGCCACCGGGCGGAACGGTCGCATTCACCAGCGGCGCGACCGAGGCGTTGAACTGGGCGATCAAGGGCACCCAAGGCCCGATCGTCACGTTGGCGACCGAACATGCCGCGGTCCTCGACACCGTCGCCGCCGAAGCCCGGATGGGCCGCGACCTAACCGTGCTGCCGGTGAAACCGGACGGTCTGGTCGATCTGCACGTGGCGGAACGCGCGATCGTGCCGGAAACGGGGCTGGTCGCGGCCATGCTGGTCAACAACGAGATCGGGGTGATCCAGCCGGTCGCCGCGCTGGCCGAACTGGCGCACCGGGCAGGCGCGCTGATGCTGTGTGACGCGGTTCAGGGCTATGGCCGGATCGACGTGCCCGATGGTTGTGACATGGTGGCGGCGTCGGCGCACAAGCTCCACGGACCCAAAGGTATCGGCGCATTGTGGTTGCGCGATGGCGTGATGCCGGCACCGCTGCTGCATGGTGGCGGACAGGAAGCGCCGGGACGTTCGGGCACGCTCAGCCCCGCATTATGCGCGGGCTTCGGCGCGGCGGCGCGCCTGGCGGCAGCGAGCAGGGCGGGGGACATGGCGCATGTCGCCACCTTGTTCTACGCTGCCTGTGATGCGCTGGAGGTTGGCGGCAAAGGCGGCTGGCAACTCAACGGATCGCCGACCGATCGCTATCCTGGAAACCTGAACCTGCGGCTCGACGGTCTGGATGTTGCACGGCTGATGTCGGAATGCCGTGACATCGCCTTTTCCGCCGGATCGGCCTGCGCCAGCGGATCGGGCCGGCCCAGCCACGTCCTGCGTGCGATCGGCCTGACCGACGCGCAGGCACGGTCGAGCATCCGGATCGGCTTTGGCCGCGACACGACGCGCGATGCGTTACTGGCGGCGCTGGATCGCATCGACAGGGCGGCGCGCACGCAAAGGATGGCTGCATGACCCGTATCCGCTTTGTCGCCGCCGATGGTGAAACCGTGCGCGAAGTTATGGCGCAGCCCGGCGACCGGCTTCTCGACATTGCCCAGGCCGATAATCAGCCGCTGGAAGGAACGTGTGAGGGGCAGATGGCCTGCTCCACTTGTCACGTCATCATCGCGCCGGAGGATTTCGCGCTGCTTCCCCCCGCGAGCGAGGAGGAAGAGGACATGCTCGACCTTGCCGCCGGTGCAACGCGGACGAGCAGACTGGCTTGCCAGATATGGATCGGCCACGGCTGGGACGCGATGACTGTCCGCATTCCGCCGGAGCGCCGCGACCTGACCGGGCGTGCGTGAAGATCACCGGGGCTTGAGAGGCGTCACGACCTTGCTAGTGTCGGCGATATCGCGAGGGGGAGGGGTTTGGTGAAGGCATACAGGACCGGCTTGGTCGCGC
>NZ_DATJLI010000042.1:0-41471 GCF_035490575.1 Sphingomonas sp. | reverse complement strand
GAAGTGGCGGTGGCGGCGATCGGCACGGTCTATGCCGTGGATGATGTCGAGGGCGAAGGCGGACAGGCGACGATCCGCGAACAGTTGCAGCGCCGCTGGAGCCTGGCCACCGCGCTCGCCTTTCTCGCCTGGTTCGTGTTCGCACCGCAATGCATCTCGACCATCGCGGTCACCCGGCGGGAGACCAATGGCTGGAAATGGCCGCTGTTCATGCTCGGCTATCTGTTCGCCATCGCCTATGTCGCGGCGGGCATCACTTACTGGCTGGCCGTGGCGGCGGGGCTGGGTTAGCGGTCCTCGCGCTTCGCGCCGTCCAGCCGGGCGTCGCGGCGCGCGTGATCTGTAGCATCGGCCTGGCGTTCGGCCTTGGTCCGGCCGAACTTCACCCGGTTCGCATCGGCAGTCGCAGTGCGTTCGGCCTTTGCCTTGGCCTTGCGCGCGCGGTTCAGGTTTATAAGGTCGCCCATCATTCGAATCCCTCCCGCGCTCACTGCGCGGCATTCCTCTTGGAGTCATCATGGCCGGCAGCGTCAACAAAGTCATTCTCGTCGGCAATCTGGGCCGCGACCCTGAATCGCGGACCTTTTCGAACGGCGGCAAGGTCGTGAACCTGCGGATCGCGACCAGCGAATCGTGGAAGGACCGCAACAGCGGCGAAAAGAAGGAACGCACCGAATGGCATTCGGTCGCGATCTTCAACGAAGGGCTGGCGAATGTCGCCGAGCGGTTCCTGCGTAAAGGCTCCAAGGTCTATATTGAGGGCCAGCTCCAGACCCGCAAATGGCAGGACCAGCAGGGCCAGGACCGTTATTCGACCGAAGTGGTGCTGCAAGGCTTCAACAGCGTGCTGACCATGCTCGACGGTCCCGGCGGCGGTGGTCAGGGCGGCGGTGGCGGCGGATCGCGCGGTGGTGATGACTGGGGCGGCGGCGATGAGTTCGCTGGTCAGTCCTCCGGCCGTGGTGGCGGCGGTTTCGGCGGCGGGTCGCGCGGCGGCAGCCAAGGCGGGGGCCGCTCGAACAACGATTCGGGCGGTTTCGCCGACGATCTGGACGACGACGTTCCCTTTTGATCGCGGTGCCGCGTTGATCCTTTTGGCGTTGCCGGCGTTTCGCTGACGCAACGAGGGAAAAGGGGTTTGCGGTGAAACCGGACGAACGCATCGCGATGCTGGCGCGCGTGGGCTATGTCGCGCGCGCCATCATCTATTTCGCGCTGGGTTATCTGTCGCTGGCGACGGGCCAGGCGGAGGGGACGACCAGCGTGCTGGCGCCGCTGTCCGAGGTGCCCGGCGGCAAGCCGCTGATGGTGGTGCTGGCGCTCGGGCTGGCGGCTTACGGCCTGTTCCGTCTTTACGGCGCGTGGGTCGACCTGGAGGTCGATGGCGACGAGGCCGAGGGTTTCGCCAAGCGCGGCGGCCATATGCTGAGCGGCCTTGCCCATTTCGGTCTGGCTTATGGCGCCCTGTCGCTGTTCGCATGGGGCACGCAGCCCGATGATGGCGCTGTTGGACGCGATGCCACGGCAATGGCGCTGGACCTGCCGCTGGGTTGGGTGCTGATCCTGCTGGTCGGCATGGGCTTTGCCGCCGCGGCGGTCGCACAGGCCAAAAAGGCATGGACTGCCGACTTCATGCGGTTGCTGACCGCGAACGCACCCCATTGGAGCAAGACCGTCGGCCGCATCGGTCATGCCGCGCGCGCCGCCGTCTTCGCCGCCATCGCGTGGACGCTGGTCGACCTCGGCCGGTCGGGCAGCGCAGGGGAGGTAGGGTTTCAGGACGCGGTTGCCAGCTATGCCGGGCGTGGCTGGCTGTTCGACGCGGTGGCCGGCGGTTTGCTGATGTTCGGCGTGTTCAGCCTGGTGATGGCGCGATATCGCGACGTATGCGACACACCGCTGGTCCGCCGCCTTACCGCCTGAGCAGGAACACCGCGTGCTCGGCAAAGAAATTGGCCGCGGCCGGGCGGGCGGGGCGGCCGCTCGACAGGAACCATGCCCCCTCGACGGTCAGGCCGCGGTCATCGACCAACTCGCGGAAATCATCGACGGTCACATGGTGGATGTTGGGCGTTTCATACCATTTGAGCGGCAATAGCGGCGTCACCGGCATCCGCCCGCCCCACAAAAGCGAGCCGCGCACGCGCCAATGGGCGAAGTTGGGAAAGCTGACGAACGCCCGCTGCCCGATCCGCAGCAAGTGATCCAAAACGACGTGCGGGCGCATCGTCGTTTGCAACGTCTGGCTGAGGATCGCGTAATCGAAGCTGCCGTCGGGATAATCGGCCAGGTCGGTGTCGGCGTCCCCCTGCACCACCGATAGTCCGCGCGCGACCGCTGCGGCGACATTGGCGGGGGTGATCTCCAGCCCGCGCGCATCGACGCCCGCCGCATCGCGCAGCGCCGCCATCAGCGCGCCGTCGCCGCAGCCGACGTCCAGCACCCGCGATCCCGCCGCCACATTGCGCGCGATGATCGCCAGGTCGGGGCGAAGGCCGCTCATCGCGGCGCCCCCGTTTTCAGAAATCCGTCGACCACGCGGTTCAGTTCCGGGCTGTCGAGCAGGAAGGCATCGTGGCCGAAGGGCGACGACAGCTCGACAAAACTGGCCGCCGCGCCGGCCGCGTGCAGCGCCTGCACGATTACGCGGCTCTCGCGCGTCGGATACAGCCAGTCGGTATCGAAGCTGACCAGGCAGAAACGCGTCGCCCCGTCCCGGAACGCATTGGCCAGCGTGCCGCCATGTTCCTCCGCTAGGTCGAAATAATCCAGCGCGCGGGTGATGTAGAGATAGGCATTGGCATCGAACCGGTCGGTGAAGGACAAGCCCTGATAGCGCAGATAGCTCTCGACCTGAAAATCGGCGTCAAAGCCGAACGACTTTGCCTCGCGCGCTTGCAGCCGCCGCCCGAACTTCTCGGTCAGACCGGCTTCGGACAGATAGGTGATGTGCGCCGCCATCCGCGCCACCGCCAGCCCGGCCGCGGGCGGTGCGCCGTCATAATAATCGCCGCCGCGCCAGTTGGGATCGGCCATGATCGCCTGCCGCCCGACTTCGTGGAACGCGATATTCTGGGCTGAATGGCGCGCGGTCGATGCGATGATGACGGCGGCGGCGACCCGTTCGGGGAAGGTCGCGGCCCAGCTGAGCGCCTGCATTCCCCCCATCGATCCGCCGACCACCGCCTTCAGCCGCCGCACGCCCAGATGGTCGAGCAGCATCGCCTGCGCGCGCACCATGTCGCGGATGGTGATGACCGGGAACGCCATGCCCCATGCCCTGCCCGTCGCCGGGTTGATGGAGGCCGGACCCGAACTGCCCATGCAACTGCCCAGCACATTGGCGCAGATGACAAAATCGCGTGCCGGATCGATCGGCTTGTCCGGCCCGATCATGCGCGTCCACCAGCCGGGTTTGCCCGTGACCGGATGATTGGAGGCGACATACTGGTCGCCGGTCAGTGCATGACAGACCAGCACCGCATTGCTGGCATCGCCGTTCAGCGTGCCGTAGGTTTCATAGGCGATATCAAGCGGCGACAGCAGCGCCCCGCCGTCCAGCCTGAGCGGGCCGGGCAGGGTGATGCGACGATTCTGGCCGAAGCGGGGGTCCGACATGGGCCGCAGCCCCTAGCCGAGCGCGAGGGCGCAGGGAAGGTGGCATGGACATGGCTTGCGCGAGGGGGGCCGCTCGCGCCCCTTGCGCGCGGGGGCCGCCAAGGCCTATCGGCTGGCACATGACCGCACCGATCCCCAAGCCATGGGTCATGGCCATCGCGCCCTATGTCCCCGGCCGTTCAAAGACCGATGACGGGCGACAGGTCGCCAAATTGTCGTCGAACGAAAACCCGTTGGGCACCGCGCCTGAGGCGCGCGCCGCCTTTGCCGAGGCGGGGCAGACGCTGGAGCGTTATCCCGACGCTGGCGCCGGCGAACTGCGCGAAGCGATTGCGGCGAAACACGACCTCGACCCCGCGCGCGTCATCTATGGCACCGGGTCGGACGAGGTGCTGCATCTGGTCGCCGGCGCCTATGCCGGGCCGGGCGACGAGATCATCTTCGTGCGCTATGGCTTTGCGGTGTACGAAATCGCGACGCGACGCGTGGGCGCGACGCCGGTGGTGGCACCCGACCGCGATTATGCGACCGATGTCGATGCGATCCTCGCCTGTGTCACGCCCGCGACCCGCGTGGTGTTCGTGGCCAACCCCAACAACCCGACCGGCACTTTCGCCGCGCGCGACGAGATTGCCCGCCTGCACGCCGCGCTGCCGCGCGAGGTGATGCTGGTGATCGATCAGGCCTATGCCGAATATATCGACGCGGTGGAGGACGACCACGCGCTCGAACTCGCGCGCGCCGAGCCGAACGTCATCGTCACGCGCACCTTTTCCAAGATCTATGGCCTTGCCGCCGAGCGCATCGGCTGGGGCTATGGCCCGGCGGCGGCGGTCGAGGCGATGCATCGCATCCGCGCGCCGTTCAACCTGACCACCGCCGGGCAACAGGCGGCGATCGCCGCGCTGGCCGCCGATGATTTTGTCGACGCCAGCCGTGAGCATAATGCGACATGGCGCGCATGGCTGACGCAGGAAGTCGAGAAATTGGTCAACTCCGGGCTGCGCGCGGTGCCGTCCAGGGCCAATTTCGTGCTGGTCCTGTTCGAAGGGCCGGTCAGTGCCGAGACGGCGTATAAGGCGCTGATGGAAGCGGGCTATATCGTGCGCTGGCTGCCCGGTCAGGGGCTGCCCCATGGTCTTCGTATCTCGATCGGCACGGCGGCGGAAACGCAAGGGGTGATGGCGGCGCTCCGCGGAATCGTCCTGGGCGAATGAGCGATTTCGCGCGGGTCGCCGTCATCGGGCTGGGGCTGATCGGATCTTCGGTCGCCCGCGCGGTTGCCGCGCGGTTGCCGGACGCGCGCGTCGTCGGCCACGACGTCGATGCGACGGTGCGGGACACGGCGCGTAAGATCGGACTGGGCCACGCCATCGCCGATACTGCGGCCGAAGCCGTCGCGGATGCCGATCTGGTGGTGCTGTGCGTGCCCGTCGGCGCGATGAGCGCGGCGGCGGCAGCCATTGCCGATACGTTGCCGCAGGGCGCGATCGTCACCGATGTCGGATCGTGCAAGGCAAGCGTGGTCGAGGCGCTGACCACCGCGCTGCCAGACCATGCCATCGTCCCCGCGCATCCGGTCGCGGGCACCGAGCAGAGCGGGCCGATGGCGGGCTTCGCCACTTTGTTCAACCATCGTTGGTGCATCCTCACCCCGCCTGAGGGCACCGACCCGGTCGCGGTCGAGCGAGTCGCCGGTTTCTGGCGCGCGCTGGGCGCCGAGGTGGAAACGATGGCCCCCGATCATCATGACCGCGTGCTGGCGGTGACCAGCCATCTGCCGCACCTGATCGCCTATACCATCGTCGGGACGGCATCCGACCTTGAGGAAGTCACCCAGTCCGAAGTCATCAAATATTCGGCTGGTGGCTTTCGCGACTTCACGCGCATCGCCGCCAGCGATCCGACGATGTGGCGCGACGTGTTCCTGGCCAACCGCGAAGCGGTGCTGGACATGCTCCAGCGCTTTTCCGAGGATCTGGCCGCGTTGTCGCGGGCGATCCGCTGGGGCAAGGGCGACGAGTTGTTCGACCACTTCACCCAGACGCGCGCCATCCGCCGATCGATCGTCGAACAGGGTCAGGACGACGCGCGCGCCGATTTCGGGCGCTCGCACGAATAACGGTCGGCGCCGCCCCGCGTGGGGCGGTGCCGCTGCTCTTACCGTGCCAGCGCGTCGGCGATCAGGCGGCGGGTGTTCGCCACGCCATACAGCGCGATGAAGCTGCCCATGCGCGGTCCCTGGCTGGAGCCGAGCAGCGTCTCATACAGCGCCTTGAACCAGTCGCGCAGTTGTTCGAACCCGCCGGTCTTGCCGATCTCGTAAACGATGTTCTGAATGTCCTCCGCGCCCGCGGTTTCGGGCAGCGCGGCGAGTTCGGCGTCCAGCCGTTCCAGCGCGGCGACCTCTCCCCCCTGCGGCGCGCGGCGCACCGGCTTTTCGGCGACGTCGCGGACATAGGCGATGGCATGGCCGATCAGCGCGTCGAGCGCGGAATAGCGCGCTGGGCTGGCATCGGCGACATAGTTGGTCAGATAACCCCAGACCTGTTCCCTCGTGGCCTCACCCATCACGCCGATCAGGTTGAGGAGCAGGCCGAATGTCACCGGCAGCGCCTCTTGCGGGGGCGGGCCGTTGTGGATGTGATGTACCGGGTTGCCCAGCCGCTGTTCGACCGGCTGCGCGGCATAATTGCCGCGAAACTGCCAATATTCGTCAATCGCGCGCGGGATCACGCCCAGGTGGAGCTGCTTGGCCTTTTTCGGCTCGCGATAGGCGTAGAAGGCGAGGCTCTCTTCCGGGCCATAGGTCAGCCATTGCTCAAGGCTGAGACCATTGCCCTTGGACTTGGAGATCTTCTGCCCGTTCTCGTCGAGGAACATCTCGTAGTTGAAGCCCTCCGGCGGGCGGGCGCCCAGCACGCGCGCGATCCTGGACGATTGCGTGACCGAATCGATCAGGTCCTTGCCCGACATTTCATAATCGACGCCCAGCGCGACCCAGCGCATGGCCCAGTCGACCTTCCATTGCAGCTTGGCCTGGCCGCCCAGCACCGATTGCTCGATCCGCTCGCCCGCGTCCTCGAACGCAATCAGCCCGGCCTCGGCATCGACCACCTCGACCGGCACTTGCAGCACGATGCCCGACGTGGGGCTGATCGGCAGCACCGGCGAATAGGTCGCGCGGCGTTCCTCGCCCAATGTGGGCAGCATGACGCCCATGATCTTGTCATAGTGGCGCAGCACCGCGCGCAGCGTATCGTCGAACCGGCCGCCGGCATAATAGTCGCTGGCGGAGGCGAATTCATATTCGAAGCCGAACCGGTCCAGAAAGTCGCGCAGCATTGCATTGTTGTGATGCGCGAAGCTTTCGAACTTGCCGAACGGATCGGGCACGCGCGTCAGCGGCTTGCCCAGATGTTCGGCCAGCATCTCGCGGTTGGGCACGTTGTCCGGCACCTTGCGGAGGCCGTCCATATCGTCGGAAAAGGCGATCAGCCGCGTCGGCTGGTCCGACAGTGTCTCGAACGCGCGGCGCACCATCGTCGTGCGGAGCACCTCGTTGAAAGTGCCGATGTGCGGCAGGCCCGACGGACCATAGCCGGTCTCGAACAGGATTGGCGCGTCGCCGGGTTTGCCGTCGGGATAGCGGGCCAGGATCTTGCGCGCTTCCTCATAGGGCCAGGCCTTGGAAACAAGCGCGGCTTCGCGCATTTCGGATGTCACATTGGGCATGGCCCAGTCCTCTAGCGACGGCAACGCTTCCTTACAAACATCACCGGAACCTTTCGTGTAGGCACCCCTTATGTTGCACTGCATGAAACAGGTCAGCCAACGCACATGATCGTCAACAACACCCCCCGCATGAGCCAGATCATCATCGAGGTCTGGAAACCGCTAGCCGTGCTGTTCGTCTGGGACGTGATCGTCACGGCATTCTATATGACGAGCAGCTTTCGCGCGCCGTCACTGCCGCTGACCATCTTCGGCACGGTGCTGGCGCTGTTCCTGGGGTTCCGGGTCAATTCCGCCTATGAACGCTGGTGGGAAGGGCGCCAATTATGGGGCCTGATGATAAATGCCTCGCGCAATCTGGCGCGTGCGGCGATTGCGTTCCTGCCCGACGACCCGCCGCGCGGACGGGACCTGAAACGTTCGATCGCGCTACGTCAGATCGCCTATGTCAACGCGCTGCGTTGTCAGCTTCGGCGGCTGGGCGAATGTCCAGAAGTCTATGATCTGCTGTCGAAGGATGAGGCAGACGAGGCGATGGGCCGCGTCAACGCCGCCAACGGATTTCTGGACGGCACCGCCAAGCGGATCGAGCAAGCGCGCCGCGAGGGCTGGATCGACACCATCCAGCAGACGCAGATGGAGCGCATTCTGGTCGACATCGCCAATGCCCAGGGTGGCATGGAGCGGTTGAAGAACACACCGCTGCCAATGCAATATCGCTTCTTCCCGTCCTTTTTCGCGCGCATCTTCTGCCTGTTGCTGCCGATCGGGCTGGTCGAGACTCTGGGTTGGGCAACGCCGGTCGGATCGACGCTGGCCGGGTTGATGTTTCTGGCCGCGTTGCAGATCGGCGACGATCTGGTCGATCCGTTCAGCAATACCGTCCATGATCTGCCGATGAACGCGATGTGTCGGACGATTGAGATCGACCTGAAACAGGCGATCGGTGACGCCGCGCCCGAGCCGGCAAAGCCGTTCAAGGGCGTGCTCTGGTGATATTGGCGACGATGTGAGTCTGCCGCGCCACACCGCAATGGCTGGTGTGCGCGGCGGCACTTGGCGACCCATATCTGGTTGCGGACTCGTAATGTTCGGATCGGCGCCAGCGATTCCAGGCCGTTACGTTAACCACTTCGCCCTTGACGCGAGCGTCGCTTTGGATTCCCGATGCGCGTCCAGAGAGGCGGGGGGACGCAAGCGAACATGTCGGTCATCGAAAAGATCAAGCGCGCACCTGTGCGCCGCAAGGCGGCAAAGGCCGCGCCGGCGCCATTGCCGCTCGACACGATCCTGCGCGACGATTGCGTGGCGGCGATGAAGCGGCTGCCCGATGCAAGCATCGACTGCATCTTCGCCGATCCGCCCTATAACCTCCAGCTCGGCGGGGAATTGTTCCGGCCCGATGGCAGCCATGTCGATGCCGTGACCGACGATTGGGACAAGTTCGACACCTTTGCCGCCTATGACCGGTTCACGCGCGCCTGGCTCAAGGAAGCGCGCCGCATCCTGAAACCCAATGGCACGATCTGGGTGATCGGCAGCTATCACAACATCTTCCGCGTGGGCAGCGCGGTTCAGGACATGGGTTTCTGGATCCTGAACGACATTGTGTGGCGCAAGTCGAACCCGATGCCCAATTTCAAGGGCACGCGCTTTACCAACGCGCATGAAACGCTGATCTGGGCGTCGATGGGCGAAAAGGCGCGCTACACCTTCAATTATCGCAGCCTGAAGACGCTGAACGACGAGCTTCAGATGCGCTCCGACTGGGAGTTCGCGATCTGTTCGGGCGGGGAGCGGTTGCGCGGTGATGACGGCGCAAAGGTGCACCCGACGCAGAAGCCGGAGGCGCTGCTGTATCGGGTGATGCTGGCGTCCACGCATCCCGGCGATGTGGTGCTCGACCCGTTTTTCGGCACCGGCACGACGGGCGCGGTGGCGCGGCGACTGGGGCGGCGCTTCATCGGGATCGAGCGTGAACCCGCCTATGTCGCGGCGGCGGAGGCGCGCATCGCCTCTGCCCTGCCGCTCGACGAATCGCTGCTGGTGACGATGCAGGCCCCGCGTAACGCCCCGCGCGTGGCGTTCGGAACGCTGGTCGAAAACGGCCTGATCGCGCCCGGCACCGTGCTGACCGACAGCAAGCGCCGCTGGCGCGCGACCGTGCGCGCCGACGGATCGGTGGCGGGGGAAGCGGGCGAAGGCTCGATCCACAAGCTGGGCGCGATGGTTCAGGGCGCGCCGTCGTGCAATGGCTGGACGTTCTGGCATCTGGACAAGGGTGGCGCGCTGGCGCCGATCGATACGCTTCGCCAGCAATGGGTATTGGCGACGCAGCCGTGATGCGGGAAGGGTGGCCCGTATGACCGACCTGCCGCCCCCCGACGCCCGGCTTTATCTTCGTCCCGTCCAGTGGGTTGATTCGCCGATCGGGCTGGACGGACGCGTGGCGCGGCTGGCGGGCGGATTGCAGTGGTTCGCGGCCTATCAGTTGATCGCGGTGGTCGATGGTCGCCGGGTGATGCAGCGCGTCGTGCCGGTCGAGGCGTTGGATGCGCTGGTCGCGGGTGCGTCCGACGCGCAGGCGACACGGCTGCGCGAACTTGCGATGCGGATCGTCGCCCCCCGCCCGCCGATCCGGGCGGGCGAGCGTGTGCTGCGCTTCGATCAGCCACAGGTCATGGCGATCCTGAACCTGACACCCGACAGCTTTTCCGATGGCGGGCGGCATGACGGTGATCCCGCACGGGCGGCGGCGCGCGCGATCGACATGGCTGCGGCGGGCGCCGCGATTGTCGATATTGGTGGCGAATCGACGCGGCCCGGCGCCGCGACGGTGTGGGAAGGCGACGAGATCGCGCGCGTCGTCCCGCTGATCGAGCGGCTGGCGCCCACCGGCACCCCCATTTCGATCGACACGCGCAAGGCCGGTGTGATGGAGGCGGCGCTGGCGGTGGGGGCGCATATCGTCAACGATGTTGCGGCGCTCGCCTATGATACGCGCGCGCTCGACGTCGTGGCGCGCGCAGGGTGCCCGGTGGTGCTGATGCACGCCGCCGACGCACAGCGCGGGGCTGAGGGTGCGATGCGGACCGACGACCCGCTGATCGAACTGTTCGACTGGCTGGAGACACGCATCGATACGGTGGTCGCCGGGGGCGTCGACCGTGCGAACATCATCGTCGATCCGGGTATCGGTTTCGGCAAGGCGCTGGCCGACAATCTGGCGATCCTGAACGGCCTGTCGCTGCTGCACGGGCTGGGTTGCCCGGTCCTGCTGGGCGCAAGCCGCAAGCGCATCGTCGGCGCCTTGTCCAACGAAGCGCCGGTCGACCGGCGGCTGGGCGGATCAGTCGCGCTTGCGCTCAAGGGCGCCGAGCAGGGCGTGCAGATCATGCGCGTGCATGATGTCGAGGAGAGTGTTCAGGCGCTTCGCGTGTGGCGAGGGCTGCGCGACGCGGCATTGGTCGGCTGACGCGAAACACGCGAATCACGTATTCGTCGCGGCCAAGCCGCGGTGGAGAAGCACGCAGGACACGAAAATCGCGCCTTTTCCTGTCGATCAGACCCATCCGAAACGGACCAGACGATCATGGTTTATCCGGGCACCATTTGTTCTGATCGGTCCATAATGAAGTTACTGGGACGTTAGCGTTTCCGATAATTACGACAATATAGCAGCGGTTCGAAACAATCAGTCGGGGGAGCGACGTGGGAGAGAATTGGACCAGCTATGCCGATGCGTTCGGCGGTGACGAACCGGTGTGCATCGCGATCGGCGACGGCGATGGCGCGCAGGCGATGGTTGAGGCTGCCCGCGCGAGCGGCGCGCGGCTGGCGGCGCAAGTGACGCTGGCCGAAGGGCCGGCGCGGTTGCGGTTGCAGGCGCGCCTGCATGTCGTCGCGGTCGATATTGCCAGCGGCATGGACGACATCGCCCTATCGGCGCTCGACGCGGTTGCCGATGCTGCGCGTCGTCATGATGCACGCGTGATCGCGAGTTTCCCGCCGGACGCGATCGATTGGGTGGTGTCGGCCCTCGACAGTGTCGACGCCGAACTGTTGTGCGATCCGGGCGCGCTGGAACGCGTCGCGGCCTTTGCCCTTGCCGCGCCGCCGCGCTCGGTGCTGCGTGACGCCGCGCGCGACGCCGAACAGCAACGGCTGCGCCACCTGAACGGGGAAGTGGCGCGCATTGCCGAGACGCTTGCCCGGCTGGCGCGCGACGATTTCGCGCCGGTCAACGTCGTGGTCGGCGAGCATTCGCCGCCATTTCGCGCGGCGCCGGAAGAAATCGAGGCGGGTGTCGACGCCGCGCAGGTGCGCGCGACGATCCGCGCGCGCCGGATGCGCGACCAGTTTTTCGAAGCCGGGCTGTTCGCCGATCCCGCCTGGGACATGCTGCTCGACCTGTTCGCCGCGCATCTGGAACATGCGCGGGTGTCGGTGTCCAGCCTGTGCATCGCCGCCGCGGTGCCGCCGACAACCGCACTGCGCTGGATCACGACGATGCGCGAGGCGGGCCTGCTCGACCGGCATGATGATCCGTTCGACCGGCGCCGTGCCTATGTCGGCCTGACCGAAACCGCGCTGTCGGCAATGCGGCGATATTGCGGGGCGTTGCGGCGCGCCGGTCTGGCGATGCCCTGATCGCCGGCGGCGTCGGATATCGGCACCGGCGCCGACAAATCGCCCTGCCGACCGCGAAGGGCTGCACCGGGGTGCTGTTGACCACCTGTCGATGCGGGCGTATAGGCCCGCCGGTTCGCGTCGGGGTCTTTGCGATTCCCGACCGGGCAAGCGCTGAACGTTGCTGGAGACGTCAAAGGCCTGGGCGCGCGCGTCCGGGTCGTTTTCGTATTCTCTCGTGAATGGCTCCAGCAAAGTAACCAAGTCGAAAGGTGAAGGGCTTCATGCCGACGATCAACCAGCTGGTCCGCAAGGGCCGCGAACCGCAGAAGGCCAAGTCAAAGGTCCCTGCGATGGAGCAGAACCCGCAGAAGCGCGGTGTCTGCACGCGCGTTTATACGACGACGCCGAAGAAGCCGAACTCGGCGCTTCGCAAGGTGGCCAAGGTTCGCCTGACCAACCAGCGCGAAGTCATCTCCTACATTCCGGGCGAAGGCCACAACCTGCAGGAGCACTCGGTCGTGCTGATCCGCGGCGGCCGCGTTCGCGATCTTCCCGGCGTGCGTTACCACGTCCTGCGCGGCGTGCTCGACACCCAGGGTGTCAAGGATCGCAAGCAGAGCCGTTCGAAATACGGCGCCAAGCGTCCCAAGTAAGCAGCCATAGTAGGCCCCGGACAGGTTCCGGACCGGCCGAAGTTCAAGAAGGAAGTCTGAGATGGCACGTCGTCGTCGTCCCGAAAAGCGGGAAATCCTGCCAGATCCCAAGTTCGGAGATCAGGTTCTGTCGAAGTTCATGAACAGCGTCATGCTGGACGGCAAGAAGGCCGTTGCGGAGGGCATCGTCTATTCGGCGCTCGACACCGTTGAATCGCGCGCCAAGCGCGATCCGATCGGCGTTTTCCATGACGCGCTGAACAACATCAAGCCGGGCATCGAAGTCCGCAGCCGCCGCGTCGGCGGTGCGACCTATCAGGTGCCCGTCGAAGTGCGGCCCGAGCGCGCGCAGGCGCTGGCGATCCGCTGGCTCATCACCTCGGCGCGCAACCGCAGCGAGAACACCATGTCGGCGCGCCTGTCGGGCGAGCTGTTGGATGCCGCCAACAATCGCGGCAACGCGGTGAAGAAGCGTGAGGACACGCACCGCATGGCGGAAGCGAACCGGGCCTTCTCGCACTACCGCTGGTAACCTATATCGGGGGCGAGGTTCCGGCTTCGCCCCCAATACCGTCGGTTTTCGGATGCCGTCTCTCGCAATGTGCGAGCCGGTGGCTACACAGACCGCACGGATGGGGCTAAAGGCCCCCGCAATTCAGTCCGCACCCGCCGCCAGTCGGCACCAGGAGTAAGATCATGGCCCGCAGCCATCCGCTCGAGCGCTATCGCAACATCGGCATCATGGCGCATATCGACGCCGGCAAAACGACGACGACCGAGCGCATCCTTTATTATACCGGCAAGTCCTACAAGATCGGCGAAGTGCATGAAGGCACCGCGACGATGGACTGGATGGAGCAGGAGCAGGAGCGTGGCATCACGATCACGTCGGCCGCGACGACCTGCAAGTGGAAGGCTGAGGATGGTCAGGGCGAAGAGCATCTGATCAACATCATCGACACGCCCGGACACGTCGACTTCACGATCGAGGTCGAGCGTTCGCTGCGCGTGCTCGACGGCGCGGTCGCGTGCTTCGACGGCGTTGCCGGTGTCGAGCCGCAGTCGGAGACGGTGTGGCGCCAGGCCGACAAATATGGCGTGCCGCGCATGTGCTTCGTCAACAAGCTGGACCGCACGGGCGCGGATTTCTATTTCTGCGTGCAGTCGATCATCGACCGCCTGGGCGCGAAGCCGGCTGTCCTGTATCTGCCGATCGGCATGGAAGGCGGCTTCAAGGGCCTGGTCGACCTGGTCGAGAACCGCGCGATCATCTGGCTCGAGGAGAGCCTGGGCGCGAAGTTCGAGTATCAGGACATCCCCGAAGACCTGGCCGAAAAGGCTGCGAAGTATCGCAGCGAGCTGATCGAGATGGCGGTCGAGCAGGACGACGACCTGATGGAGGCGTATCTCGAGGGCAACGAGCCGAGTTCGGCCGACCTCAAAAAGCTGATCCGCAAGGGCACGCTCAACATGTCGTTCGTGCCGGTGGTGTGCGGCTCGGCGTTCAAGAACAAGGGCGTGCAGCCCCTGCTCGACGCCGTGGTCGATTATCTGCCCAGCCCGCTCGACGTGCCCGCGATCAAGGGCGTGAAGCTGGACGGCGAAACGCCGGACGAGCGTCCTTCGTCGGACCAGGCGCCGTTCTCGGCGCTGGCGTTCAAGATCATGAACGACCCGTTCGTCGGCACGCTGACCTTTGCGCGCATCTATTCGGGTATCCTGACCAAGGGCGGCTACCTGAACTCGGTGAAGGACAAGAAGGAAAAGATCGGCCGCATGTTGCTGATGCATGCCAACAGCCGTGAGGATATCGAGGAAGCGCGCGCCGGCGATATCGTCGCGATCGCGGGTCTGAAGGAAACCACGACCGGCGACACGCTGTGCGATCCGGCGAATCCGATCATCCTGGAGCGGATGGAATTCCCCGAGCCGGTGATCGAGCTGTCGGTGGAGCCGAAGACCAAGGCCGACCAGGAAAAGATGGGTCTAGCACTTAATCGCCTGGCCGCCGAGGACCCTTCGTTCCGCGTGTCGACTGACCATGAATCGGGTCAGACGATCATCAAGGGCATGGGCGAGCTTCACCTGGAGATCCTGGTCGACCGCATGAAGCGCGAGTTCAAGGTCGAGGCGAATGTCGGCGCGCCGCAGGTGGCTTACCGCGAATATCTGGGCAAGAAGGTCGATATCGACTATACCCACAAGAAGCAGTCGGGCGGCTCGGGTCAGTTCGGTCGCATCAAGGCGAGCGTCGTTCCGGGCGAGCGCGGTTCGGGTTTCCAGTTCTTTGACGAGATCAAGGGCGGCAACATCCCGCGCGAATATATTCCGTCGGTGGAAAAGGGCTTTCGTGAAACCGCGCTGACGGGTTCGCTGATCGGCTTTCCGATCATCGACTTCGAGGTCCACCTGACCGACGGTGCGTATCACGATGTCGACTCGTCGGCGCTGGCGTTCGAAATCTGTGCGCGCGGTGCAATGCGTGAAGCGGCGCAGAAGTCGGGCATCAAGCTGCTCGAGCCGGTGATGAAGGTCGAGGTCGTGACGCCTGAGGATTATCTGGGCGACGTGATCGGCGACATGAACTCGCGTCGTGGCCAGATTCAGGGCACCGACACGCGCGGAAATGCCCAGGCAGTGACCGCGATGGTGCCGCTGGCGAACATGTTCGGTTATGTGAACCAGCTCCGTTCGTTCACGCAGGGCCGCGCGAGCTACTCGATGCAGTTCAGCCACTATGAAGAGGTGCCCGCCAACGTCGCCGAGGAAGTCAAGGCGAAGATGGCGTAACCAGCCCGGCGCGGAAGCGCTGGCATTATCGGAAATCAGCCGCTATGGGGCCGCCTTCTCGCGAGTCCCCATCGTGGCCGGGAAATCGAATCAGAAGGTAGGGAAACATGGCGAAGGCAAAGTTTGAGCGGAACAAGCCGCACCTCAACATCGGCACCATCGGTCACGTCGACCATGGCAAGACGTCGCTGACGGCCGCGATCACCAAGGTTCTGGCAGAGACCGGCGGCGGCGTCGCCGTCGACTTCGCCAACATCGACAAGGCGCCCGAAGAGCGTGAGCGCGGCATCACCATCTCGACCGCGCACGTCGAGTATGAAACGGCCAACCGCCACTATGCCCATGTCGACTGCCCCGGCCACGCCGACTATGTGAAGAACATGATTACCGGCGCAGCGCAGATGGACGGCGCGATCCTGGTCGTGTCGGCCACCGACGGCCCGATGCCGCAGACCAAGGAGCACATCCTGCTCGCCAAGCAGGTCGGCGTGCCGACCATGGTCGTGTTCCTCAACAAGGTCGACATGGTCGACGACGAGGAAATCCTCGAACTGGTCGAGATGGAAATCCGTGAAGAACTCTCGAAGCGCGAGTTCGACGGCGACAACATCCCGATCATCCGTGGTTCGGCGCTCGCCGCGCTGGAAGACAGCGACAAGAAGCTGGGTCACGAAGCGATCCTGGCGCTGATGGCTGCCGTCGACGAATCGATCCCCGAGCCGGATCGTCCTCTCGACAAGCCGTTCATGATGCCGATCGAGGACGTGTTCTCGATCTCGGGCCGCGGCACGGTCGTGACCGGCCGCGTCGAGACCGGTATCGTCAAGGTTGGCGAGGAAGTCGAGATCGTCGGCATCCATGACACCCGCAAGACGACCGTCACCGGCGTGGAAATGTTCCGCAAGCTGCTCGATCAGGGCCAGGCGGGCGACAATGTGGGCGCGCTGCTGCGTGGTGTCGGCCGTGAGGACGTCGAGCGGGGCCAGGTGCTGTGCAAGCCCGGCTCGATCAAGCCGCACACGGATTTCAACTCGGAAGTCTATGTGCTGTCGAAGGATGAAGGTGGCCGTCACACGCCGTTCTTCGCCAACTATCGTCCGCAGTTCTATTTCCGCACGACCGACGTGACCGGCACGATCGAACTGCCCGAGGGCACCGAGATGGTCATGCCGGGCGACAACGTCGCGCTGGGCGTCAAGCTCATCGCGCCGATCGCCATGGACGTCGGGCAGCGCTTCACCATCCGCGAGGGCGGTCGCACCGTCGGCGCAGGGGTTGTCAGCGCCATCGCGAAGTAATATAGGCGCAAGTCTTCGATCGCGGCGGGTTTGCTCGTCATGATTTTGGAAGCGGCCGAACCGGCAACGGTTCGGCCGTTGCCTTTTAATGAGGGCGCCGCACTTCGGCGCGGCCCCATTTCGTTAGTCGCGTAGAAACAGCACGAGCTCCGTCAACGGGCCCGCTCTTTCGCATTGGTAGGGAATATGGACAGCAATATCCGCATCCGCCTTAAGGCGTTCGATCATCGCGTGCTCGACCAGGCGACCGGCGACATCGCCGACACCGCCCGACGCACCGGCGCACTCATTCGTGGTCCGATTCCCCTGCCGACGCGGATCGAGAAGTTCACGGTCAACCGTGGCCCGCACATCGACAAGAAGTCGCGCGAGCAGTTCGAGGTTCGCACCTACAAGCGGATGCTCGACATCGTTCAGCCGACGCCGCAGACCGTCGATGCGCTGATGAAGCTCGACCTCGCAGCAGGCGTTGACGTCGAGATCAAGCTGGCGTAAAGGCCCGGCTTCTCAAGCGAGACGAGATTCGGCCTTTTCGTCGCTGGTGATTCGCTCACCGGATGAATTGGCCTCGCTCCCCGGTTTCAGGATCGGGTGAGCCGCGGGGTTTGTGACCTCAAGCATATGGGATACCGCCGGCGACCTTTGTTGCCGGGTCAGCGTCCCCCGTCGCGTCCGGTTCGCCGGACATCCAGCCCGGGGCGGGGCCGCTTTAAAAAATCAATTGGGCTGGGCACGCCCGCGTCGGAATCAACCGTCGCGGGCCTCTGTATAGGAGCAACTGGTCATGCGCACTGGCGTGATCGCGAAGAAAATGGGGATGACCCGCCTGTTCCAGGATGACGGCCGCCACGTGCCCGTCACCGTCCTGGCGCTTGAGGGCGTTCAGGTGGTCGCGCACCGCACTACTGACCGCGACGGCTATATCGCGCTGCAGATCGGCGCGGGTTCGGCCAAGGCCAAGAATGTCGCCAAGCCGCAGCGCGGTCACTTCGGTAAGGCCGAAGTGGATCTGAAGGCGCAGCTTTGCGAGTTCCGCGTTGCCGAAGACGCGATGGTGGATGTGGGTGCCGAAATCGGCGCCGACCACTTCGTCGCTGGCCAGCTGGTCGACGTGTCGGGCCGCACGCAGGGCAAGGGCTTTGCCGGCGCCATGAAGCGCTGGGGCTTCGGCGGTCTGCGCGCCACGCACGGTGTGTCGCTGAGCCACCGTTCGCACGGTTCGACCGGCAACCGCCAGGATCCGGGCAAGGTCTTCAAGAACAAGAAGATGGCCGGGCACATGGGCGACCGCGAGCGGACGCAGCAGAACCTGGAAATCGTTTCGAC
Organism: Sphingomonas sp.; assembly: GCF_035490575.1. Classification (GTDB taxonomy): domain Bacteria; phylum Pseudomonadota; class Alphaproteobacteria; order Sphingomonadales; family Sphingomonadaceae; genus Sphingomonas. The sequence continues at coordinate 23,419 of NZ_DATJLI010000042.1, read as the reverse complement.
CGACGTCGAGCGTGGCCTGATCTTCGTGAAGGGCTCGGTGCCCGGTCACAAGGGTTCGTGGCTGGTCGTCAAGGATGCGGTCAAGGTCGCGCGCCACAAGGATGCGCCCTATCCCGCCGGCCTGCGTCAGGTCGCCAACAACAATGATGCCGCTGCCGACACGCCCGCCGAGGGTGAGGCGCCTGCGGCCGCCGAAGGCCAGGAGGGCTGAACGTGAAGGTCAAGGTTCAAACCCTTAGTGACTCTGGCTCAGCCGCCGAAAAGGGCGAGATCGAGCTGAACGATACCGTGTTCGGTGTCGAGCCGCGCGCAGACATCCTGCACCGCGTCGTCACCTGGCAGTTGCACAACCGCCGTGGCACAGCGCGCCCGACGCGTGAGCGTTCGGACGTTGCCCGCACCGGCAAGAAGTTCGGTCGCCAAAAGGGCGGCGGTACGGCTCGCCATGGTGATCGCCGCGCACCGATCTTCATCGGTGGTGGTAAGGCGCATGGTGCGCGTCTTCGCGATTTCGAGTCGAGCCTGAACAAGAAGGTTCGCCAACTCGGTCTCAAGATGGCGCTGTCCAGCCACGCGGCTGCCGGCACGCTGATCGTGCTCGACGACCTCAAGGTCGCCGATGCCAAGACCAAGGCGATGACCGGCACGCTGGCCAAGCTGGGTTTCGGCAAGACGGCGTTGGTGATCGACGGCGAAGCGGTTGAGAACGGCTTCGCGTTGGCGACCCGCAATCTGTCGGGCGTGAACGTCCTGCCGGCGATCGGCGCGAATGTTTACGACATTCTGAAGCATGACACGCTGGTGCTGACGCGCGCCGCGGTCGAGAAGCTGGAGGCGCGCTTCAATGGCTAAGAAGGGCAAGACGGCGATCGACGCGCGTCATTATGACGTGATCGTCGCTCCGCACATCACCGAAAAGGCAACGCTGGTCAGCGAAGCCAATGCGGTGGTGTTCAAGGTCGCCAACGACGCAACCAAGCCGCAGATCAAGGCCGCCGTCGAGGCGCTGTTCGATGTGTCGGTGCTGGGCGTCAACACGATCGTCCAGAAGGGTAAGACCAAGCGCTGGAAGGGTGTTCCCTACAAGCGTTCGGACATCAAGAAGGCGATCGTGACGCTGAAGGACGGCGATTCGATCGACGTCACGCAGGGGGTCAACTGACCATGGCGCTGAAGAACTACAATCCGACGTCGCCGGCGCGTCGCGGCCTGATCCTGGTCGACCGCTCGGCGCTGCACAAGGGCGGCCCCGTCAAGGCGCTGACCGAAGGCAAGCGCAAGACCGGTGGGCGCAACAACAAGGGTCACGTGACCTCTCGCGGGATCGCCGGCGGCCACAAGCAGCGTTATCGCATCGTCGATTTCAAGCGCCGCAAGTGGGATGTCGAAGGCACCGTGGTCCGTCTGGAATATGACCCCAACCGCACGGCGTTCATCGCGCTGGTGAATTACGGCGCCGAAGATGCGCCGGACTTCGCCTATATCCTGGCGCCGCAGCGTCTTCAGCCGGGTGACAAGGTCGTCGCCGGGAAGAAGACCGATGTGAAGCCGGGCAACGCGATGGAACTGGGCCAGATGCCCGTCGGCACCATCGTCCACAATGTGGAGATGAAGCCGGGCAAGGGCGGTCAGATTGCACGTTCGGCCGGCACCTATGTGCAGGTCGTCGGTCGTGATCGCGGGATGGTGATCGTTCGCCTGAATTCGGGCGAGCAGCGTTATATCCGCAGCGACTGCATGGCGACCGTTGGCGCAGTGTCGAACCCCGACAACGGCAACACCAACCTTGCCAAGGCCGGCCGCAACCGCTGGCTGGGCAAGCGCCCGCTGACGCGCGGCGTTGCCAAGAACCCGGTCGATCACCCGCACGGCGGTGGTGAAGGCCGGACCTCGGGCGGCCGTCATCCGGTCACGCCCTGGGGCAAGCCGACCAAGGGTGCCCGCACCCGCCACAACAAGGCGACGGACAAGTTCATCATCCGTAGCCGCCACGCGAAGAAGAAGGGCTAACCGCAATGGCTCGTTCGGTTTGGAAAGGTCCGTTCGTGGAACTCAGCCTTCTGAAGAAGGCAGAGGCCGCGCATGACGCCGGTGGTCGCGGTGGCCCGATCAAGACGTGGTCGCGCCGCTCGACGATCCTGCCGTCGTTCGTCGGCCTGACGTTCAACGTCTACAACGGCCGCAAGTTCGTGCCGGTGTCGGTCAACGAAGAAATGGTCGGCATGAAGCTGGGTGAATTCGCGCCGACGCGCTTCTTCCCCGGCCACGCCGCCGACAAGAAGGGCAAGCGCTGATGAGCAAGCAGAAAGCTCCGCGTCGCGTCGCCGATAACGAAGCGCTGTCGGTCGGCACGCAAATCCGTGGTTCGGCGCAGAAGCTGAACCTGGTCGCGGGTCTGATCCGCGGTCAGAAGGCGGGTGACGCGCTGAACATCCTCAGCTTCTCGAAGAAGGCGATGGCCGAGGATGCGCGCAAGGTGCTGGCATCGGCGATCGCCAATGCCGAGAACAACCACAATCTCGATGTCGACGCACTGGTCGTCGCCGAAGCGAGCGTGGGCAAGTCGATCACGATGAAGCGGTTCCACACCCGTGGCCGCGGCAAGTCGACGCGCATCCTCAAGCCGTTCTCGCGGCTGCGGATCGTCGTCCGCGAAGTGCAGGAGGCCTGATCCATGGGTCACAAGAGCAACCCGATCGGTCTGCGCCTGCAGATCAACCGCACCTGGGACAGCCGCTGGTTTGCCGAGGGCGCTGACTATGGCCGTCTGCTGCTGGAGGATCTCAAGATCCGCCAGTATGTCATGAAGACGCTGAAGCAGGCCGCGATCAGCAAGGTCGTGATCGAGCGTCCGGCCAAGCTGTGCCGCATCTCGATCTATGCCGCTCGTCCGGGTGTCATCATCGGCAAGAAGGGCGCCGACATCGAGAAGCTTCGCAAGAAGCTGGGTTCGATGACCGCGTCGGACGTGTCGCTGAACATCGTCGAGATCCGCAAGCCGGAAGTCGACGCCCGCCTTGTGGCGCAGGGCATTGCCGACCAGCTGGAGCGCCGCATCGCGTTCCGTCGCGCCATGAAGCGCGCCGTGCAGTCGGCGATGCGTCTGGGCGCAGAGGGCATCCGCATCAACTGCGGCGGTCGTCTGGGCGGCGCGGAGATCGCGCGGACCGAATGGTATCGCGAAGGCCGCGTCCCGCTGCACACGCTGCGCGCAAACATCGACCATGCCGAGGCCGAGGCTCACACCGCTTATGGCGTGTGCGGCGTCAAGGTGTGGATCTTCAAGGGCGAAATCCTGGGCCATGATCCACTGGCTACTGATCGCCTGAACCTCGAATCGCAGACTTCGGGCGTGCGCCCGGCGCGCGACGACCGTAGGAACTAAGTCCGATGCTGCAACCAAAGCGCACAAAGTTCCGCAAGGCCTTCAAGGGCCGGATCAAGGGCGAGGCCAAGGGTGGCGCGACCTTGAACTTCGGCGCCTATGGCCTGAAGGCGATGGAGCCGGAGCGGATTACCGCCCGCCAGATCGAAGCGGCTCGCCGCGCGATCACGCGCCACATCAAACGTCAGGGCCGCTTGTGGATCCGGATTTTCCCGGATCTGCCGGTGTCGTCCAAGCCCGCCGAAGTCCGCATGGGCTCGGGCAAGGGTGCGCCTGAATTCTGGGCGGCGCGCGTCAAGCCCGGCCGCATCCTGTTCGAGCTGGACGGCGTGCCCGGCCCGCTCGCGGCAGAAGCGTTCGAGCGTGCGGCGATGAAGCTGCCGATCAAGACCAAGGTCGTGGCGCGCCTCGGCGACACGTCGCACCTGGAGGGTTAATCGATGACCAAGGCAAGTGATCTGCGCGCCAAGAGCGACGATCAGCTCGGCGAGGAGCTGGGCAACCTGAAGCGCGAGGCGTTCAACCTTCGTTTCCAGGCGGCGACCAGCCAGCTGGAAAAGTCGAGCCGCGTCCGTGAAGTGCGTCGCGACATCGCGCGCATCAAGACGCTGCAGACCGAGCGTTCGCGCTCGGACGCGAAGTAAGGAAGGGACCGACATGCCGAAGCGTGTGCTGACCGGGATGATCGTCTCGGACAAGACCGACAAGACGGTGGTTGTCAGCGTGGAGCGGAAGGTCAAGCACCCGCTCTACGGCAAGATCATCCGTCGTTCGAAGAAATATCATGCCCATGACGAGGGCAATGAATATCGCGAGGGCGAGACTGTGCGGATTGAAGAGACCGCACCGATCTCGAAGCTCAAGACCTGGAAAGTGGTTGCGCGGGTCAACACCCATGCAACCCCCGAAGAGGTCGCGGCGGAAGCCAGCGCGTAAGGGCTGCCGCCGGTCCGCCGGCGGTTGTTTCAAGGCGGGGTTGGGTCGGTATCCACCCCAGAGAGAAGGAACGGATCAATGATCCAAATGCAGTCCAACCTGGACGTCGCTGACAACAGTGGCGCCAAGCGGGTTCAGTGCATCAAGGTGCTGGGTGGCTCGAAGCGCCGCACGGCCGGCGTGGGCGACGTCATCGTCGTCAGCGTCAAGGAAGCTGCCCCGCGCGGTCGCGTGAAGAAGGGTGACGTGCATCGCGCCGTCATCGTCCGCACCCGCAAGGATATCCGCCGCGCCGATGGTTCGGTGATCCGCTTCGACGGCAACGCCGCGGTGCTCGTGAACAAGAACGAGGAGCCGATCGGCACCCGTATCTTTGGCCCGGTCGTGCGTGAACTGCGCGGCAAGGGTTACATGAAGATCATCTCGCTCGCGCCGGAGGTGCTGTAATGGCTGCCGCCAAGATCAAGAAGGGCGACAAGGTAGTCGTCCTGTCGGGCAAGGACAAGGGCAAGACCGGTGAGGTCGTTCGTTCGATGCCGCGCGAGGACAAGGTCGTCGTCGCCGGCGTTAACGTTGCCGTTCGCCACAAGAAGCCGACCCAGACTGCGCCGCAGGGTGGTCTGGAACGCTCGGAAGCGCCGCTGCACATCTCGAAGGTCGCCCATGTGACCGCCGACGGCAAGCCGACGCGCGTCCGTTTCGAAATCCGCGACGGCAAGAAGGTTCGTGTCGCCGCCAAGACGGGGGACGTCATCAATGGCTGACACCTACATCCCACGCCTTCGCAAGCTGTATGACGACTCGATCGCCAAGGCGATGACCGAGAAGTTCGGCTATAAGAACGCGCTTGAAGTGCCGCGCATCGACAAGATCGTCCTGAACATGGGCGTTGGCGAAGCGACGCAGGACAAGAAGAAGGTCGAACAGGCTGCGTCCGAAATGGAACTGATCGCTGGTCAGAAGCCGGTCGTGACGCGCGCCAAGAAGTCGATCGCGCAGTTCAAGCTGCGTGAAGGCATGCCGATCGGCGTCAAGGTGACGCTGCGTCGCGAGCGCATGTATGAGTTTCTCGACCGCTTCGTCACGATCGCGCTGCCGCGCGTCCGCGACTTTCGCGGCCTGAATCCGAAGAGCTTCGATGGTCGTGGCAACTATGCCTGCGGCATCAAGGAACAGCTCATTTTCCCAGAGATCAACTATGACCGTATCGAAAAGGTGCGTGGCATGGATGTGATCGTCACCACGACCGCAAAGACCGACGACGAAGCACGTGAGCTTCTGCGTCTCTTTGGCTTCCCGTTCCCGCAAGCGGCGGACGAAGAAGCGAAGCAGGCGGCGTAAGGAAGGAAGAACTTAAGTCATGGCGAAACTGAGTTCTGTGAACAAGAACGAGAAGCGTCGCAAGATGGTCGCGAAGTATGCGCCCAAATATGCGAAGCTCAAGGCGATTGCGAACGACGAGTCGCTCGATGAGACCGAGCGTCTCATCGCACGGCTGAAGATGGCGGAGCTGCCGCGCAACGGCAATCCGACGCGCATTCGCAACCGTTGCGAACTGACCGGCCGCCCGCGCGGCTATTACCGCAAGTTCCGTCTTGCTCGCGTCATGCTGCGTGATCTGGCCAACAAGGGCCTGATCCCCGGTGTCACGAAGTCGAGCTGGTAAGGGATCCAGAAGATGGCATTGACCGATCCCCTGGGTGACATGCTCACCCGCATCCGCAACGGCCAGCGCGCGCGCAAGGACTCGGTCCTTTCGCCTGCGTCGAAGCTGCGGGTCCGTGTGCTCGACGTGCTTCAGCGCGAGGGCTATATCCGTGGCTACAGCGAAGAGCAGATGGGCCCCGCGGCCGGCATCCGCATCGAGCTGAAATATTTTGAGGGTCAGCCCGCGATCAAGCATGTCGCGCGCGTGTCCAAGCCGGGCCGCCGCGTCTATTCAGGTTCGCAGGACCTGCCGCGCGTTCGCAACGGCTTGGGCATCACGATCGTCTCGACGCCCAAGGGCGTTCTGTCCGACGCCGAGGCGCGCGAGCAGAATGTCGGCGGCGAAGTGCTGGCGGAGGTGTTCTGATGAGCCGCATCGGCAAAAAGCCGGTCAGCGTCCCCGCGGGCGTTTCGGCGAACATCGCAGGCGGCGAGCTGAGCGTGAAGGGTCCTAAGGGCACTCTCAACATGCCGCTGGCCGACGACATCAAATATGAAGCCGTCGATGGCGGCATTTCGGTGCAGCCGGCGAACGAGACCAAGCGCGCTCGCGCGTTCTGGGGGATGCAGCGCACGCTGGTGCAGAACCTGGTCACCGGCGTGACCGAGGGTTTCACCAAGAAGCTGCTGATTACCGGTGTCGGCTATCGCGCCAGCACCCAGGGCAAGACGCTCAAGCTGCAGCTCGGCTACAGCCACGACGTCAATTTCGACATCCCCGAGGGGATCGAGATCAAGACGCCCGACCAGACGACGATCGAGATCTCCGGCATCGACAAGCAGAAGGTCGGCCAGGTCGCCGCCGAGATCCGCCGCTGGCGCAAGCCCGAGCCTTACAAGGGCAAGGGCATCAAATACGCCGACGAGTTCATCTTCCGCAAGGAAGGGAAGAAGAAGTAATGAGCAAGGGTCTCTCTCTCTTCGAGAAGCGGCGTCGCCGCAATCGCACCGCGCTGCGCGCGCGGGCCGGTGGCCGTCCGCGGCTGTCGGTGCATCGTTCGGGCCGGCATATCTATGCTCAGGTGATCGACGATACCGAAGGCAAGACGCTGGCTTCGGCATCGAGCCTGGTCAAGGACGGCAAGGGCAAGCTGGGCGCGACCACCGAGGCCGCGGCCGATGTGGGCAAGCGTCTGGCCGAGGCAGCCAAGGCGGCCGGGGTGACGCAGGTTGTGTTCGACCGTGGCGGCTTCCTCTATCATGGTCGCGTCAAGGCGTTGGCGGATGCCGCGCGTGAAGGCGGATTGGAGTTCTAAGATGGCGGACGAGAACAACCAGACCGGAACCCCGGTCGAGGCGACCGCGCCGGATGCGAACACCGGCGCCCCGCGCGGCGGTCGTGGCGGCCGGGGCCGTGGCCCTGGCGGCGGCGACAATCGCGGTCGTGGCGGTCGTGACGGCAACCGTGGTCGTCGCGACGACCGCAACCGTGACGATGGCGGCGAAGAGCTGATCGAAAAGCTCGTTCACATCAACCGCGTGTCCAAGACGGTGAAGGGCGGCAAGCGCTTCGGCTTCGCGGCGCTGGTCGTGGTCGGTGACGGCAAGGGCCGGGTCGGCTTTGGCCATGGCAAGGCGCGCGAAGTGCCAGAAGCCATCAGCAAGGCGACGGCGGCAGCCAAGAAGAAGATGGTCCGCGTGCCGCTGCGCGAGGGCCGGACGCTTCACCATGATGGTCGCGGGCATTTCGGTGCCGGCAACGTTTATGTCCGCTCGGCACCGTCGGGCACGGGCATCATCGCCGGTGGTCCGATGCGCGCCGTGTTCGAAAGCCTTGGCGTTGCCGACGTGGTGACCAAGTCGACCGGCACGTCGAACCCCTACAACATGATCCGCGCCACGTTCGAGGCCCTTGGCGAGCAGACCTCGCCCAAGGCGGTCGCACAGCGTCGCGGCAAGAAGATTGCCGACCTGCTCGGCCGTGGCGGTTCGCAGACCGCCGAGGCCGATGCCGCGGCAATCGTGGAGTAAGCGCGATGGCGACGATCAAGGTGACGCAGACGGGTTCGCCCATCCGCCGGACCAAGGACCAGCGCGCGACGCTGGTCGGCCTGGGTCTTAACAAGATGCACAAAACGGTCGAGCTGGAGGACACCCCTTCGGTGCGCGGCATGGTCCAGAAGGTGCACCACATGGTGTCGGTCGAGGAGTGATCCTCGATTTGACATGACAGAATGAGGGAAGGGGGCTAACGGCCCCCTTCCTGATTTGAACCCTCCGTCTTTTTGGCGCGAACATAGCGAAAGCGAGTGCAAGACATGAAACTGAACGACATCCGCGATAACAAGGGCGCCCGCAAGGAACGCGTCCGCGTCGGCCGTGGCATCGGCTCGGGCCTGGGCAAGACCGCCGGCCGTGGTCAGAAGGGTGCGAAGGCACGCTCGGGCGTTGCGATCAACGGCTTTGAGGGCGGTCAGATGCCGCTCCACATGCGGCTGCCGAAGCGCGGCTTCAACAATCCGTTCGGCAAGGATTACGCCGAGATCAATGTCGGCGCCCTTCAAAAGGCGATTGACGCCGGCAAGCTGGAAACCGGCGCGACCATTGACCAGGCGGCGCTGAACGCTGCCGGCCTGACGCGCGGTGGCACCGACGGTGTCCGTCTGCTGGGCAAGGGCGAAATTTCGGCGAAGCTGAGCCTCAAGGTTGCCGGCGTGTCCAAGGGCGCGCGTGAAGCGATCGAAAAGGCCGGTGGTTCGGTCGAGGTGATCGAGGTCGTTCCGGCCGCAGAAAAGGCCGCGGCCAAGAAGGGCAAGGCTCGCGCCGAGCGCCTGGCCGACAAGGACGCCAAGCAGAAGGCCAACGCCTGACGCAAAGGGGGAGGGGGCCGTTGGGCGCCTTCCCCTTTTTGCCGTTCCGCCCGTTCGCGGCGGTCGGCCCTGGGCGCATTAGCGGCACCCTTGCCGGTTCGCCCATTAGACATCGCGGCGTCACCGCCTATATGCACGTCCGACGCGCGCGAAGGTTCCGCCCGCACTGATTTCCGGGACAGACGACGACATGGCATCCGCAGCCGACAATCTCGCCACCAGCATCAGCCTGTCGAAGTTCGGCAAGGCGACCGAGTTGAAGAAGCGGCTCTGGTTCACCCTGGGTGCGCTCATCATCTTCCGGATGCTGAGCTATGTGCCGCTGCCCGGCGTCGATCCGACGCAGCTCAACCTGCTGGCGCAGCAGACGCAGGGCGGCGTCATGGATTTCTTCAACACCTTCTCGGGCGGTGCGCTTGAGCGGATGTCGATCATCGCGCTGGGGGTCATGCCCTATATCACCGCGTCGATCGTCGTTCAGCTCGCCACTTCGCTGTCGCCGCAACTCGCCGCAATCAAGAAGGAAGGCGAGAGCGGCCGCAAGCGGCTGAACCAATATACCCGTTACGGCACGGTCGGTCTGACGGCGATCCAGGGCTGGTTCATCGCCGTCGGCCTGGAAGCATTCGGCGCCTCGGCCGGGGCGCAGGCCGTGGTGGAGCCGGGGATGGTGTTCCGCATCGGCGCGGTCATCTCGCTCATCGGCGGCACGATGTTCCTGATGTGGCTGGGCGAGCAGATCACCAGCCGGGGTATCGGCAACGGCATCTCGCTCATCATCATGGCGGGCATCGTCGCGCATCTGCCGACCACATTGGTGCAGTTGTTCGAGGGCAGCCGCACCGGCACCGTCGATCCGGTCCGCCTGATCGGGATCATCGTCGCGATTGCCGCGCTCGTGCTGTTCATCTGCTTCATGGAGCGTGCTCAGCGCCGCATCCTGATCCAGTATCCCAAGCGGCAGACCGCGCGCGGCGTGCAGGCCGAGCGCAGCCATCTGCCGCTCAAGATCAATACCGCGGGCGTGATTCCGCCGATCTTCGCTTCGTCGCTGTTGCTGATGCCACTGACGATCAGCCAGTTCGCCGGCCAGAGCGTCGGCGCGAGCGGCGGTGGCTGGTGGAACGACGCGATGATCGGGCTGAACCAGTATCTGACGCATGGCAGCCCGGTTTACATGGCGCTGTATGCGGCGGGGATCATCTTTTTCTCGTTCTTCTACACCGCCGTGGTCTTCAACCCCGAAGAGACGGCTGAGAACCTCAAGCGTTATGGCGGCTTCATCCCCGGGATTCGTCCCGGCAAGAACACTGAGGCCTATTTCGACTATGTGCTGACGCGCATCACCGTGATCGGCGCGGCGTATCTGACGATCATCTGCCTGCTGCCCGAATATCTGGTTTCGGCGCTCAGCATCCCCTTCTACCTTGGCGGCACGAGCCTGTTGATCGTGGTCAACGTAACCATGGACACGGTGACGCAGATCCAGTCGCATCTGCTGGCGCACCAGTATGGCGATCTAATCAAGAAGGCCAAGCTGAAGGGCGGTCGCGTCCGCTGAGGCGGGCGCCGTTTTGGAGGGGGTAGTAAAGGTGGACATCATCCTTCTTGGGCCGCCGGGGGCGGGCAAGGGCACGCAGGCCAGCCGCCTGGTCGCCGAACGCGGCATGGTGCAGCTTTCGACCGGCGACATGCTGCGCGCCGCGGTCAAGGCGGGGACGCCGACCGGGCTTGCGGCCAAGGCCGTGATGGAAGCCGGCCAGCTGGTCTCCGACGAGATCGTGTCGGGGATCATCGGCGAACGGCTTGACGAACTGGGTTCGGAGCCGGGCGTGATCTTCGATGGCTATCCGCGCACGGCGGCGCAGGCGGCATCGCTGGACGAACTATTGGCGGCGCGCGGTCGCAAGCTCGATTATGTGATCGAGCTGGTCGTGGACGAAGAAGCGCTGGTCGAGCGCATCACCGGCCGGTTCACCTGCGCCAAGTGCGGTGAAGGCTATCACGACACGTTCAAGCAGCCCTCCGTCGAGGGTGTTTGCGATGTTTGCGGGTCGACAGAGTTCAAACGCCGACCGGACGATAATGCCGAAACGGTTCGCACGCGCATGGCCGAATACCGTGCCAAGACCGCGCCGATCCTGCCGCATTACGAAGCCAACGGCCTTGTCAGGCGGATCGACGGCATGGCCGACATCGCGCATGTGACCGCTGCGATCGAAGCGATACTTGGTCCGCGCGATTGAGCGAGCATTGCCGGATGGGCGTGGTTCTCACGCCTGATTCTGAAAATAGTTCCACGTGTTAACGCTTGACAGCGACCGACTCGCTTGACAGGGGCGCCGGCCCGCCCTAACTGACGCCTCTTCCGAAACCGCGGTGGACCGGCGGCGCGCATTTCGCGACCGCCGCTGACGTGCGTTTCGGACTAACGCGAAGAGATAGCGGGGCGCTGCCATGCGCCTTGCTGTGGAGCTGGGAGAATAAGGTTCATGGCTCGTATTGCGGGTGTCAACATCCCGACCAACAAGCGCGTCGTTATCGCGCTTCAGTATATTCACGGCATCGGCCCGACAAAGGCCAAGGAAATCACCGAAAAGCTGGCGATCACGCCGGAGCGTCGGGTGCAGGACCTGACCGACCAGGAAGTGCTGCAGATCCGCGAGACGATCGACGCCGACCACACGGTGGAAGGTGATCTTCGTCGTGAGACGGCGATGAACATCAAGCGCCTGATGGACCTGGCCTGCTATCGCGGCCTGCGCCACCGCAAGGGCCTGCCGGTTCGCGGCCAGCGCACGCACACCAACGCGCGCACCCGCAAGGGCAAGGCGAAGCCGATCGCGGGCAAGAAGAAGTAAAGATCGTCCGGGGGACGATTTTCATTTCTTCTCCGTCGGGGACAGGTTCGAGGCAGACCGCCTCCCGGCCTCCGCACCAAGACAAAAGGTCAGGACACCGTTTCAATGGCACAAGCACCGCAGCGCATTCGCCGTCGCGAGCGCAAGAATATCACCGCCGGCGTCGCCCATGTGAACGCCAGCTTCAACAACACCATGATTACCATCACCGATGCCCAGGGTAACGCCATTTCATGGTCGTCGGCCGGCATGATGGGCTTCAAGGGCAGCCGCAAGTCGACTCCCTATGCCGCGCAGGTCGCAGCCGAGGACGCGGGCCGCAAGGCCGCCGAGCACGGCGTCCGCACGCTGGAAGTTGAAGTGAAGGGTCCGGGTTCGGGTCGCGAATCGGCGCTGCGCGCGCTGCAGGCGGTCGGTTTCCAGATCACGTCGATCCGCGACGTGACGTCGATCCCGCACAACGGCGTTCGTCCGTCGAAGCGTCGTCGCGTCTGATTTGATTATCGCGTCGCGCGGCGGCTCGTGGCCTTGTGCCCGCGCCGCCGCGCGACGCCGCGTTTCGGCGGGAAGCGCCCCGTTCCCGCCCAACTCAGGGGAAGCCCGTGTCTGTCAACGCAAAGAACTGGCAGGAACTCAAGAAGCCCAACGGCCTCGAAAAGAAGTCGGGCGGCGATTCAAAGCGGAAGGCGACGTTCGTTGCCGAACCGCTTGAGCGCGGCTTTGGCCTGACGCTCGGCAATGCGCTGCGTCGCGTGCTGTTGTCGTCGCTTCAGGGTGCCGCCGTCACGTCGATCAAGATCGAGAACGTCCTTCACGAGTTCAGCTCGCTGACGGGCGTTCGCGAGGACGTGACCGACATCGTCCTGAACGTCAAGCAGATCGCCATCCGTATGCAGGGCGAAGGCCCCAAGCGGCTGCAACTGTCGGCCACCGGCCCGGCAGAGGTGAAGGCCGGCGACATCGCCGTGTCGGGCGATATCGAGGTGATGAACCCCGAACTGGTGCTGTGCCATCTGGATGACGGCGCGACGCTGAACATGGAACTGACCGCCGATACCGGCAAGGGCTATGTCCCCGCCACGGCGAATCGTCCGGCCGATGCGCCGATCGGCCTGATCCCGGTCGATGCGCTGTATTCGCCGGTGCGCCAGGTCAGCTACAAGGTCGAGAATACCCGCGTCGGGCAGGAACTCGATTACGACAAGCTGACGCTTTCGGTCGAAACCGATGGCACCGTGACCCCGGACGATGCACTGGCCTATGCCGCGCGCATCCTTCAGGATCAGCTGTCGCTGTTCGTCCATTTCGACGATTCGGCAATGACCCGCGCCGCACCGGTCGCCACCGGCGGCATCGCGGCGCCCGCTGCCGAGACGCCGGGCGACACTGCGGCGATCAACCGCAACCTGCTCAAGAAGGTCGACGAGCTGGAATTGTCGGTTCGTTCGGCCAACTGCCTCAAGAACGACAACATCATCTATATCGGCGATCTGGTTCAGAAAACCGAGGCGGAGATGCTGCGGACGCCCAATTTCGGCCGCAAGTCGCTCAATGAGATCAAGGAAGTGCTGTCGGGCATGGGCCTTCGCCTCGGTATGGAAATTCCGGGCTGGCCGCCCGAGAATATCGAGGAAATGGCCAAGAAGCTCGAACAGGAAATCATGGGCTGAATCGCATCGGGCTAGCGTTCGCTAGCCCGAAGACGATGAAAGCCCGGACGGCGGTGCCGCAAGGCGCCGTCCGACGAGGCGGCTTTGCCGCGTCGGCCCGTTGAATGAGGGGCTTCGGTCGAGACCGGAGCGACGAACTTGGGGTGGCCCTTACGTCCCACCTGGCTCGGGGTTCCGTAAGACGGCCCCCTGACGAACGAGAAGGAAGATATCATGCGTCATAAATATGGTGGCCGTAAGCTGCAGCGCACCTCGGCTCATCGCACCGCGCTGTTCCGCAACATGTCGGCCGCGCTCATCAAGCATGAGCAGATCACCACGACCGTCGCCAAGGCGAAGGAACTGCGTCCCTATGTTGAAAAGCTGGTGACGCTGGCGAAGAAGGGCGGCCTGTCGAACCGTCGTCTGGCCCATGCCCGCCTGCTTGACGATGCACAGCTTGCCAAGCTGTTCGACGTTCTGGCCGCGCGCTATGCCGACCGCAACGGCGGTTATACCCGCATCATCAAGGCTGGTCCCCGCGCTTCGGACGCGGCGCCGATGGCGATCATCGAGTTTGTCGACCGTGACGTGTCGGCCAAGGGTCAGGATTCGGGTCCGGTCATGACCGACGAGGATTTCGACGAAGCGGCCTGATCGCTCGATCGACCCCATGGTTGCAAGAAAGGCCGCATCCCGTCAGGGTGCGGCCTTTCTTGTTTCATCGGAGACCAGTTTCGATGCGTCGCGCGCTTGCCCTCTTGCCGCTGTTGTTTGCGGCCCCCATTCACGCCTTTCAATATCCCCGGACGGAGACGCGCGACACCGTGGCTGCCATCACCTATCCCGCGACCGATACGGTCGATGCGACCGAAACGCTGCATGGCGAAAAGGTCGCGGACCCGTATCGCTGGCTCGAAAACGACGTTCGCAACGATCCCAGGGTCGCGGCCTGGGTCGCTGCCCAGAACCAGGTGACGGACCGCTATCTTGCGACGCTGCCCGGCCGCGACGCGTTCAAGGCGCGATTGACCCAATTGTTCGACTACGAACGCTTCGGCGTGCCGGAGAAGAAAGGCGGGCGTTATTTCTACAGCCGCAATTCGGGCCTTCAGAACCAGGCGGTGCTGTATGTCCGCGACAGCCTGGACGGTGAGGGCCGCGTGTTGATCGACCCCAATGGCTGGTCGAAGGACGGTGCGACCGCGCTCAGCGAATACGCGCCGTCACAGGATGGCAAGCGGCTCGTCTATGGCATTCAGGATGGCGGGTCGGACTGGCGTACGGTGCGCGTGCTGGATGTCGATACGGGTCGGGTGCTGCCCGATCAGGTCAAATGGGTGAAGTTCTCGAACCTCGCCTGGGCCAAGGACGGCTCGGGTTTCTATTATTCGCGCTTTCCAGCCCCGGCGGCCGACCAGCAGTTTCAGGCGCTGAACGAAAATCAGGCGGTCTATTTCCACAAGCTGGGGACCGCGCAGGACGCAGATCGACTGATCTATTCGACGCCGGAAACGCCCCGGCGCGGGCATTCCGCAGAAGTCAGCGACGATGGCCGCTATCTGGTCGTGACCACCAGCGAGGGCACCGACAACCGATATGAGGTCACGCTGGTCGACCTGACCGCGCCGGCGGCGAAGCCGATCAAGCTGGTGCAGGGGCTTGAGAATGAATGGAGCTATGCCGGCAATCGCGGCACGACTTTCTACTGGCTGACGAACAAGGATGCGCCGCGTTCGCGCGTGGTGGCGATGGACATCGCCGACCCGGCGGCCATCCGCGACGTGGTGCCGCAGGATCAGGCCGTGCTGGAAAGCGCGCGGACGATCGGCGGCGAACTGGTGCTGTCCTATCTGGTCGACGCCAAGAGCGAGGTGCGCCGCTATTCGCCCGATGGCCGGATGCTGGGCAGGATCGCGCTGCCCGGCATCGGCACCGTCGCCGGCATTTCGGGCGATGCCGATGATGCCGAGGCCTTCTATGCCTTCACCAGCTTCAACGTGCCGACCACCATCTATCGCTATGACGTAAAGGCCGACCGCGCCGACGCATGGGCGACGCCCAAGGTGGCGTTCGACCCGTCGCGCTATGCCGTCGAACAGCGTTTCTACAATTCCAAGGACGGCACCCGCGTGCCGATGTTCGTGGTGCGGCGAAAGGACGTGACCGGCCCCGCGCCGACTGTCCTGTGGGGCTATGGCGGGTTCAACATCAGCTATACCCCGGCTTTCTCATCCGCCCGGATCGCCTGGCTGGAGCAGGGCGGCGTCTTTGCGCTCGCCAATATTCGCGGTGGCGGCGAATATGGCAAGGCGTGGCATGATGGCGGACGGCTTGCCAACAAGCAGAATGTGTTCGACGATTTCATCGCGGCGGGCGAGTATCTGATCGAACAGGGCGTGACGAAAAAGGATGGGCTGGCGGTTCAGGGTGGGTCGAACGGCGGCCTGCTGGTCGGCGCCGTCGTCAACCAGCGCCCCGACCTGTTCGCCGCCGCGCTGCCCGCCGTCGGCGTCATGGACATGCTGCGCTTCGACCGGTTCACCGCCGGGCGATACTGGGTCGATGATTACGGCTATCCGGCCAAGGCGGAGGATTTCAAGATCCTGCGCGCTTATTCGCCCTATCACAATGTCCGGGCGGGTCAGACCTATCCGGCGATCCTGGCGACGACGGCGGATACCGACGACCGCGTGGTGCCGGGGCACACCTTCAAATACACCGCGATGCTGCAGGCGTCCGATATCGGTCCCAAACCCCATCTGGTCCGCATCGAAACGCGTGCGGGCCATGGTTCGGGCAAGCCGACCGACAAGATCATCGAGGAAACCGCCGACCTCTACGCCTTTGCCGCCAAATGGACCGGGCTTGAGGTCAAGGCGCAGTAGCAATCGCGCGGGGGAAGGGGCGTCAGGCTCTTTTCCCCGCCGCCCGGTGCGGCTACAGCCCGGCCATGCAGACCCCGTCGCAATCCATCCTCATCATCGACTTCGGCAGTCAGGTCACCCAGCTTATCGCGCGCCGCGTGCGCGAAGCGGGCGTCTATTCCGAAATCGCACCCTTCACCACGGCTGAGCCCGCGTTCGAGCGGATGAAGCCCGCCGGCATCATCCTGTCGGGCAGCCCGGCGTCGGTGCTGGACGACGGCAGTCCGCGCGTGCCGCAGGCTATTTTCGATTCGGGTCTGCCAATCCTGGGCATTTGTTACGGGCAGCAGGTGATGATGCACCAGCTGGGCGGCGCGGTGCAGGCGGGCGATTCGGGCGAGTTCGGCCGCGCCTTTATCGAGATCGGCGACGGATGCGCGCTGTTCGACGGCATGTGGGCCGAACGCGAAAGCCATCAGGTGTGGATGAGCCATGGCGACAAGGTGACGGCACTTGCTCCCGGCTTCCGCCCGGTCGCCGCAAGCCCCGGCGCGCCCTTTGCCGTGATCGCCGACGACAACCGCCGTTATTATGCGATGCAGTTCCACCCGGAGGTGGTGCATACGCCCGATGGCGGGCGGCTGCTCGCCAATTTCGTGCGGCATGTCTGCGGCTGTCCCGGCGACTGGTCGATGGCCGAGTTCCGCGCCGCCAAGATCGAGGAGATCCGCGCCCAGGTGGGCACCGGCCGCGTCATCTGCGGCCTGTCGGGCGGCGTCGATTCGGCGGTGGCGGCGGTTTTGATCCACGAAGCGATCGGCGACCAGTTGACCTGCGTGTTCGTCGACCATGGCCTGATGCGTGCGGGGGAGGCCGATCAGGTCGTCAGCCTGTTCCGCGGCGCCTATAATATCCCGCTCGTCCATGTGAATGCCGAGACGCTGTTCCTGTCGGGCCTGGCCGGGGTCACCGATCCTGAGGTGAAGCGCAAGTTCATCGGCAAGACGTTCATCGACGTGTTCGAGGACGAGGCGCGCAAGATCGGCGGCGCCGAGTTCCTCGCCCAGGGCACGCTCTATCCTGATGTGATCGAAAGCGTCAGCTTCACCGGCGGCCCGTCGGTGACCATTAAGAGCCATCACAATGTCGGCGGCCTGCCCGAACGCATGAACATGAAGCTGGTCGAGCCGCTGCGCGAACTGTTCAAGGATGAAGTGCGGGCACTTGGCCGCGAGCTGGGCCTGCCCGACATCTTCGTTGGCCGGCATCCGTTTCCCGGTCCCGGCCTCGCCATCCGCATTCCCGGCGAAGTAACGCGCGAACGCTGCGACATTCTTCGCAAGGCCGATGCCATCTATCTCGAGGAAATCCGCAACGCCGGGCTGTATGATGCGATCTGGCAGGCGTTCGCCGTGTTGTTGCCGGTGCGGTCGGTCGGCGTGATGGGGGACGGGCGGACCTATGACAATGTGCTGGCGCTGCGTGCCGTCACTTCGACCGACGGCATGACGGCAGAGGCGTTCGGTTTCCCCGGTGACTTCCTGCCCCGCGTGGCCACCCGCATCATCAACGAAGTCCGCGGTATCAACCGCGTCACCTATGACTATACGAGCAAGCCCCCCGGCACGATCGAGTGGGAGTGACGGATACAAAACTGTGGCAATAGCGTAGTTTTGGCGGCGGTTTTCGCCGTCCTCTAATAGCAGTTCTCGTCTATCTTGGGTCTGCTATCGGCCGTTCTACTCAGTTGTTACTTCGGTCGATCTGCGCACCTATCCTAGAAATGTAAAGCTACGCCAACGGGTGGGAGTGCTCTGGCGTAGAATGGCGCGCAAAACGGCGATTCGTAAGCCATTCCGGCCCTCTTCCGTGCCGATGCGCGGATCCGCAACCTGCCATTCGCTCACCAAACTCCGAGCTGTGATCCGGAAAGACCAACATTGGGGACATTCCTGCCCGGCAGCTATTAGAAGTCCCGCAGCGATTAGCTGCCGAGTGCTATGGCGCCAGCTGTCCCGAAAACCATCAAAATGGTAATGATCTACGGTTCCCAGAACCCGTATTTAACGGATTTCCGGGACGTAGAGATTCCCGTCATCCTACGGCCTTTATCCATTAGGTTCGATAACGCAGCGCTTCGAGCACTAAACTGAATGCAGGGGATCGCTGTCTTCGGCTAGGATAATAGAGGTAGTAGCCATCGAACGGTTCGCACCAATCCTCTAGCACTCTCACGAGTGAGCCAGAGGCGAAGTGGCGGTCAACGTGGCCCTCAACCGTGAACGCGATACCGCGTCCAGCCAGTGCAGCGGCGACGATCATGTCAGCGTCGTTGAATACGAGCTGGCCTTCCGTTTTGACCTTTAGCTCCTTGCCGTCGCGTTCAAATTCCCAAGCGTATAAGCCGCCCGAAGTCGCCATTCGGAGACTGATGCAATTGTGCTTTGCCAGATCGTAGGGGGTCTGAGGCGTCCCATGCCGTTCTAGATAGCTTGGTGCCGCGAACGCGGCCATGCGCAGCTTGGGGCTGATAGGCAGCGCGATCATATCCTGATCCAGTCGCTCGCCTAGCCGAACGCCAGCGTCGAACCTGCCGCTGACGATATCAACAAGGCCGCTCTCAATACTGATTTCGACATGGATATCGGGATTTTCAGCGGTCAGTCGATCGATGACCGGCCAAAGCACGGCTCGCGCTGCATGGGCGCTGGATGTTATCCTGACGTTGCCGGCAGGACGCTCGCGAAGCTCGGTCAGCGATGCCAGCTTGTCATCAATCTCCTCGAGGGCAGGTCGCAGTGTTGCGATCAGACGCTCACCGGCTTCGGTAGGAGCGACGCTCCTCGTCGTCCGGGTCAGCAATCGGAGACCCAGCTTTGCTTCCAGGCGGCGCATCGTATGACTGAGCGCCGACTGCGAAATGCCGAGTTTTGCCGCAGCTTTAGTGAAACTGCGCTCCTCCGCGACGGCTAGAAACATAGCCAGATTGCCTAGCTCTTCACGTTGCATGTCAGGGCAGCACCAAGGGTTTCATGACAATGTGTCATAGACCTAAGCGATTTACCCTGTCTAATTCCCAGAACCGCTCCGAGTTACATTGCGATCATCGTGGCCCGGCGTGTGACCATCGGGCCAGACGAGGATTTTGATGATGCAGAAGCGCGTATTGGGCCGCAGCGGCCTTGAGGTGTCAGTCGTTGGGCTCGGGTGCATGGGACTTAGCTATGGCTACGGCCCGGCTACCGATCGCACGGAGGCGGTTTCGCTTCTCCGCGCGGCGCACGATCGTGGTGTTACCTTCTTCGACACGGCCGAAGCCTATGGGCCGGGGGACAATGAAGAGGTCGTCGGCGAAGCACTGGCACCGGTTCGCGATCAGGTGGTGATCGCCACCAAATTCGGGTTCGAGAACGGCAAGCCGAGCGACGGCTTGAACAGTCGTCCCGAGCGTATCCGGCAGGTCGCGAACGAGGCGCTGTCCCGGCTGCGTACCGATCGAATCGACCTTTTCTATCAGCACCGTGTCGATCCGAACGTGCCGATCGAGGACGTGGCTGGAACGGTTCGCGACCTGATTGCTGAGGGCAAGGTCAAGTATTTCGGTATGTCGGAAGCCGGACCGGACGCGATCCGTCGCGCCCACGTGGTGCAGCCCGTGGCGGCTCTTCAGAGCGAGTATTCGATGTTCTGGCGTGAGCCAGAGGCAGTGATCCTGTCGCTTCTGGAGGAGTTGGGGATCGGCTTCGTGCCGTTCGCACCGCTCGGGAAGGGCTTTCTGACCGGCCGGCTGAAGGCTGACACCAAGTTCGCGCCCGATGACTTCCGCAGCACCGTGCCACGCTTTCAGCCGGATGCGATGGCGGCGAACCAGGCGCTGGTCGATCTGGTCACGACGATCGCCAGCGAGAAGGGGGCAAAGCCCGCGCAGGTCGCGCTTGCATGGCTGCTCGCACAGCGTCCGTGGATCGTACCCATCCCCGGCACAACCAAGCTCCACCGGCTGGAGGAAAACCTAGGCGGTGCCGATCTGGCGCTGACCGATCAGGACTTGGCGCGCATCGCCGACGCTCTGTCGGGGATTGAAGTTCTTGGCGAGCGCTATGCGGCTTCGCATCAGCAGTTCGTAAACCGCTGACACCGAGATCCGGCGATGGTGAAGTAGCTCGCCGAACGGAAGCGCTGATCGTCAATTCCAGGCTGATGTTCCAGCATCAGTCTGCCTTCTTTCAACCTCGTGCGGGAGCAGTTGTTATGGACATTCGATCGACCAAGGGAATGAAGCGGCTTGGCCTGCTAGGTGCTGTCGCCATGTCAATGCTGCCTATGCAGCCGTTGCTCGCGCAACAAACGCCGGCCCCGCCCACGGAGACGATCAAGACGGCTGCCACGCATACCCCGACCGAGCAGCAGGTCATCGACCTGTCGAAGACCAAATGGGACTGGATGGCGGACAAGAAGGTCGACTCCCTCGCGACGCTCTTCGACGATCGGGCCATGTTCACCCATATGGGCGGAACGTGGGGAAAGACGCAGGAACTCGCCACCATCCAGAGCGGTGGCATCTGGTACAAGAAGGCGTCGATCTACGCGGTTAATGTGCGGGTGTTCGGCAACACTGCGATCGTGCTGGAAGACCTTGACCTGGAGGCCGTGGTCGGCGGCCGCACCGTCACCAATCCTTTCATGGTCACGGAAGTTTACAACAACCAGGATGGCAAGTGGCGCCTGTCCCAGCTCACCTTCTCGCGTCTCGTTCGGCCAGTGAAGACGGGCGCTGACGGCGATTGATCTCAACCGGGATCAGGATGGGAGACGAGATGATGAAAGTCGCTTCTGCAACCGCTGCCGCGCTGGCGATGGCCGTGCCGGTCGAGGCGCAGGAGCGTCCGTCGGTTGCGCCCAGGAACATGCAGGCAATCGCGCCGGCCTTGGCTGGCTATACGGACCGGGTGCTGTTCGGCGACGCGTGGGTGCGTCCCGAACTGGCCCCGCGTGACCGTAGCATCGTCACCCTGTCCGTGCTTATCGCAACGGGCAAGGCCGCGCAGATGACGAGCCATCTTGGTCGTGGCCTCGATAACGGCGTCAAGCCGTCCGAGGTCGCCGGCATGGTGACGCAGCTCGCCTTCTATACCGGGTGGCCGAACGCCGTTTCGGCCTTGAACGAGGTCGAGAAGGTATTTGCCGCACGCCATGTCGATCTGAAGCCGCTTGCAGTGGTGCCTCCGGCCACCGCACCGCTCCCCGGCTCCGATCCGGCGCGTGCCGCGACCGTCGACAGGACGCTCGCTCCGATCGCACCCAAGCTCGCGCAGCTTACCAATGACGTCGTGTTCGCCGACTTGTGGCGACGCACTGACTTATCGCCCCGCGACCGTAGCCTCGTCACCATCGCCGCGCTTTCCGCAGGCGGTGATGGCGACCAGCTCGCCTTCCATGTCCAATATGGCCTCGAAAACGGGCTGACGCAGCCGCAGATCGTTGAGGCGCTGACCCATCTCGCTTTCTACGCCGGGTGGCCGAAAGCGAACGCCGCCATCGGCGTCGCGAGCAAGGTATTCGCCAAAAAGGAGGATGCCGCCATGTCAGAGGTTCAGGTCATCCATCCCGGCCATGAGCCGAAGTCCGGTCCCGCCGACTATTTCACCGGCAGCGTGTCGGTCGCATCACCATTCAAAGGCACCGGCGACGCGCGCCTTGGCGGTGCGACGGTTACGTTCCAACCGGGCGCGCATACGAACTGGCACACGCACCCGCTGGGGCAATTGCTGATCGTCACCGCTGGACACGGATGGGTCCAGGTCGACGGCGAGGCCGCAAAACCGATCGCGACCGGCGACACCGTGTTTATCTCGCCGGGCGTCAAGCACTGGCATGGTGCAGCTCGCGATAGCGCGTTGACCCATGTGGCGGTGTCGGAAGCGCAGGACGGTACGTCCGTGACGTGGCTCGAGCCGGTCGCCGACGACTTATACAACAAGCTGTAACGGGAGAGACGGCGATGATGAGCGAGATGGAGATGTCGAGGCGAGGTGTTCTCGCCGGCAGCGCCGCAGCGGCTGCGCTGGCAGCGGCCCCGCAAGTGGAAGCACAGCCCGCAAAAGCGGCTGCGCCCGCGACTATGCCGGTATCACTCACCGTCAACGGCAAGCGTCGTGACCTAAACCTCGACACGCGCACGACGCTGCTCGATGCGTTGCGCGAGCATCTGAAGCTCACCGGCACGAAGAAGGGCTGCGATCACGGGCAGTGCGGAGCCTGCACCGTCATCGTCAACGGCGAGCGGATCAATTCCTGCCTGAGCCTCGCCGTCCAGCATCAGGGCGACGAGGTGAAGACGATCGAAGGGCTGGAGACACCCGACAAGCTCCACCCGATGCAGGCCGCGTTCGTTCGTCATGATGGCTATCAGTGCGGCTATTGCACGCCGGGCCAGATTTGTTCGGCCGTCGCGGTGCTAGACGAGATCAAGCGCGGCGTGCCGAGCCATGTCCAGGCCGATCTTTCGGCGCGGCCGCAGCCAACCAACATCGAAATGCGCGAGCGGATGAGCGGCAACATCTGCCGTTGCGGTGCCTATTCGAACATCGCCGAGGCGATGGCGGACGTCGCGGGAACCGCCAGCAAGGAGATCGGGGCATGAAGCCCTTCACCTATGAGCGCGCGAACACGCCGGCGGAAGCCGCGGCCGCTGTTGCCCGTCAGCCCGGAGCGAAGTTCATCGCCGGCGGCACCAACCTGCTCGACCTGATGAAGCTGGAGATCGAGACGCCCCGGCATCTGGTCGACGTCCAGGACCTGAAGCTCGACCGCATCGAGCCGACAACGGATAGCGGCCTGCGGATTGGCGCGCTGGTCACCAACACCGCGCTCGCTGCCGATACGCGCGTCCGCCGCGATTACGGCGTGCTGACCCGCGCGATCGTGGCAGGAGCTTCCGGCCAGCTTCGCAACAAGGCGACCACGGCGGGCAACCTGCTTCAGCGGACCCGCTGTCCCTATTTCTATGACCCCAACATGCCCTGCAACAAGCGCAAGCCGGGGTCGGGCTGCGCTGCGATCGGCGGCTACTCGCGTCAGCTCGCCGTGATCGGTTCGAGCGACCAGTGCATTGCCACCTATCCCGGGGATATGGCCGTGGCGATGCGCGTGCTGGATGCGAACGTGGAGACGGTCAAGGCAGATGGCACGACCCGCGCTATCC
>NZ_DATJLI010000041.1:0-9558 GCF_035490575.1 Sphingomonas sp. | reverse complement strand
GGGGATGGGGATGGGGGCGCCCTGAGTCGTCACGGTCACGGTCTGCGGCTCGCACACTTCCGCGGTTTTGGTGATCGTCCGGCGGACCAGCTTCTTGCCGGTGCCGGGATATTGTGCGCGCTTGGCCGCCACGCGCTTTTGCACGACGCGTTTGGTGACGATGCGTTCGGCCTGAGCGGTTTCGGCCATATGGACCGCGCCGCCGCCGACGATTGCGCCGCCACAGGTGAAGGCGCAGAGTTTCGCCAGTGCCATCTTAACCGACATACCGCTCATCTCTTCCAAATGCTGGGGTCCAGCCGCGCCGATCCCCGTGCGAGGCAGCCGTGCGCCGCCAATGACACCAAAGTGCAGAACAAAGTCTTAAACTCAACACCATTAACCACCTTAACGGTGTCCCGGCGATGGATTCCATAAGGTCGCACGCGGCCCGGTGTGGTTAACGTCCGATCATGGGACGATTTGGCCGTTTACCATTCGGTTCGTCGCATTTGCGGCGGGTCGTGTTCAGCGACCGGCAATTCGTGTGCCCTATACCGATGCCGACCATCGGCAAGCGACGGATTTTGCGTGCTTGTGGTGGGCGGTAGCGGCTTCTATAGGCCCTGCCCAAGGCAAGAGGTCCCGGACGTCCGCGGCATATTGGGGGTGCCGCGCCGGCTGTCCCGGTTGTGGAGAGTGGCATGGCGACTGCGTTGGAGCAATTCGGGAAACCCGGTAGTGCCGCGGCGGAACCGGCGTCGATCGGGGACGGGACGGATTATCGGCCGAGCGCCGACGAACCGTTCATGAGCGAGCGGCAGCAGCTGTATTTCCGGGCGAAGCTGCTGGCCTGGAAGGACGCGATCCTCAAGGAATCGCAGGCGACGTTGGGCCAGTTGCAGGTCGACTCGCTGCGCGAGGCCGACCTGACCGATCGCGCGTCGAGCGAGACCGACTGGTCGATCGAACTGCGGACCCGCGACCGCCAGCGCAAGCTGATCTCCAAGATTGAAGCCGCGATCCGCCGCCTGGACGAAGGCGAATATGGCTATTGTGAAGTGACCGGCGAACCCATCAGCCTTGCCCGGCTGGAAGCGCGCCCGATCGCGACGATGACCGTCGAGGCGCAGGAGCGGCACGAGCGCAACGAAAAGGTCTCACGCGACGAATAGATGTCTGCGTCACCGCCGCCTTAACCTTTTCGACAGGGATTGCTGGTGTAACGGACACCGGAACACAATCTTAACCAGGTCGAAGCGTTACGATGGACCGCTATCAACCCGATCCGCGCGACCAGGATGCCGAACCGGGCGCCGCGAACGCCCAGCGAGAGGCATCGCGCGACAGTCTGTTGCTGGCCGCCACCTTGCGCGTGGGTGGCAAGGAAACGCATGTCCGCGTGCGGAACCTGTCGGCAGGCGGGCTGATGGCCGAATATCCGGGATCGGTCGAACTGGGGCAGGCGGTCAGCATCGACGTTCGCGGTATCGGCTGGGTCGATGGTCGGGTGGCTTGGGCGACCGATGGCCGGGTGGGCATCGCGTTTTCGGCGCCCGTCGATCCGAAACTGGCCCGAAAGCCCGTCAACAGCAACAAGCCGCGCGGCGAGCAGGGGTGGCTGCATGTCTATCCCGCAGCGGTGCCGCCGCGCATGAAGCGCTGACACCCGTCGCGCGCACTGGCCCCGCGCCGCCAGAGACGGCACGGGGCGGCGCGGCTGAGCGTCAGATCGAGGCGATCTCTTCCTTGACGCGCAGCTTGCGACGCTTCAATTCGCCCAACAACGACTGATCGGGCAACGGTCGCTGGATTTCCGCCGCGATTCGGCGATCCAGCGTGGCGTGCTTGGCTTCCAGCGCGGTCTGATGCGAGGTCTGCATTGCTGCGGTCTCCTTGCTCTTTGGTTGGGGGGCGCAAAGTAAAACACCATTCGATCCGCTTGTCGCGTCCCAATTGCCATGCGACACGACATGCTGACGCATATCGCGCGTCGGGCGGTTCGCCGCACGGCGAATCGATCAGCCGAGGGAGGCCTGGCGGGCATGGATGAGGGCGAACTGCGCCGCCGGCTCGAACTGTTGCGGGTCGAGCATCGCGATCTGGACGATTCGATCGCCGCGCTGCGCGAGTCGGGCGCGGGCGACCAGTTGCAGCTGGCGCGACTGAAAAAGCGCAAGCTGAAGCTGCGCGACGAGATCACGCGGATCGAGGACGAGCTGGTTCCCGACATCATCGCCTGATCCCCCGACAGACGGCGCGCCAGTTCGGGACAGCGGGAACGGTAGCGGCAAAACAGAGGATTCACACCGGCGCCGGGCTATGGCATCGAGCCATCATGTCCCGCGAAATCGCCGTCCGTTTCGAACGTCGCCTGATCGACAGCCTGTATACCGAAGCGATGCTGCTGGCCGATGACGCACGCGATTATTTCGACGGGGCGGGGCGGGCGGATCGCGATGCGCTGGTCCCGCTGGCACGGGTGTCGCTGTCATGCGAATCGCTGAAAGTGACGACACGGCTGATGCAAGTCATCGCATGGCTGTTGACGCAGCGCGCGGTGATGGCGGGCGAGCTGACCCCGCGCGATGCACTGGACGGCACGCGGCGGCTGGGCGATTCGCCGGCCAGCGAAATCGACGCGCTTTCACGCCTGCCCGAACGCGCGCGCGCACTGGTGCTGGCCAGCACGCGCCTGCATATGCGCGTCGCCCAGCTCGACCGGGCACAGGTCGCGGTGGCCCCGGCGGCCAGCCCGGCACGGGTGATGATCGAAAGACTGGCCGGCGCGTTCTGACGCCTGCCGGGCCGGTCGCGTCAGTCCTCGCCGAAGCGACCCTCGACCAACCGGCAGAGCGCGGCAACCGCGGGTTCGGCGGCATCGCCGGTCGCACTGATGACGATTTCGTCGCCCATCGCCGCGCCCAGCATCATCAGCCCCATGATCGAGGTGCCCGTCACGCGCGACCCATCCTTTTCGACCATGATCTCGGTGGTCTGCGACGAGGCGAGCGTCACGAACTTGGCACTGGCGCGTGCGTGCAGGCCGCGGCGGTTGGTGATGCGAACCGTCCGGCTGACGGTCGTCATGCAGCCGCCTCGCCCAGCACCTCGGACGCGACCGAGATATATTTGCGGCCCGCTTCGCGCGCGGCGGCAACGGCTTCGGTCACTTTCATCGTCTTGCGCGCGCCGCCCAGGCGGATCAGCATCGGCAGGTTGATGCCGGCGATCACCTCGACCCGGCCCGTCTCAAGCAGGGAGATCGCCAGGTTCGACGGGGTGCCGCCGAACAGGTCGGTCAGCACGATCACGCCGCGCCCGCCATCGACCTCGCCGATCGCGCGGGCGATGTCGGCGCGCCGTTCCTCCATATCGTCCTCGGGACCGATGCAGATGGTCGCGATTGCGTCCTGTTTGCCGACGACGTGTTCCATCGCGACCACGAACTCTTTGGCAAGGCGCCCGTGGGTCACAAGGACCAGGCCGATCATGGGAGTTTCCGTCATAGCCTTCTAGTCGAGACCGGCGCGCCCTCCAGCGAGTCCTGGGGCGCCGTGTTCAGATCACGATGCTGCACCGTGGGCGAAAATCCCTCTTCGCGCAACCGCCCTGCGACGCGGTCGGCGACATGCACCGACCGGTGCCGACCGCCCGTGCAGCCGAAGGCGACGGTGACATAGGCCTTGCCCTCCGCCCGGTAGCGCGGCAGCAGCATCAGGAGCAGGCCCTCGATCGCGGCGACCGCATCCGCATAAGCGGGATCGGCGCGCACATAATCGGCGACGTCGGCGTCCAGCCCGGTGCCAGGCCGCAGCGCGGGCACCCAGTGCGGATTTTGCAGGAAGCGCATGTCGAACACCAGGTCGGCACTGCGCGGCAGACCGCGGGCAAAGCCGAACGACAGGACCGACAGCGTCGGCTCCCCCAGCCCTTCGCCACCAAAGGCGTTGCGGATCTGCGCCGTCAGTTCGTTGGAGGCGAGGCCGGTGGTGTCGATCAACCGTCCGGCCCAGTCGCGCAGCGGCTGTAACAGCTCACGCTCGCGATTTATGCCGTCCACGGCGGGGCGGTCCTGCGCCAGCGGATGGCGGCGACGCGTTTCGGAATAGCGCCGCACCAGTTCGGCGCCCGCGCAATCGAGGAACAGCACGCCGATCTCGCGCCCGGCATCGGCCAGTTCCTGAACGCGCGCGGCGATGCGCGCCGCGTCGAACCCGCGCGTGCCGATGCCGATGCCCAGCGCGAGCGGGCGATCGTCGCGCTCGGCTCCTTCGGGCGGGGCGGTCGCGAGCAGCCGGTCGAGCAGCAGCAACGGGAGGTTGTCGACGACTTCCCAGCCCAGATCCTCAAGCGTCCGCAGCACGGTCGACTTGCCCGCGCCCGACATTCCGGTGACGAGCAGGATGCGCCGCGGCGGGGCCGGGGTGCAGGAAGGGGCGGTTGCCTCGCTCATGCCCGCTGCCTATCGCCGATCGCACGCGCCAGCGCCAGTTCAACCTTGACCGGCGCCGAGGATTCGAGCGCCGCGAGCGCAATGCCGGGAATAACGACGCCCGCGATCGTCCGATTTCGGGACTCCGGCGGCATCCGCTCCGGCGAGGATATGATCGTGACGATCATCGCCACGGGCACGTCGTCGGCGTGAGCCATGTCGAGGATGCCCAGCCCGCGCACCTCGATCAGCCCCCGAATCGTCGCCGGGGCCGATGCGCGCAGCGTATCGCCGTCGCGGCGCCTGAGCAGCGTCTGGTCGTCGCTGACCAGCATCGCCCCGCGATCGATCAGCCGCAGCGCCAGGTCCGATTTACCCGCGCCCGATGGCCCTTCGATCAACACGGCATGACCGCGAATCGCGACGCAGCTTGCGTGGCACAGTTCGGACGACAGGGGCGTCATGGCTCGACCGGCGCCCCGTTGCCCGAAATGGCGGGCAGGCGCACGACAAAGCGCGCGCCGCTCACCCGGTCCTCTCGCGCCTCGACATGAATCCTGCCGCCATGCCCCTCGACGATCGTGCGCGCGATGGCCAGGCCCAGGCCCGAATGCTGGCCAAACGCCTCTCCCTCCGGCCGGACCGAATGGAAGCGGCGAAAGATCGTCTCGCGCGATTCGGGGGGCACGCCGGGGCCTTCGTCCTCGACTCGGACGGTGATGTCGCCGTCGCCGCGGCTGGCGCCCACCGCCACGGTCGCGCCGGGGGGCGAGAAGGACACCGCATTGTCGATCAGGTTCTCGAACACCCGTGCCAGCCGCGCGCCTTCGCCCGGCACCGTCAACGCCGTGCCGGGCGGCAGGTCGAGGCGCAGCCGCACGCCGCCGGGCAGTCCGCGTGCTTCCCATGCGGTGACGATCGCCGACAGCATCGCGGACAGGTCGAGCGGCTCGAACTTGGCGCGGCTGAGCTGCGCGTCGAGGCGGGACGCATCGGAAATGTCGGTAATCAGCCGGTCGAGCCGCAGCACGTCGGCGCGCACGATGTCGAGCAACTGCGCCTGCAGCGCGGGGTCCCTGACCGCGCCCAGCCCCTCGACCGCCGAGCGCAGCGACGCCAGCGGGTTCTTCAACTCGTGCGTCACATCGGCGGCGAACGCCTCCGTCGCGTCGATGCGCGCACGCAGCGCCTGGCTCATGTCCGACAGCGCGCGGGCCAGCATCCCGATTTCGTCGCGGCGGCTGGGCAGGCGCGGCACCACCACTTCACGCGCGCGCCCCAGCCGCACGCGCACCGCCGCGCGCGCTAGCCGCCGCAGCGGCTGGATGATGGTGCGCGCCAGAAACAGCGACAGCAGGATCGACACCATCGCGACGATCGCCAGCACGACGCTCAACCGCCAGCGCTCGGCCCGCACCACGCTGGTGATGTCGCGTGCGTTGACCGCGGTCATCAACGTGCCCCGCGCACCCAGCGGCGCGGCGGCGGTGATGACGGGTGAGCGGTCGGGCGCGCGCCACAGCGATGCGGGCGCCTCATGCGTGCGATAGGCACGGGCGACATCGGGCCAGCGATAGCCACGCGCGCGCGGCTGTTCGCGATACAGCGGCGCGCGGTCGGCGCCGACCACGGTGTCGATCCCGGCGTCGAGGAACCGGCCGATCGCCTGTCCCATCGGGTCCTTGTCAGGGTCGCGCAGCCGGAAATTGGCGACGCCCAGTGCACGGCTGTCATGGCGCTGCACCCCCTGCGGGTCAAAGGTGCGGATGCGCGTGCCGGTCTGTTTCGCCAAGCGCGTGACCAGCACTTCCTCGTCGCTCATGCGCGTCGCCATCAGCGCCTGCGCGATCAGCCGCGCTTCCCGGCTGGCTTGTTGCAGCCGCGCGTCGATCAGCCGGGTGCGATAGCTGTCGAGATAGAAGAACCCGCCCGCCAGCAGCGCGAGGGCAAAGATGTTGACGGCCAGGATGCGTGGCGTGAGGCTGACGCGCCCCGACCAGCGCAGCGACAATTCGCCATCGTCATTCGTCGGAGAAGCGATAGCCCGCTCCATACAGCGTCTCGATGGCGTCGAACTTTGGGTCGACCTGCCGGAACTTGCGCCGGACGCGCTTGATGTGGCTGTCGATGGTGCGGTCGTCGACATAGATGTCGTCCTGATACGCGGCGTCCATCAACTGGTTGCGCGTCTTGACGATGCCGGGCCGCTGGGCAAGCGTTTCGAGGATCATGAATTCGGTGACGGTCAGCGTGACGTTCTGGCCGCCCCATGTCACCTTGTGACGGGCGGGGTCCATGACCAGCCGGCCGCGTTCGATCGGCGGCGCGGCCGCTTCGCCTTCCTCGCCCGCGCCGTTGCCGCCCGGCGCTTCGGTGCGGCGCAGGATGGCGCGGATGCGCGCGATCAGCAGCCGCTGGCTGAACGGCTTGGCGATATAGTCGTCGGCGCCCATCGCCAGTCCCAGCGCCTCGTCCAGCTCGTCATCCTTGCTGGTCAGGAAGATCACCGGAATCGCCGATTTCTCGCGCAGGCGCCGCAGCAGTTCCAGCCCGTCCAGTCGCGGCATCTTGATGTCGAGCACCGCCAGTTCGGGCGGATTGTCGATCAGCGCCTTCAATGCGGCTTCACCGTCCGAATAGACGCGCGTCAGAAACCCCTCGGCCTGAAGCGCGATCGACACCGATGTGAGGATATTGCGGTCGTCATCGACCAGGGCGATCGTGGCGTTCATGCGACGGAACCGGCTATACGACCCATGTCACCGGCCTAGCCCAAAGCGCGATCCGGCTCAATCGGCGTCTTGATCCCCGGCGAGATGCTTGACGCATCGGCGGCGCGTGGCGACAGCGGGACATGGCATCCACCCCCCCATCGACCCCCGTGCTGTCGCCACCCGATATCCAGCCCGCCAGCCGGCAGGCGCTGCTGCCAGCGCTGGGCGGCGGCGTGGCGGCGGCGGTGCTCGTGCTGTGGGGACTGGGTGACGGCCGGGTGGCGATTGCGTTCATGGCCGCGGCGCTGGTGATCGCCGGCGGCGTGCTCGCCTGGGCAAGATTGCGGCGCGAATCGGCCGTTGCGGCGGATGGCCCCGACTGGGCGCTGGCACAGGCGCTGGCGTCGATCAGTGACGAGGCGATCGCCGTCACCGACCGGTCGGGGCGGCTGGTCTGCGCCAACCCGGCCTATCAGCGGATGTTCGGCGGCCTGCCGACGCCGCCCGGCCTGCCGCTGGACGGCGATGCGGAGGCGCTGCTGGGCGCAGCGGGCCGCGCGGCATGGCGCGACGGTGAAGGCGTGGCAAACGGTCTGTTTCGCGAGGGGCGGGCGATCGTCGGCCAGATCAGCCGCGCGGGCGATGACATGCTCGTCTGGCGATTCGTGCCTGCGCGCGGCGACGGCGCGCCGGGTATCGGCGGTCCCGACCCGCTGCCGCTGGCGGTGGCGAGCATCGCGGGCGAGGCGGGAGAGCGGCTGGGACTGGCCGGGGTCATGGCGCTGGCGATCCAGCCCGATGGCCGGATCGAGGCGGCGAACCGCGTCTTTGCCGCGCGCGCCACGGGCAGTGCCGATGGCATGGTCGAGGGCCGCGATTTCGCGCGCTTCATGCTGGTCGAACCCGGCGGCCATCTGCGCTTTGAGCGGGAAGGGGAAGCGGGCAATCCGCTGCGCCTGATCCAGGTGCCGCTGGGCGCCGGTCCCGAATCGCCGCTGTTGCTGGCGCTGATCGATGAAGAGGATGCCGGGCTGCCCGCGACGATCGGTGACGACATTGCCGCGCATGTCCGCGCGCTGGTCAGCCTGTTGCCGATCGGAGTGGCGATGGTCGATCGCGAGGGGCGATTCGTCCACACCAACGGGTCGTTCGTGACCGCCACCGGCATCAGGACCGCCGCGCCGCCGCTTTATCCCGGCGACCTGGTGGTGCGCGAGGACAAGGCCGCGCTGGCGGACGCGATCCGCCGCTTCTCCGGCGGGGCCAGCCATGCCGCCGACATGCAGGTGCGGCTGGCCGTCCGCCCGGACGAACCGGTATCGCTGACGCTGGCGGGCGCGCGGGGCCTTGGCGATGCGGCCGTCATCCTGTGCCTGAAGGAAAGCGGGGAGGAAGGGCAGCTCAAGCGACAGGTGGCGCAGGCGACCAAGATGCAGGCCGTCGGTCAGCTTGCGGGCGGCGTCGCGCATGATTTCAACAACATCCTGACCGCGATCATCGGGCATTGCGACCTGATGCTGATGCGCCATTCGCCCGGCGACAGCGATTATGACGATATCCAGCAGGTGCGTGCCAACGCCAATCGCGCCGCCGCACTGACGCGCCAGTTGCTGGCCTTTTCCCGGCAACAGACGCTGCGCCCGCAGGTGCTGCACCTGCCCGACGTGGTGTCGGAAGTGTCGCATCTGCTGACCCGCCTGCTGGGCGAGACGGTGCGGCTGGAGGTCAAGCACGGACGCGGCCTGGGCGCCGTGCGCGCCGATCCGGGACAATTGGAGCAGGTGATCGTCAATCTGGCGGTGAATGCCCGCGACGCGATGCTGGCGCGCGACCCCAGCGGCGGCGGCACGCTGACGATCGAGACGCTGGGCGTGGGCCGGGCACAGGTGAAGCGGATGGGCGACGAAGTGCTGCCCGTCGGCGATTATTCGGTGCTGCGGATCAGCGACACCGGCACCGGCATCCCGGCGGAAGTGCTGCCCAACATCTTCGAGCCGTTCTTCACGACCAAGGAACTGGGCAAGGGCACGGGCCTTGGCCTGTCGACCGTCTATGGCATCGTCAAGCAGTCGGGCGGCTATATCTTCGCCGAATCGCCGCCGGGGCGCGGCGCCGTCTTCACCATCTATCTGCCGGTCAACACCGCCGCCGAACTGCCCGCGCCCAAGCCGCCGGTGCGCGCTGCCAGGCGGCCGCATACCTGGGGCAGCGGCACGATCCTGCTGGTCGAGGACGAAGCGATGGTCCGCGCCGTCGCCGAACGCGCGCTGTCGCGACAGGGTTACAAGGTGCTGGTCGCCGAAAATGGTGAGGCCGCGCTGGACCTGCTTGAAAACAGCGGTCGACCCGACCTGCTGGTGTCCGACGTGGTGATGCCGGTGATGGACGGCCCGACGATGGTGCGGCGCGTGCGACAGCGTTATCCCGACC
>NZ_DATJLI010000040.1:0-5932 GCF_035490575.1 Sphingomonas sp. | reverse complement strand
CGATCGACCGGCTGGGCGCGATGGCCGATGTGCGCGCGGTCGTGCTGTCGGGCGCGGGTCGCGGCTTTTGCGCGGGGCTGGACATGGCCAGCATGGCGGGCGGCGTCGGGGCGGCGCTGAACGATCCGGTGCACGGCATCGCCAATCGTTATCAGCAGGTGGCGTGGGGGTGGCGGACGCTGCCCATGCCGGTCGTCGCCGCGCTGCACGGCCCGGTGCTGGGCGGCGGGCTTCAGATCGCCGGCGGCGCCGACATCCGCATTGCCGCACCCGATGCCCGGTTGTCGGTCATGGAGCTGAAATGGGGCATCGTCCCCGACATGGGCGGCCATGCGCTGTGGCGCGGCGTGGTGCGCGCCGACGTGCTGCGCGAATGCACCTATACCGCCCGCCAGTTCGATGGAGCGGAGGCTGAGCGGCTGGGCTTCGTCACGCGCATTGCCGCCGATCCGCTGACGGAAGCGATGGCGACCGCGCGCACGATCGCGGCGCAAAACCCCGACGCGATCCGCGCCGCAAAACGACTGGCGGCGCTGATGACCGCGCCGGACGCGGGAGCGATCCTCGCCGCCGAAGCGCGCGAGCAGGCCGCATTGATCGGCAGCGCGAACCAGATGGAGGCGGTGCGCGCGGCCCTGTCGAACCGCGCGCCCGTCTTTGTCGATCAGCCGATCGTCTGACCCGTCTTGGCCCAGTCGGCCAGGAAGCCTTCGATGCCCTTGTCGGTCAACGGGTGCTTGACCAGTTGCTTGATGACCGAAGGGGGCGCGGTCATCACGTCGGCGCCGATCTTGGCGGCTTCCAGCACATGGATCGGGTGGCGGACACTCGCGACCAGAATTTCGGTGTCGAAAGCGTAATTATCGTAAATCTGGCGGATGTCGGCGATCAACTGCATTCCGTCGAAGCCGTTGTCGTCGTGACGACCAACGAACGGCGAGATGAAGGTCGCGCCCGCCTTGGCCGCCAGCAGCGCCTGGTTAGCCGAGAAGCACAGGGTGACATTGACCATCGTGCCATCGTCGCTCAACGCCTTGCACGTCTTGAGGCCGTCGATCGTCAGCGGCACCTTGATCGTCACATTGTCGGCGATCTTGCGGAGAATCTCGGCCTCACGCATCATTTCGGCATGGTCGAGCGCGACCACTTCGGCCGAAACGGGACCGTCGACCAGCCCGCAGATCTCACGCGTCACTTCGATGAAATCGCGGCCCGCCTTGGCGATCAGCGACGGATTGGTGGTCACGCCGTCGAGCAGGCCGGCCTCGGCCAGCTCGCGGATATCGTCGACGTTAGCGGTATCGGCGAAGAACTTCATCGGAGCACCTCTTGCGCGGAAATTGGTCGCGCGCGCCTTACCGGCTCGCGCTGGTTCCGTATAGTGCGAACACTGCCCCCAAGTGGTTCGTCGCGCCCCTTACCAGCTGTTAACCGACGCGCCCTTAGCCCAGGCCGATGACCATGAGCGATCCCGATGAAGAGGCGCGCCGGATCGAGGTGTTGCGCGCGCTGGACCTGATCGATCAGGCACCGGGGGAGGAACTGGACGCGCTCGCCGCGCTGGCCGCGCGGCTGATCGGCGCGCCGATGGGCGCGGTCACGCTGATCGATTCGCGCGAACAGCACATCATCGGCCGCCACGGCACCGATGCCGGCGTCATCCCGCGCGAGGACAGTTTCTGTCACCACACGATCGGCCAGAGCACGGTGATGGTGGTGCCCGACGCGCGCCAGGATAGCCGTTTTGCCCACGGCCCGCTGGTGCGCGACGGCGGCATCCGCTTTTACGCCGGTGCGCCGATCGCCGCCGATGCGGGGGATGCGGGCCGCGCGACGATCGGCGCGCTGTGCGTGTTCGGGCCGCAGCCACAGACGATCGATGCCGACCAGCTGGCTACGCTGTCGGGGCTGGCGCGCCTGGCCGAACGCGTGATCGAGGCGCGCAGCGCCGCCCGACGCGCGCTGGTGCTGGCGCAACAGGCGCACGCCCAGGCCGTGGTGCTGCGGCGACAGGAACAGACATTCCGTCAGGCGGAGCGTCTGGCGATGATCGGCGCCTTTCGATACGAACCGGTCGCCGCGACACTTGAATGGTCCGATGGCGTGCGCCGCATCCACGATGTCGGGCACGACTTTGCCCCGTCGCTGCCCGGCGCGCTCGATTTCTATCCTCCGCACGCCCGCGCGCAGGTGTCCGAATCACTCGCCCGGTCGCTGCAAACCGGCACGCCGTTCGACTTTGAGACCGATTTCGTCACGGCGACCGGACGCCAGTTGCGGGTTCGCGCGCGCGGCGAAGTGGAGCAGGAAGGCGGCATCGTTACCGCGCTGAACGGCGTGTTTCAGGACGTGACGACGCGCTGGCTGATGGAACAGCAACTGCGGCGGTCGGCCCATGTCGACGCGCTGACCGGCATCGCCAATCGGGCCGGCTTTGACGAGCGGCTGGACGAAGCGCTGGCCCGCGCGCGCGACACCGGCAGCACGCTGGCGTTGGTGCTGATCGATCTGGACGGATTCAAGGCGGTGAACGACACCCACGGCCATGTCATCGGCGACGATGTGCTGCGCGCCTATGGCCAGCGACTGCGCGCCGAATGGCTGGCCGACATCTATCCGGCAAGGCTGGGCGGCGACGAATTCGCGCTGATCGTCGAGGGCGCGGCGACTCGCGACCTGTCTGCGCGGATCGACCGGCTGCTCGATCATCTGGCGCGGCCGATCGCGCTCGGGCCGGTCAACCTGACCTGCGCCGGGACGATCGGCTGGGCGCGGCACCAGCCGGGCATGGACCGGGTGCGCGACCTGCTCCACGCCGCCGACACCGCGCTTTACCAGGCGAAGCGCGAACGGCGCGGCACCGCGCGCGCCGCCAGCGCCTGACCCTTTCCTTCGTCGCCGCAACCGCTACCTAGGGGCCATGCCAGGGCAGCGCAGCCGCGTCATCGTCATGAACTCCGCGCTCGGCCCGCTCGATTACCGGGTGCCTGCGGGTATGGCGGTCGAGCCGGGGTCGATCGTCGTCGCCCCGCTCGGGCCGCGCCAGTTGCTGGGCGTCGCGTGGGAGGCCGATCGCCTGCCCAGCGAGGAAGTGGGCGACAACCGGCTCCGCAACCTGATCGCGGTGGCCGATGTGCCGCCCATCCCCGCCCCCTTGCGCCGCCTGATCGAATGGACCGCCGATTATTATCTGGCCCCGCTCGCCAGCGTGGTCCGCATGGCGTTGCCGTCCAGCTCGGCGCTGGAGGGAGTGAAGCTGGCGGTCGAATATCGCGCGACGGGCCAAATGCCCGACCGGCTGACGCCGCAGCGCGAACAGGCGCTGGCGCGGATCGGCGACCGGCAGGGGCTGGTGCGTGAACTGGCGACGATCGCCGACGTGTCCGACGCGGTGATTCGCGGGCTGGTCAAGACCGGCGCGATCGAGGCGGTGGAGGTCGACATCGACCTGCCCTATCCCGCGCCCGACGCCGATCATGCCCCGCCCGCTTTGTCCGCCGATCAGGCCGAAGTCGCCGCCACCTTGCGCGCGGCGGTGGCGGCGCGCGCGTTCCAGCCCTTCCTGCTCGACGGCGTGACCGGATCGGGCAAGACCGAAACCTATTTCGAGGGCGTGGCACAGGCGCTCGCCGCCGGGCGGCAGACGCTGGTGCTGCTCCCCGAAATCGCGCTGACCGAACCGTTCCTGAAACGCTTCCACGCCCGTTTCGGCTGTCAACCTGTTGCATGGCATTCCGACCTGCGCCAGTCGCAGCGCCGCCGCGCGTGGCGCGCCATCGCCAGCGGACAGGCAAAGGTGGTGGTCGGCGCGCGGTCCGCGCTGTTCCTGCCCTATCCCGACCTGGGCCTGATCGTCGTGGACGAGGCGCACGAGACCAGCTTCAAGCAGGAAGACGGCGTGCATTATCACGCCCGCGACGTTGCGGTGATGCGCGGGCTGTTCGAACAATGCCCCGTCGTGCTGGCGACCGCGACCCCGGCGATCGAGACGCGGCAGCAGGTGGCGCTGGGCCGCTATGCCGAACTGAAGCTGCCGGGCCGGTATGGCGCCGCGCAGATGCCCGCGATTGAGGCCATCGACCTGCTCCGCGACCCGCCGCCGCGCGGTCGCTGGATCGCCCCCACCCTGTCGCGCGCGATCGACGACACGCTGGAGCGCAGCGAGCAGGCGTTGCTGTTCCTCAACCGGCGCGGCTATGCGCCGCTGACCTTGTGCCGAACCTGCGGCCACCGTTTCCAGTGTCCCAACTGCACGGCCTGGATGGTCGAGCACCGGCTGATCCGGCGGCTGGCCTGTCATCACTGCGGCCATGTCCTGCCCACCCCGCGCGCCTGCCCGGAATGCAAGGAGGAGGAATCGCTGGTCGCCTGCGGTCCCGGTGTCGAGCGGATCGCGGACGAAGCCGCGGCGCTGTGGCCCAACGCGCGCATCGCCGTCGTCACGTCCGACACCATCTGGTCCCCAGCCAAGGCCGCCGAGTTCGTCGCACGGATGGAAGCGCGGGAAATCGACATCGTCGTCGGCACGCAGTTGATTACCAAGGGCTATCACTTCCCCGACCTGACGCTGGTGGGCGTGATCGACGCCGACCTGGGTCTGTCGGGCGGCGATTTGCGCGCGGCAGAGCGCAGCTTCCAACAGATCATGCAGGTCGCCGGGCGCGCCGGGCGGGGGGAAAAGCCCGGCCGTGTCTATATCCAGACGCACGACCCGCGCGCGCCCGTCATGCAGGCGCTGGTGTCGGGCGACGCCGAGAGCTTTTACGAGGCGGAGACCGAGGCGCGGCGCGATGCCGATGCGCCGCCATTCGGCCGCTTCGCCGCGATCATCGTGTCGAGCGAGGACAAGGACGCCGCGCACGACACCGCCCGCGCCATCGGCCGCGCCGCGCCGCGGGTGGAGGGGATGGACGTATTCGGCCCCGCCCCCGCGCCGCTCGCCATGCTGCGCGGCCGCCACCGCTTCCGCTTGCTGGTCCATGCGCGCCGGGTCTTTCCGGTGCAGGACGCCATTCGCGACTGGCTGGGCGGCGTCGACTGGCCGGCAAGGGTGCGCGTCGCGGTCGATGTCGACCCCTATAGTTTCGTGTGACCCCCTTGAACGCCGGCCATGCATGGCGGATGTGTAAGGTTCACCCTGCCGGAGCCTGTTTCTTGACGCGCATGTTGATCCTGCTGGCGATGCTGGTCGTCGCCATCGCCCCTGCCCGCGCCGACGACATCTCCGCCGCCGCGCGCGGGGTGGTGCGGGTGGTGACGGTGGCGATGGTCGATGACGAAGTGGTCGATTTCGGCCACGGATCGGGCTTTGCCGTTGCGCCGAACCGCGTCGTCACCAACGCCCATGTCGTCGAACTGGCGGCGCGATACCCGGATAATGTCGTCGTCGGCGTGGTGCCGAGCGAAGGCGAGCGGTCGGTGCAGGGCCGCCTGATTGCGGTCGATCCCGCGCGCGACCTGGCGCTGATCGAATTCGGCGAAGTGCGCCTGCCGCCGCTCACGCTCTATACCGGCGCGGTGGAGGATGGTCAGGCGCTGGTGTCGCTGGGCTATCCGGGCAATGTCGACCTGGCGACCGCGCAGTCCGCCGCCGACTTCATCCGCCCGCAATCGCCGGTGCGAAGCCAGGGCAATTATTCCGGCGTGCGCTCGCTTGGCGGGACACAGGTGCTGCTGCACACCGCCGGGATCGCGCGGGGCAATTCGGGCGGGCCGCTGCTCGACGCGTGCGGGCGCGTGCTGGGCGTCAATTCGGCGATCACGCGCGCCGATGACGGCGATGCCGGGTTCGGCTTTGCCATCGCCGATGCCGAATTGATGGCGTTCCTTCGTGAAGCGGGCCAGTCGGTCGCCGGGGTGGCGACGCCGTGCACCAGCATCGAGGCGCAACTGGCCAGCGAACGCGACGCCGATGCCCGCGCGGCGCAGGCCG
>NZ_DATJLI010000039.1:0-10581 GCF_035490575.1 Sphingomonas sp. | reverse complement strand
CAACAGGGCGACGCCGAACATGCCGATCAGCTTGCCCAGGAACACCGCCTCCAGCGGGACGGCGGCGGCCAGCACCTCGATCACCTTGTTCGACCGTTCCTCCGCCATCGAGGAAACGACCTGCCCGGCCAGCAACAGCGTAAGGAAAAACAGGGCGAACACCGCGGCGAACCCGCCTTCGTCGCGTCCAACGGGACCGGCGACCGCGTCGCGCATCTCGACCTGTCGCACGGCGGCCAGCGGCGCGGTGCCGCCGTCCCTGATCCGCAGCGCCTGTTCGGCCAGGCCGGCCAGATAGCGCGAAGACCGGGTGCCGACCGGCGCGTGGAGCACGGTCGCGCGTTCGAGCGGACCGTAAAGCACAGCGACGACCTGAACATCCTCGCGTCCGAAATTGTTGCGGGCGATCGTTTCGGGATCGCCGTTGGCGGCACGGAGTTCCAGCGTCGGCGGCGCCTCGCGTTCGCCGAACAAGGCGCGCAGGCTGCGATCGGCGGCGATCAGGACATCGCGGTCGGCGGGCGACGCGACGGCCACGACGCGCAGGTTGCGCGTGCCGCGTTCGGCAAGGCTTGCCGCGCCCAGACTGCCGATCAGGCCCGACAGCCCCATGAACAGAAACGGGGCGAACAGGAACAGCAGGAATGTCGGCGTGAATACCGTCGCGCGGAAATCGCGGTGCGCGATGGTCAGCGTCTGGCGGATCAGGCGCGTCGAATGGCTCATGCCGCTTCCCCCATGTCGAGCGCTTCGGGACCGACGATGCGGACGAACACGTCGTGCAGGCTGGGGCGCTCGATCGACAGGCCGGAAATGCCGTGCCCCGCGGCGATCAGACGGGACAGCAGCGGCTCGATCCCTTCGTCGGGCACGATGAAGCGCCAGCCATCACCGTCACGCACGGCATCGGCCGGCAACAACGCACTCAGACCATCATGCGCGAAATGCGGCACATAATGCGCGCGATAGGGCAGGGTGGCGCGGGCATCGGCCACGCTCCCCTCGAACCGCGCCCGGCCGCGCGCGATGATGGTCAGACGGTCGCACAGCCGTTCGGCATGGGCCATGACATGGGTGGAAAACAATATGGTCGCACCCCGGTCGCGCTGGGCGCGGATCAGCGCTTCCAGCCGTTCCTGGTTGACCGGATCCAGTCCCGAAAACGGTTCGTCGAGCACCAGGAAATCGGGTTCGTGGACCACCGATCCCAGCAACTGGACGAACTGGGCCATGCCCTTGGACAGCTTGCGGATCTTTTCCTCCGCCGCATGGCCCAGACCGGCATCGGCGAGCATCGTCTCTGCCCTTTTCCGCCCCGTGCGCCAATCCAGCCCGCGCAGCGCGCCCATGAAGGCGATGGCGTCCTTGGCGCGCATATTGGGATACAGGCCGCGTTCTTCGGGCAGATAGCCGACGCGGTCACTTGCCTCGCGCGGACGGCTATGGCCCAACAGCGTGCGCGTGCCCTGATCGGGTTCGAGGATGCCCAGCAACATGCGAAGCGTGGTCGTCTTGCCCGCGCCATTGGGACCCAGCACGCCGTAAATCGCGCCGACGGGCACCGCGATATCGATGCCGTCCACCACCCGGCGGTCGCCAAAGCGTTTGACCAGTCCCTGTGCTTCCAGTGCGAGTGCCGGTGTAACCAACCCAAACCCCCGGTTCCCGCCGATCGCATGGCGATGCTTCGTTCTGCGGCCACAAGCTGGTAGCGGGGCGATGTGGCACAGCACAAGTCGCTTGAGGACCGTATCCGCGCAAAGGCAGCCGAACTGGGTTTCGCTGCCTGCGGGTTCGCGCGCGCCGATGCCGCGCCGCGCACCGGCGAGCGATTGCGCCAATGGCTGGCGGAGGGCTGCCATGGCAGCATGATGTGGATGGAGGGCCGCGCCGAACAGCGTGCCAGCCCAGCCGGCCTGTGGCCCGAGGTTCGCAGTATCATCGCGCTTGGCATGAGCTATGCTCCCGCCGTCGATCCGCTTGCGCTGGCAGACCGGGGCGATGTGGGCCGCATTTCGGTCTATGCTCAGGGTGCCGATTATCATGACGTGGTAAAAAAGGCGCTGAAGGCGCTGGGCCGCTGGCTGGTGGCCGAGGCAGGCGGCGAGTTGAAGGTGTTTGTCGATACCGCCCCCGTCATGGAAAAGCCGCTGTCGGAAGCGGCGGGGCTGGGGTGGCAGGGCAAGCACACCAATCTGGTCAGCCGCGATCACGGCAGCTGGCTGTTTCTGGGCGCGATCTATACGACGCTCGATCTGACGGGCGAGGGGGCGGGGCGCGACCGTTGCGGGTCGTGCGATGCGTGCCAGCGGGCGTGCCCGACCAATGCCTTTCCCGCGCCCTATCGCATCGATGCGCGGCGCTGCATTTCCTATTGGACGATCGAGCATGACGGGCCGATGCCGGAGGATATCCGCACCGGCATGGGCAATCGCATCTATGGCTGCGACGATTGTCTGGCGGTATGCCCGTGGAACAAGTTCGCGCAATCCGCCGCCGCCAATCGCGCGTTCCGCCCGCGCGCCGAACTGGTCGCGCCGCCGCTGGATGAATTGCTGGCGCTCGACGATGCCGGGTTCCGGCAGGTGTTCGCTGGCTCGCCGATCAAGCGCATCGGGCGCAACCGCATGGTCCGCAACTGTCTGATCGCGGCCGGCAATGGTGGCGATGCGGCACTGGTCCCGGCGGTCGAGCGGTTGTTGGCCGATGACGACGCGGTCGTGCGCGACGCCGCGCAATGGGCCTTGGCCCGTATCGCCAAATCAGCGGGCGCTTTTAGGCGCGACGCGCGTTCTGCCTTTGACAAGGAGGTGGATATGACGGTCGAACATTCCGAACCCGGTATCGAACAGGCCCGCGCCGAAATCGCCGAGGCGATCGAGGATGCCGGCTTGCAGCACCGCGACGATGACGCCGAGGCTCCGGCCAAGGTCATCAAGGCGCCGGACGGCCTGTCGGTCGAGGTCCGCTATAACGGCACAGCGATTCCGCTCGACGGCAATGAGGTCAACGAAATGCCACGAGACGCTTTCCGCGCGTTCCTGCAAAAGCACAAGCTGGCGGTCGAGGCGGGTGAGCACGACGCCGTGATCGAACGCGCGCTGGCAGGTGACGGGCCGGACAAGGCCGTGGTGCGGGTGCGCGCGCTGGATTGATAACGATGCGCCACCCCGGACCGCGATCCGGGTTGGCGCATCGGCATTAACCCTTTTTCGCGGCGATATAGTCGCCGACCACCTGCTCCAGCACTTCCAGCGGCATCATGCCGTTCGCCAGCACGGCTTCGTGGAAGTCGCGAATGTCGAACTTCGCGCCCAGCTCCTTTTCGGCGCGGGCGCGCAGTTCCGCGATCTTGAGCTGACCGACCATATAGCTGGTCGCCTGACCCGGATTGTTCATATAGCGGTCGACTTCGCGCTTCAGGTCGATTTCGGACAGCGGCGAATTGTCGCGGAAATATTGCTGCGCCTGTTCGCGTGTCCAGCGTTTGGCGTGCATGCCCGTGTCGACCACCAGCCGGATCGCGCGCCACATCTGAAGCGAGAGCATCCCGAAGCGCTGATAGGGGTCCTTATAGACGCCCATTTCGTCTGCCAGTCGTTCCGAATACAGGCCCCACCCCTCGGTATAGGCGCTGTATCCGCCCAGCTTGCGGAATTTGGGCAGGCCGGTCAGTTCCTGCGCGCGCGCGATCTGGAAATGATGGCCCGGCGCGCCTTCATGCGCGGCGATGCCGGAGTTCTGGACCTTTTGCACCTGGCTCATATCGGCCAGGTTGACGTAGAAGATGCCGGGCCGCGAGCCATCGGGCGCGGGGCGGTTGTAGAAGGCGGTCGATGCGGTCGCCTCCCGCCACTTTTCCACCGCGCGGACCTCCAGCGGCGCCTTGGGCAGCACACTGAAATATTGCGGGGCCTTGCCCATCACTTCGGCAATCAGCGCGCGCGCGTCGTTCAGATAGGCTTCGCGACCGGCTTCGGAATTTTCATATTTGAAGCGCGGGTCGGTGCGGATAAAGTTGAAGAACGCCTTGCGGTCGCCGTTGAAACCCGTCTGCTGACGAACCGCATCCATCTCGGCCCCGATCGCCGCCACTTGGCGCAGGCCCAGTTGGTGGATTTGTTCGGCGGTCAGATCGGTGGTGGTGAAGTTATACAGCCGTGCCGCGTAATAGGCCTCGCCAGCGGGCAGGCTCCACGCGCCGTTATTGCCCTTTGCCTTGCCCTCGATCTCGTCCAGCGCCGCGAACAGCGTGTCGTAACCGCGCTTGAACGGGCCGGTCAGCGCGGTGCGCGCATCGGCCAGCAGCTTGGCCTTGGTCGCTTGCGGCGCGTCGAGCGCGGCGACCTTCTTCGCGAAATCGGCCATCACCGTGCTGTCTGGGCCGCTGGAGAAGGGCGCGCCGACCAGCACCTTCTTCGCATCGGCGCGGGCGGGGCCAAACACCATCTGCGGCGGCACGATGCCCTTCGTCGCCTGCACGCGCATCCGTGCAGCGACTTCGCGCATCACGCGATCGGTCTCGCGGATACGCGCGATATAGGCTTCGGCATCGGCCACGCTGGTGACGCGGTGCTGGTTAATGAGGAAAACGGGAATCTCGCCCGCCGGGCTGCCGTTGGTCGATACCGGGAAGCTGTAGTCGCGCCACCGGTGCTGGCGACGCTGGTTGGCGACCTGAAACTCGAACAGACGATAGGT
The DNA here is from genome assembly GCF_035490575.1 of Sphingomonas sp. GTDB lineage: Bacteria > Pseudomonadota > Alphaproteobacteria > Sphingomonadales > Sphingomonadaceae > Sphingomonas. The sequence continues at coordinate 5,880 of NZ_DATJLI010000039.1, read as the reverse complement.
CAGCTTGCCCTGTATGCCCAGCCGCGCGGGGTCGAACTGTGCCTTCATCTGGGCAAGCGTCTGCTCGGCCATCACCATCCGCTTGTCCGCGACCGCGCCGGTATAATCATCGAGCTTGTCGTAATTCGCCTTGCCGCCCAGCGACGTCACCGATTCCGGGCTGAGCGCGATGCTGGCGTCGAACGCGGAATCGAGGAACGCATTCAGCCGCGCATCCTCCGCCTGTACATCCTGTGTGGTGGTCGCGTTCCGGGCGACGGCGGCCGTCAGCGGCAGCGGGAGGATCAGGACGGCGGTCAGAAGCAGGCGCGGGGAAATGGGCAAGGCGAACCTCCTGTTATGTCAGGCTGAACGCTATCGGGCGGTGGCGGCCGGGGCAATGCGGTTTCGCGCGAAACGGATTGGCTGCCGGAACCGCAACAATCAATCGCTCAATCGTCCTCGTCCTCGAACCCGACCAGTTCCAGCGCGCGCGCCTTGATCTGGTGTTGCGCGCACCAGTGGACCAGCGCATCCTCCCGCCCGTGCGTCACCCAAACCTCGCGCGGGGCGAGTTCACGGATGGTAGCGGTCAGTTCGTCCCAATCGGCATGGTCGGACAGGATGATCGGCAATTCCACCTGCCGCTGGCGTGCGCGTTGCCGCACGCGCATCCAGCCCGATGCCATGGCGGTGATCGGATCGGGCAGCCGCCGCGACCAGCGGTCGTTCAGCGCGCCCGGCGGCGCCATGACGATGCGCCCGCGCAGCTCGTCCTTGCCCGCATCGGTTGCAGGGCGCAACTCGCCCAGCTCGACGCCGTGCTCGACATACAGGTCGCACAGTCGTTGCAGCGCCCCGTGCAGGTAAATGGGGTCGTCATGCCCCATGGCGCGAAGCTCGCGAATGACCCGCTGCGCCTTGCCCAGCGCATAGGCGCCGACCAGCACGCAGCGATCCGGCTCGGCGCGAAGGGCGGCGTCCAGCTTGGCCAGTTCGTCCCGCGTTTCGGGGTGGCGGAATACGGGCAGGCCGAATGTCGCTTCGGTCACGAACACATCGCACGGCACCGGTTCGAACGGGGCGCAGGTGGGGTCGGGGCGGCGCTTGTAATCGCCCGACACCACGACGCGCTCGCCCGCATGATCCAGCACGATCTGAGCGGAACCCAGGACATGGCCGGCAGGCACGAAGCCGACCTCGACATCGCCCATGCGAATCGTCTTGCCATAAGCCACGGCGACGCCGCTTTGCGGGCCATATCGCGCGGCCATGATCGCCAGTGTTTCGGGCGTGGCCCAGACCTGCCCATGGCCGCCGCGCGCATGATCGGCATGGCCATGCGTCACCAGCGCGCGCGATTTAGGGGTGGAAGGATCGATCCACGCATCGGCGGCGGGGATGTAGATGCCCTCCGGGCGGGGGTCGATCCAGCGGCCGAATGCGGGCATCGGCATGATATGGGCACGGCTGCGGCCGAAACCAAGCGGGATCGAAAGCGGCATACGGCGCGTTGCCGGTGAATAGAACCGAGGAGAGGATCATGTCTTTCGACGAAAGCGGTATCTGGGGCGTCCTCGTCATTGTCGGGCCGATCGTGCTGGCACTTGCGATCATCTGGGCGATGGTTCGCAACAAGGGCAATCCCCATGATATCGAACGCACTGAGTCCGCCACGCGCAAAATGTATGACGAGCAAAGTCGTGAGGACGACGCCAACGACGCGCGATGACGCGGGCAGGGCTGGCGGAACGTCGCAGGGTGCCTAGATAACCGGCGTGCCCGCTGACCCCGCGACTTCGCTGCCCCCCGTCATTGCCGACTGGTTCGCGAAGCGCGGCTGGCGCCCGCGTCGCCATCAGACCGACATGCTGGCCGCCGCGCGCGCCAGGCGTCACGCGCTGTTGGTGGCGACAACGGGCGCGGGAAAGACGCTGGCGGGGTTCCTGCCGACACTGACCGAACTGACACAAGCCCCGCACGATGGGCTGCACACGCTGTATATCTCCCCGCTCAAGGCGCTGGCGGTCGATGTTCGCCGCAACCTGTTGATCCCGATTGAGGAGATGGGCCTGCCCATCACGGTCGAGGCGCGCACCGGCGACACGCCCAGCGACCGCAAGGCGCGGCAGCGGGCAAAGCCGCCGCACATCCTGCTGACCACGCCTGAATCGCTCAGCCTGCTCATCAGCTATCCTGACAGCGCGGCGATGTTCGCGGGGCTGAGGACGGTGGTGATCGACGAGGTGCACGCCTTTGCCACCGGCAAGCGCGGCGACCTGCTGTCGCTGACACTCGCGCGATTGCAGCGGTTCGCGCCGGGGCTGCGCCGCGTGGCGCTGTCGGCGACAGTGGCCGATGCTGACGGTTATCGCGCGTGGCTGGCCCCGGACGGCGACATCGACACCGTGTCGCTGGTGACGGGGGAGGCCGGCGCGCCGCCCAATATCTCGATCCTGCTGCCGGAGGACCGGGTGCCATGGTCGGGCCATTCGGGCCGCTATGCCGCACCGCAGGTGATGCGCGAGGTCGAGGGGCATCGCACCACATTGGTATTTTGCAATACCCGCAGTCTGGCCGAGCTGATCTTTCAGGATCTGTGGAAAGTGAATGACGGCAATCTGCCGATGGGCGTCCATCACGGCAGTCTTGCGGTGGAAGCGCGGCGCAAGGTCGAAGGGGCCATGGCCGATGGTCGCCTGCGCGCGCTGGTCGCGACCGCCAGCCTCGACCTGGGCGTCGACTGGGGCAATGTCGATTGCGTGATCCAGATGGGCGCACCCAAGGGATCGTCGCGGCTGCTCCAGCGGATCGGGCGGGCCAATCACCGGCTGGACGAAGCGTCGGAGGCGATCCTCGTCCCCGGCAACCGGTTCGAATATCTGGAGGCCCGCGCGGCGCTGGACGCGGTAGAGGCGGGGGAACTGGACCCCGACATTTTCCGTCCCGGCGCGCTGGACGTGCTGGCCCAGCATCTGATGGCGTGCGCCTGTGCCGAGCCGTTCGACGCCGCAGCAATGTTGACGGAGGTTCAGTCGGCGCTGCCCTATTCCGCGCTGGACGCGGACATGTTCGAGCGGGTTTTGGGCTTCATCGCCGATGGCGGCTATGCCCTGCGCGCCTATGACCGGTTCAAGCGGCTGACCAGGGGCGCGGACGGGCTGTGGCGCGTCAGCCATCCGCGTTTCGTGACGCAACACCGGCTGAACGCGGGGATCATTGTCGATGCGCCGGTGCTGAATGTGCGCTTCAAGAACGGCCGTGCGCTGGGCACGGTGGAGGAATATTTCGCCGCCACCCTGTCGCCGGGCGACACGTTCTTCTTTGCGGGCATGAGCCTTGAGGTCGAGCGGATCGACCAACTGGACCTGCTGGTGCGCGCCACCGCGCGCCCTGCGCGCATCCCCACCTATGTCGGTGCGCGGATGCCGTTGTCGACCAATCTGGCGCACCGGGTCCGCACCTTCCTGCACGACCGCGGCGAATGGGCGCGCTTCCCGGACGATGTGCGCGACTGGCTGGAGATGCAGGACCGCCGGTCGGTCGTGCCCGCACCGGGGCAGTTGCTGGTGGAGACCTTTCCGCGTGAGGGGCGGCATTACATGGTCGCCTATAGTTTCGAGGGGTGGAACGCGCACCAGTCGCTGGGAATGCTCATCACCCGCCGGATGGAGGCGATGGGGCTGAAGCCGATGGGGTTCGTGTCCAACGATTATGCGCTGGCCTGTTACGGGCTTGAGCCGATAACCGACCCGGCCGCGCTGTTTTCGCCCGACATTCTGGAACATGAGTTCGTCGAATGGGTGCAGGGTTCGGCCCTGCTGAAACGTGCGTTCCGCGAAGTGGCGGTGATCGGCGGGCTGGTCGAGCGGCAGATTCCCGGCAAGAAGAAGACCGGGCGGCAAGTGACCTTTTCCACCGATCTGATTTACGACGTGCTGCGGAAATACGAACCCGGCCATCTGCTGCTTCAGGCCGCCTGGGACGATGCGCGCGCGCGGATGACCGATGTGGGGCGGCTGGCCGACCTGCTCGACCGCGCCGCCGACACGATGGTGCATGTCGACCTTGAGCGAGTCAGCCCGCTGGCGGTGCCGGTGCTGGTGCTGATCGGACGTGAGCGGGTGGCGCAGGGAAGCGTGGACGACGAATTGCTGATCGAGGCGGAGGCATTGGCGAACGAGGCAATGCGAGTGGACTAAAGACCGGCGGGGCGCTGCTTTCGCGCCGGTGCGCTGCATGTTATGCTGCGTTTATGCTGCACCTTTGCGCCCCTGCCGCGCTATTGCTTGCACTGTCGGGCGGCGGCGCGGCGCAGGAGGCGCAAGCGCCGCCCGATCCGCTGAAAATACTGGAAGAAGCGGGCGAGTATCTGGCGTTTGCCGAACATGAGGAGCGGATGCGCGTGCCCGTGCGCGTCAATGGTGTCGGGCCGTTCCAGTTCGTGATCGACACCGGCGCGGAGCGCACCGTCATCTCGCGACAGGCCGCGACGACCTTGGGCCTGTCGGTGGGCCGCACCGTCAATGTCGCCGCGATGACGGGCGTGGTGCCTGTTTCGACGGTGCAGATCGCGTCGCTGGAGATCGACGCGGTGCCCCGCGCGACCGCGATTCAGGCGCCGCAACTGGAAGCCGTTCATCTGGGTGCTGACGGGCTGGTCGGGCTGGACAGCCTGGCCAACAACGCGCTGCTGATCGATTTCGACCAGCGGCGGATGCATGTGCAGAAATCGCGCCGCCGCCAGCGCTCGGCCGCCCCGGACGAAATCGTGGTGACAGCAAAGTCGATGATGGGCCGCTTGATCGTCACCGATGCGCGCTATGCCGGCAAGCGGATCAGCGTCGTGCTGGATACCGGCACGTCGGTCAGTGTCGGCAATTCGGCGCTGTTGAAACTGGTCGAGGACCAAGCGACGGCCGGTCTGCCGATCCAGATCATGAGCGTCACCGGCGGCATCATCACGGCTCAATATCGTATCGTCCCGCGCGTCAAGATCGGTGGAATCGACGTGCGGGCGCTGCCGGTCGCCTTTGCCGACGTGGCGCCTTTCTCGCGGTTGAAACTGGATGACCGGCCCGCGCTGTTCCTTGGCATGGATGCGATGAAGCTGTTTCGACAGGTGCGGATCGATTTCCCCAATCGCGAAGTCCGCTTCCTGCTCCCTCGACCCGGACGATCGCCGGGCATGATGGCCCGGATGATGCGCTGATCGGCGTTGCGCGTGGCACCGCCGCGCGGCATAGCGGGGCGATGGTTCCGTTTTCGTTCGCCGATCATGCCTTTGCCGCGATGGCGGAGGGCGCGCTTTACTGGCCCGCGCGCCGGGCGCTGATGGTCGCCGACCTGCATTTCGAAAAGGCGAGCTGGTTCGCCAGCAAGGGGCAGATGCTGCCGCCATATGACAGCTTCGCCACGCTCGCGGCGCTGCAGGGCGTGGTGGCGCGGTGCGACCCGGCGGAAATCTGGTGCCTGGGCGACAGTTTCCACGACGCCGCCGGTTGCGAGCGACTGCCGCAAGCGGTGCAGGCGGGCCTGCGCGCGCTGACCGCCCGGCGGCGGTTCGTCTGGATCACGGGCAATCACGACGCTGGCATGATCGACCGTTGCGGCGGTGAAGTCCTGGCCGAGGCGCGGCTGGGCGACCTGATCCTGCGCCATGAAGCCGACCCGGCAGAGGTCGCGGCGGAGCTGTCCGGCCACTGGCACCCCAAGCTGCGCGTAGCGGTGCGCGGGCGGCTGGTCGCGCGCCGCTGCTTCGTCGCCAGCGCGACCAAGCTGGTGCTGCCGGCATTCGGCGCGCTGACCGCCCGGCGGCGGTTCGTCTGGATCACGGGCAATCACGACGGTGGCATGATCGACCGTTGCGGCGGTGAAGTCCTGGCCGAGGCGCGGCTGGGC
>NZ_DATJLI010000038.1:0-11149 GCF_035490575.1 Sphingomonas sp. | reverse complement strand
GTTCGCGGTGGTCACGAACATCACGTCGGACAAATCGATGTCGATCTCGAGATAATGGTCGTTGAACTTGTTGTTCTGCTCGGGGTCGAGCACTTCGAGCAGCGCCGAGGCAGGATCGCCGCGGAAGTCCTGACCCAGCTTGTCGATCTCGTCGAGCAGGAACAGCGGGTTCGACGTGCCGGCCTTCTTGAGGTTCGACACGATCTTGCCCGGCAGCGAGCCGATATAGGTGCGGCGATGGCCCCTGATCTCGGCCTCGTCACGCACGCCGCCCAGCGACTGGCGAATGAACTCGCGCCCGGTCGCCCGCGCGATCGACTTGCCCAGGCTGGTCTTGCCCACGCCCGGCGGGCCGACGAGGCACAGGATCGGCCCCTTCAGCTTGTTGGTGCGCGCCTGCACCGCCAGATATTCGACGATCCGGTCCTTGACCTTTTCCAGCGCATAATGGTCTGCGTCGAGGATATTCTCAGCCTCGACCAGATCCTTTTTCAGCTTGGACTTCTTGCCCCACGGCAGGCCCAGCAGCACGTCGAGGTAGTTGCGGACAACCGTCGCCTCGGCGGACATGGGCGCCATCGTCTTGAGCTTTTTCAGCTCGCCGGTCGCCTTGGTGCGCGCTTCCTTCGACAGCTTGAGTGTGGCGATCTTCTGAGTCAGCTCGGCGATCTCGTCGCCTTCGCCTTCCTCGCCCTCATTGCCCAGCTCGCGCTGGATCGCTTTCAGCTGTTCGTTGAGATAATATTCGCGCTGCGTCTTCTCCATCTGGCGCTTGACGCGGCTGCGAATCTTCTTCTCGACCTGCAACACACCCAACTCGCCCTCCATGAAGGCGAACACCATCTCCAGCCGCTTGCGCGGGTCGTTTTCGACCAGCAGCGACTGCTTGTCCGACACCTTGACCGCAATGTTGCCCGCGACCGCATCGGCCAGCCGCCCGGCATCCTCAAGCTCGCCCAGTTGCACCGCGGTTTCGGCGGGCAGCTTGCGATTGAGCTTGGCGTAATTCTCGAACTGGTCGAGCACCGAGCGCATCAGCGCCTGCACTTCGGTGCCCTCGGCCTCGGCTTCCTCGACCGGTTCGATCGTGGCGGCGATATAGCCGTCGCGGGTCTCCAGCGTGTCGAGCCGGGCACGATCGCGCCCGCCGACCAGCACGCGCACGGTGCCGTCGGGCAGCTTGAGCAGTTGCAGCACTTCCGCCGTGACGCCGGTGTCATACAGGTCGTCGCGCGCGGGATCGTCGTTCGACGGATCGAGCTGTGCGACCAGAAAAATCATCTTGTCTTCGGCCATCGCGGCTTCGAGCGCGGCCACCGACTTGTCGCGGCCGACGAACAGCGGCACGATCATGTGCGGGAAAACGACAATGTCGCGAAGCGGCAGAACGGGATAAACGGACTTCATGGACTCTCCGACGGCGCCCGATGGGGGCACCCTTTGCACTCTATATGGGGTGCGGGCGCAAGCCATCAATCGGGGGGTGACCGCTCTGTTCGCCGCACTGGCCCTGACTGCCGCCGCGCCCGATCCGGGCAAGCCGCCGCTGACACCGCAAACCGCGCGGTCGGGCGGGCCGGTCGCGCCGGAACAGGGGATGCTGCGTTTCGACCATGCCGATTTGTCATGGGAGATATTCCCCGACCGACAGGCGATCGGCGGCGTCGCCACGCTGACCTTCACTACACGCGCACCGTTGCGAAAACTGTTGCTCGACCTCGACCGCAACCTGCCGGTCAGCGGCATCGCGATCGATGGCCGGGCGCTGGCGAAGGGCGCGTGGCGCAATCCCGAAGGCCGCATGACGATCGACCTGCCCGCGCCGGTCGCGGCGGGGGGACGGATCGTCGCGCGCATCACCTATGCCGGCGTGCCGCATGTCGCGGTGCGTGCGCCATGGGATGGCGGCTTTGTCTGGTCGACCGCACCCGGCGGCGAACCATGGATCGCAACCGCCGTTCAGGGCGAGGGATGCGACCTGTTCTGGCCGTGCATCGACGCGCCGAGCTTCGAGCCGGCGCAGGCCGACCTGCACATCACCGTGCCCGCCGGATTGCAGGCGCCGTCGAACGGACGGCTGATCGGGGTCGACACGCTGACCGATGGCCGCACCCGCTGGCACTGGCGCGCGCGCCAGCCCAATACCTATGCCGTCGCGCTAAACATCGGTCCCTATGCCGAGTTGACGGCAATGCATCGCAGCCGGTTCGGCAATACGATCCCGCTGCATTTCTGGCATCTGCGCGGCAATGCCGAACAGGCGCGCGGGCTGTTCGCCGAGTTCGGGCCGATGGTCGATTTCTTTGAAACGGTCGTCGGCCCCTACCCCTTTGCCGATGAGAAGCTGGGGGTGGTCGAAACGCCGCATCTGGGCATGGAGCACCAGACGATCAACGCCTATGGCAACGCCTATAAAAGGGCGCCGGAGGGGTTCGACTGGCTGCTGCACCACGAACTGGCGCATGAATGGTTCGCGAATCAGATGACCGTCGCCGACTGGGACGATTTCTGGCTGCACGAGAGCTACGCGCAATATATGCAGCCGCTCTATGGCCTGCACCGCGAAGGCTATGCCCGTTACATCGCGATGCTGGTGGGCGACCGCAAGCGCATCGCCAACCGCCATGCCATGGTGTCGGGCGGCCCGCGCGACGAAAGCGCGGTCTATGACGATGTGAACGGACCCGGCGGCGACATCTATTTCAAGGGCGCGTGGATGCTGCACACGCTGCGCGGCCTGCTCGGCGACGCCGCATTCGGCGAAGTTACCCGCCGCGTCGTCTATGGTCGCAGCGACCCGAAGCCGGGCAATTTCCGCCCGCGATTCACCTCGACCGCCGAATATCGCGCCATCCTGAACGACGTGACCGGCCGCGAGATGGGCTGGTTCCTCGACGCCTATCTGCGCCATGCCGCTTTGCCCGAACTGGTCGAGCGGCGCGAAGGCGACACCCTGACCCTTGAGTGGCGCGCGGCGCATGGTCGCCCCTTCCCGCTGCCGGTCGAGGTTCAGGTCGGGGACGCGATAACGCGCCTGCCGATGGTCGACGGCCGCGCGACGCTGAACGTGCCCGCTGGCACAAGCGTCCTGGTGGACCCGATGATGCGCGTGCTGCGGCGGCTACCCGGCGATCAGGGAATGACGGTCACGAACAGATAGCTGGCGAAGATCAGCAGATGGACCATGCCCTGCAACACCGTCGTCCGCCCCGTGCCCAGCGACAGCACCGCAACGATCAGCGACAGGCCCAGCAGCGTCATCGACTTTGCATCGATCCCCAGCGCGATCGGCAGGCCCAGCATCAATGAGGCGATGGCCACAGCCGGAATCGTCAGGCCGATCGTTGCCAGCGCCGATCCCAGCGCCAGGTTCAGGCTGGTCTGCAACCGGTTGCGCCGGGCGGCGCGAACGGCGGCGAGGCTTTCGGGCGCCAGCACCAGCCCCGCGATCGCAACACCGACCAGCGCCAGCGGCAGGCCCGCCGACAACACGGCGCGCTCCAGCGTCGGCGCCAGATCCTTGGCCAGCAGCACCACCGACACCAGCGCCGCGATCAGGACTGCGAACGCCAGCCACGCCTGTCCGTTGGTCGGCGGATCGGCGTGCGTATCCTCGTCAATGTCGTGAATGTCGCCGGGCAGGAAATAGTCGCGGTGCCGGACAGTCTGGATTAGCACGAACGTCGCATACAGTGTCAACGACACGACGGCGGTAAAGATCAGCTGTGACGGCGTGAAGAACGGCCCCGGCGCCGACAGCGTGTAGTTCGGCAGGATCAGGCTCAGCACCGCCATTGCCGCCAGCACGCACAGCGCGGCGCTGACCCCCTTCAGGGCAAAGGTCTGTTCATGGTGCCGCACGCCGCCCACCAGCAGGCAGATGCCGACGATGCCATTCAGGATAATCATGATCGCGGCGAACACCGTGTCGCGCGCCAGCGTCGCGGCATCGCCGCCCCCCGATGTCATCAGCGACACGATCAGCGACACCTCGATCACCGTCACCGCGACCGCCAGCACCAGCGTGCCGAACGGCTCGCCGACCCGGTGCGCGACGACTTCGGCATGATGCACGGCGGCGAGCACCGCGCCGATCAGAATGACCGAAGCGACGATCACGCCCCAACCGCCCATCTTGCCAAGCGACAGCGCGATCGCGATCAGGCCGAGCGCCGGCATCGCCAGCGACCAGATCGGCAGCATGTGCTTGTCAAGCAACTTTCGCGCGACGGCCGGCGTGGCGGTCTGCTGTCCTTCGGCGCTGATGCCGCTCATTTCATCTCCCTGCATGGCTGATACCCAACGAATGCGCCGTTCGCGCGTTGGTTGCGTAAGGCAGCGTGAAAGGAAGAAGGATGCCGAACTGGCAAGGAAGGGCCGCCGAAATGGCCGCGACCTTCATGATCGGAGACGGATTGCTGGGCCTGGTTCAGCCGCGTCGTCATGTCGCCTTGTGGCAGGATGACGCGATGGGCGCCGAGCAACTGGTCGCGCCGTTTCGCGACCGACCGGGGCGGCGGCGCGTTTACGCACTCGTTCAGATCGCGGCGGGACTGGTTCTGGCGACCCGACAACGCGATCAGGTGGCGACCGCGCGCGCCACCAGATCGCGTTCGACCAGCACCTGAGCACGGCCCGCGCGCTTGGCGGCATAAAGCGCGGCGTCGGCGCGTTCGGCGGTGCGCTCGACCGATTCGCTGCCCGCTTCGACCAGGCCGGCCGAAAAGGTCAGCGGCGGAAAGCCGGCCGGGCCGATCGCCATCGTTTCGATCGATCGCAGCAATTCGGCCAGCCGCACTTGCGTATCCGCCTCAGTGGCGCGGGGGAAAAAGGCGACGAACTCCTCCCCGCCCCATCGCGCGATCACCGCGTCGCGCCCGCATGTCGCGGCAAGGCGATTGGCGAAATCGCGCAGCACCCGGTCGCCGGCGGCGTGTCCGAACTGGTCGTTGACTGCCTTGAACCGGTCGAGATCGATGATTGCAAAGGCCCCGCCCACACGTGCGGCGAACAGCGGATCGACCTCGGCGAAGAATCCGCGCCGGTTGAGCAGCGCCGTCAACGGATCGCGGTGCGCTGCATGGTCCAGCGTGTTCAGCCGCGACTGAACCGATGCCGCAGCCTCGTTAACGCGGCGCAGCAACACGCTGATCTCATCCACGCCTTCGATCGGCGGGATCGAGACCGGCTCGCCGCGTCCGATCGAATCGATTCCCTCGATCGACAGGCGAAGCGGCGAGAGCAGGGCGTTGATGCCGTAAAGCGCACCCGCGGTGCCGACCAATGTGGCGACCAGCAGGACCGCCAGATCGGCGCCATTCACCTGTCCGTTCGACACCTGACGCGCGACAAAGCTGAGCAACGGAACATGCGTGCCGATGAAGCAGATCGCGAAGATCCGCATCTTCAGGCTTTGCGGCATCAAGATACCGCGCGTTGCGGCGAAACGCATTGATCGGCTCCCCATCTGGCATCGCGGCGACCGGCACAGGCGGCGATCACTCTTTCGATTTTTGAACGTGAATCGAGGATGACGTTTAAGGGTTAATATCCGTAACCAAATCCGCCCTCTTCAACGACGCATCGCGGCGAAGCGAGCGATTTTAACGATAAACGCTGCGGTGCACAAAAAAAGCGCGGGCGGAACCCGCGCTTCTCTTGACCCGACCGGTGGTCGATCAGGCGGCGCCGCCCGCCTTTTCCTTCTTCGTGTAAACGCGGACCGGTTCCTTGCGCCCTTCCACCACGTCCTTGTCGACCATCACTTCGTCCACGCCGTCCATGCCGGGCAGGTCGAACATCGTGTCGAGCAATATGCCTTCCAGGATCGAGCGAAGCCCGCGTGCGCCGGTCTTGCGCTCGATCGCGCGCTTGGACACGGCGGCGAGCGCGTCGTCGTTGAAGCCCAGCTTCACGCCCTCCATGTCGAACAGCTTCTGATATTGTTTGACCAACGCGTTCTTCGGCTCGGTCAGGATCTTGACCAGCGCGGCCGTATCCAGATCCTCCAGCGTCGCGATCACCGGCAAACGGCCGACAAATTCGGGGATCAGCCCGAACTTGAGGAGATCCTCCGGCTCCACCTGACGCAATGTCTCGCCGGTGCGGCGTTCCTCGGGTGCGGCGACATAAGCGCCGAAACCGATCGACTTGCCCTGCAAACGGTCGCCAATGATCTTCTCAAGACCGCTGAACGCGCCGCCGCAGATGAACAGGATGTTGGTCGTGTCAACCTGCAGGAACTCCTGCTGCGGATGCTTGCGCCCACCCTGTGGCGGGACCGATGCGGTGGTGCCCTCCATCAGCTTGAGCAGTGCCTGCTGCACGCCTTCGCCCGACACGTCGCGCGTGATCGACGGGTTCTCGGCCTTGCGGCTGATCTTGTCGATCTCGTCGATATAGACGATGCCGCGCTGGGCACGCTCGACATTGTAATCCGATGCCTGAAGCAGCTTCAGGATGATGTTCTCGACATCCTCGCCGACATAACCCGCCTCGGTCAGCGTCGTGGCATCCGCCATGGTGAACGGCACATCGAGGATGCGCGCCAGCGTCTGCGCCAGCAGCGTCTTGCCGCAACCGGTCGGCCCGACCAGCAGGATGTTCGACTTGGACAGCTCAACGTCAGCACCCTTGGCGCCGTGGTTCAGCCGCTTGTAGTGATTGTGCACCGCCACCGACAGCACGCGCTTGGCACGGCTCTGGCCGATGACATAATCATCCAGCACGTCGCAGATTTCCTGCGGCGTCGGCACGCCACCGTCCTTCTTGCTGACCAGCGCCGACTTCGTTTCCTCACGGATGATGTCGTTGCAAAGCTCCACGCACTCGTCGCAAATGAAGACGGTCGGACCGGCAATCAGCTTGCGGACCTCGTGCTGCGACTTGCCGCAGAACGAGCAATAGAGGGTGCTCTTGGAGTCGCCACCGCTCAGTTTCGTCATTCACTCACCATCTGCCCCGGATGGCGGGGCAACCTTTCAGCCCCTGATCCGGCGAGGCGCCCGTATGTCCCGATACCCGATGTTCGGGGAATCCGCTTTCAGCGCGCAACTCTACACGTCGGATGCCGGGGGACAATCGACAAAATGTGTTCGTCCCCCGGCAACGTCAAGCGCCGGTCAGGCGGCCGACGCATCCTCGGTCGGGGAGGGCCGCTTCTCATAGACTTCATCGACCAGGCCGAACGCCTTGGCTTCTTCGGCTTCGAGGAAGGTGTCGCGGTCCATCGCCCGTTCGATCTCTTCCAGCGACTTGCCGGTATATTTGACGTAGAGCGCGTTCATCCGATCCTTGATGCGCTGGATTTCCTTCGCCTGGATCTGAATGTCGCTGGCCATGCCCTGCGCGCCGCCCGACGGCTGATGGATCATGATCCGCGCATTGGTCAGCGCCACGCGCAGCCCCGGTTCGCCCGCGGCCAGCAGGAAGCTGCCCATCGATGCCGCCTGGCCGATGCAGACGGTGCCGACGCGCGGCCGGATATATTGCATGGTGTCATGGATCGCCATGCCCGCCGTGACGACGCCGCCCGGCGAATTGATATACATCCAGATGTCCTTCTTCGGATTTTCCGATTCCAGGAACAGCAGCTGTGCGGTGATGAGCGAGGCCATGTGATCCTCGACCGGACCCACGACAAAGATGATGCGTTCGCGCAGCAGCCGCGAATAGATGTCGAAGCTGCGCTCGCCACGGCTCGATTGTTCGATGACGATGGGGACGAGGGCGTTCTGAAGGACGCTCATAGGGTCGTGCATGGAAATCCCGCTCGGTTGATTGCGAAACGCCTACATCGGCGCTCGCATCCGACCGCGCAAGCCCCGCCGCGCGTCAGCCCGCATCGCCCGGCGCCGGATAGGCCAGATAGGCCAGCCGCCGCACCTCGCGCCGGCCGCGCACGACCGTATCCAGCGTCAATCCGGCGAACAGGCACTGCGAGGCCAGGATCATCAGGCCGGTCGCCAATATAGCGGTCGGAAAGCGCGGCACGAGACCGGTCCGAAGATAGGTGAGCGCGAGCGGTATCGCGAGGATGACCGCCAGCAATGCCAGCATGCCGCCGATCGCGCCGAAAAACAGCAATGGCCGCTCGATCCGATACAGCGTCGCGATCGTGCGGGCGATGCGCCAGCCGTCCGAATAGGTCGACAGCTTCGACGCCGAACCTTCCGGGCGCTCGAAATAGGGCGTCGTGATTTCCGCAACCGGCATCTTGAGTTCCAGCGCATGGACGCTGATCTCGGTCTCGATCTCGAACCCCGCCGACAGCGCCGGGAAACTCTTGACGAAGCGACGCGAAAAAACGCGGTAGCCCGACAGGATATCGGTAAAGCTGCGCCCGAACAGCCGCGCCAGCATCCCTGTCAGCGCCTTGTTGCCGAACTGATGCCCGCGGCGATAGGCCGCGGCGGCTTCGTGCACGCGGCTGCCGACCACCATGTCGAGCTGTTCGTCTATCAGCCGTCGGACCAGCGCAGGCGCCGACGCGGCGTCATAGGTAGCGTCGCCGTCGGCGATCACATAAATGTCGGCATCGACATCGGCAAACATGCGCCGCACCACCGCGCCCTTGCCCTGCACGCGTTCGGTGCGGACGATCGCACCGGCGGCGCGGGCGACGTCGACCGTGCGGTCGCGGCTATTATTGTCATAGACGTAAATGCGCGCACCCGGCAGCGCGGCGCGGAAGCCGGCAACCGTCTGGCCGATCGCAGCTTCCTCGTTATAACAGGGCAGGATCACCGCGATGCGGGGCGATCCTGCCGACTGGTCATGCTGTTCGGTCACGCTGTCCCCGTTCGGGCTGAACCTGTCCAAGCCCCGCCCTTCTCGTTCCAGACGGACCGCCCCTCGACAAGCTCAGGGCGAACGGGGAGGCAACGTCACTCGGCGTCGGCGGCCTTCTTCTTCGCCGGAGCCTTCTTCTTCGGCGCGGCGTCGGTCGCCTCGGCAGCGTCGCCATCCGCCTTTTTCCTGGCCGGAGCCTTTTTGGGCGCGTCCGCTTCCTCGGCAGGCGCGTCGGCGGCCTTCTTGGTCGCGGCCTTCTTGGTCGCGGCCTTCTTCTTGGGCGCCTCTGCCTCGGCCGGTGCGTCCGCAGCAGCCGGCTCGACATCGGCGTCGGTCACTTCGGTCGCCTTGGCCTTCTTCGCCGCCGGTTTCTTCTTGGCGGGCGCGTGGTCGTGGTCGTGGTCGTGGTCGTGGTCGTGGTCGCAGTCAGGACCATGGACGTGCGGGACATTGCCATCCTCGGCCTCGATCGCGGCTTCCAGTTCCTCCCGCGTGACTTCGCGCTCGGTCACTTCGGCCTTGTCGAACAGGAAATCGACGACCTTGTCCTCATAAAGCGGCGCGCGAAGCTGGGCGGCGGCCATCGGCTCCTGCTGGATATATTGCATGAACCGGTCGCGGTCTTCGGGGCGATATTGCTGAGCGGCCTGCATCACCAGGCGCTGCATCTCGGCCTGCGTGACCTCGACACCGTTGGCCTGCCCGATTTCGGACAGCAGCAGGCCCAGGCGCACGCGGCGGACGGCGATCTTGTGATAATCGTCGCGCTCGCTCTCCAGCTCCTTCATCGCCGCTTCGGGATCGGCCTCATGGCCGGCTTCGTGCTCCAGCTGCTGCCAGATCTGGGCGAATTCGGCCTCGACCATGGACGGCGGCACTTCGAAGTCGTGCCCTTCGGCCAGCTGGTCGAGCAGCTTGCGCTTCATGTGGGTGCGGGTCAGCTGGCCCGTCTCGTTCTCGAGCTGGCCGCGCAGCAGCCCCTTGAGCTGGTCGAGATCGGACAGGCCCAGCGTCTTGGCGAATTCGTCGTCGATCACAGTCTCGCCCGCGGTCTGCACCGCCTTGATCGTCAGGTCGAACGTCGCGGGCTTGCCCGCCAGCGTGTCGACGCCGTAATCCTCGGGAAACGTGACTTCGATCTGCTTTTCGTCGCCGGCCTTCACGCCGACCAGCTGATCCTCGAAACCGGGGATCAGGCGGCCCGTGCCGATTTCGACCGACATGTCCTCGCCCGTGCCGCCGTCAAACGCGACGCCGTCGACCTTGCCGACGAAATCCATGACCACCAGATCACCGGTTTCGGCGACGCGGCCCTCGGCATCTTCCCACTTCTTCTGGCCGCTGGCGAGCTGCTGGAGCTGTTCGTCGACGCGTTCCTCCGGAACGGGGACGATCAGCCGCTCGAGCTTCAGGCCGTCGATCGCGGGCGTCGGCACCTGCGGCAGCACTTCCAGCTCGACCTTGATCTCGGCGTCCTGGCCCGGCTCGTAACCATCGGCCAGCTCGACCGAGGGCTGCATCGCGGGGCGCAGCTTGTTGTCGGCGATCAACTGCTGGATGCCGTCCTGGATCGAGCTGTTCAGCGCGTCCTGCGCCAGCGCGGGGCCGTGCATCTTGCGGATCAGGTTGGCGGGCACCTTGCCGGGGCGGAAGCCGGGCATACGGATCGTCGGCGCCACGCGCTTGACCTCTGCCTCCACCTTGCCGTCGATCTCGCCGGCGGTGATGGTGAGCGTGTAGGCGCGCTTGAGGCCCTCGTTCAACGTCTCGACAGTCTGCATTCTTCGGGTTCGCGCTTTCGTCTGGTTGAATCGGCATAGCGGCGTCACGCATCCGAAGCCTCGGAGCGGAGCCTGGTGCGGGCGAAGGGACTCGAACCCCCACATCTTGCGATACTGGAACCTAAATCCAGCGCGTCTACCAGTTCCGCCACGCCCGCATCAGAAGAGGACACCGCCGGTCAGCGGGCGTCTATAGCAGCAAGGCACGCGCAAACAAGGGCGCGTGCGGCAACACTGTCGCGCGACGTTCGTTGAGGCATCCGAACCAGGAGAAAACAACCATGCCCGTCGAACCCCCGATCCCACCGGAAACCCCGGCCGAACCCTCGACACCCGGCCAGCCCACCGCGCCCCCGCCCGAAGCGCCGCCGCACCCCGGCACCCCGGCGGAACCGACAACGCCGGGCATTCCCGACACGCCGCCATCGGAAACCCCGCCGATCGCGCCCGACATCGACGTGCCCTCCCCCCAGCCGGGCGGGCCGGACATCGCACCGGGCCAGCCGGTCGCGTGACCGCTGGCGTTCACCCCGGCCCAAAGCGCCGGGGTGACGCCGGGCCGCCGCACCGCTATGACG
>NZ_DATJLI010000037.1:0-3753 GCF_035490575.1 Sphingomonas sp. | reverse complement strand
CCGTCGCCCGGCGGCGTGACGCGGGCGGGCACCAACGCTATAGGCGCGGCGATGAAGACCAATCCCAAAACCTTTCACGTCAAGTCGTTCGGCTGTCAGATGAATGTCTATGACGGCGAGCGCATGGGCGAATTGATGGCCGCGCAGGGCATGACCGCGACCGACGATGCCGACGCCGCCGATCTGGTCGTGCTCAACACCTGCCATATCCGCGAAAAGGCGACCGAAAAGGTCTATTCCGATATCGGCCGCCTCCGAAAACAGGCCGGGGCGCGGGGGCGCGCGCCGATGATCGCGGTCGCGGGCTGCGTCGCGCAGGCGGAGGGAGAGGAGATCGTCCGCCGCGCCAAGGTCGACGTAGTGGTCGGGCCGCAAGCCTATCACAACCTGCCCGAACTGGTCGCGCGCGCGGCATCGGGCGCGGGGGCGGCACTCGACACCGACATGCCCGCCGAATCGAAGTTCGGCGCGCTGCCCCGCCGCCGCCGGGTGGCGCCATCGGCGTTCCTGACGGTGCAGGAAGGGTGCGATAAGTTCTGCACCTATTGCGTCGTCCCCTACACGCGCGGGGCCGAGGTCAGCCGCCCGATGGCGGCGATCGTCGACGAGGCGAAAGCGCTGGTCGATGCCGGTGCGCGCGAAATCACGCTGCTGGGGCAGAACGTCAACGGCTGGCGCGACGCCGACGACAACGGGCTGGAGGCGCTGATCCATGCGCTCGCGCCGGTAGAGGGCCTGCACCGCATCCGCTATACCACCAGCCATCCCAATGACATGACCGACGGCCTGATCCGCGCCCATGCCGAGGTCGAAAAGCTGATGCCGTTCCTGCATCTGCCGGTGCAGGCGGGCAATGACCGGGTGCTCAAGGCGATGAACCGCAGCCACAGCCGCGACAGTTACCTGAAACTGATCGAGCGTATCCGCGCCGCGCGGCCTGACATCGCACTGTCGGGCGATTTCATCGTCGGGTTTCCGGGCGAGACCGATGCCGAGTTCGCCGATACGCTGAGCCTTATCGACGCGGTCGGCTATGCCCAGGCGTTCAGTTTCAAATACAGTCCCCGGCCCGGCACCCCCGCCGCCGACATGGACGGCGCGGTCGCGGCGGATGTGATGGACGACCGGCTGCAACGTCTGCAAGCCGCGCTGAATCGAGATCAGGCGGCGTTCAACGCAGCGACCGTCGGGCGGACCTGCACCGTGCTGATCGAACGGCGCGGCAAGCTGCCCGGACAGATGCTGGGCAAGTCGCCCTGGCTGCAATCGGTCCACCTGATGACCGACGCGCCGATCGGTTCGCTGGTCGAGGTCGAGATCGTTCAGGCCGGGCCGAATTCGCTCGGGTCGGTCGAACGCGTCCAAAAGGCAGCATGAGGCGTTTGGGGGTTGGCGCTGCGGCCCGGCTTCTGCCAAGCTGTCGGCGCATGATCCCCCGCCTTGCTTCATCAGGAGCCGCATGAGCCGCAAACCTGTCCCCGCCCGCATGGGCGAGAAATCGCGGACCGAACTCAATTTCGACCGGCCCGAATTGCTGCCGCAATTGTTCGGCGAATATGACACCAATCTGGTGTCGCTGGAAAACCGGCTCGGCGTCTACATCACCGCGCGTGGCGACAAGGTGGGGATCGAGGGAACCGCCGAATCGGTCGCCCTGGCCCGCGACGTGTTGCAGGGGCTGCACGCGCGGCTGTTGCAGGGGCAGGAAATCGACCCCGGCCTGGTCGACGCGGTGATCGCGATGGCTTCCGAGCCGACGCTGGACGGCATCATATCCCGCGATCCGTCGGCCCCGCCGCCGATCATGATTCGCACGCGCAAGAAAACCATCGTGCCGCGTTCGGCGACCCAGACCCGCTACATGCAGGAACTGGTCCGCAACGACATCATCTTTGCGCTGGGACCGGCGGGCACGGGCAAGACCTATATCGCTGTCGCGCAGGCCGTGGCGCAACTGATTACCGGCAGCGTCCAGCGCCTGATCCTGTCGCGGCCGGCGGTCGAGGCGGGGGAGAAGCTGGGCTTCCTGCCCGGCGACATGAAGGACAAGGTCGATCCGTATCTGCGCCCGCTCTACGACGCACTGTATGATTGCCTGCCCGCCGAGCAGGTGGAGCGCCGCATCGCCAGCGGCGAGATCGAGATCGCGCCCATCGCCTTCATGCGCGGGCGCACGCTGTCCGACGCGTTCGTCATCCTGGACGAGGCGCAGAATACGACGCCGATGCAGATGAAGATGTTCCTGACCCGATTCGGCCAGAACAGCCGCATGGTGGTGTGCGGCGATCCCAATCAGGTCGACCTGCCCGGCGGCGTCGCGGCATCGGGCCTGAACGACGCGGTATCGCGGCTGGAGGGCATCCAGAGCCTGGCGATGGTGCGTTTCACCACCGCCGATGTGGTGCGCCACCCGATCGTCGGGCGCATTGTCGACGCTTATGAGGGCGGCGCGTGAACCCTTTGCGGTTTCACGCGTATTGCCGGACAACAGGGGCTGGCGATTTCTTCATGAGCGGATACCGACATGCTTGACGTGGCCGTCCAGGCCGAGGGTGACTGGTCGAGCGACTCCGATTGGGAAGCGCTGGCCGCGCGCGCCGCGCGCGCCGCGATCGAACGCACGGCCTATGCCGGCTGGGTCGATGCGCCGGCCACCATCGAAATCGCCGTGCGGATGACCGGCGACGACGAGGTTCAGGTGCTGAACCGCCAGTATCGCGACAAGGACAAGCCGACCAACGTGCTGTCCTTTCCGATGGTGCAACCCGACCTGCTCGATACCGTCACGCAGAACAGCGACGATGGCGAAGTGCTGCTGGGCGACATCGTGCTGGCGCACGGCGTCTGCGCGGCCGAGGCGGCGGAACGTGGCATTTCGGTCGCCGATCATGCCACGCACCTGATTGTCCACGGCTGCCTGCATTTGCTAGGCTATGACCATCTGGGGGATGCCGAGGCGGAAGCCATGGAGGCGATCGAGCGTTCGGCGCTCGCTCAACTGGGTCTGCACGACCCCTACCCCGTCGAGGAGGACTGAAGACCCCCAATGACCGAGGGTTCGAGTAACAACGCCACGCCCGGCGACAGTAGCACCGCCGCCGATGGCGGCATCTGGCGCGGCCTGCGCGCCTTTCTGTTCGGCGAGGAAAATCACGAAACGCTGCGCGCGCGCATTGAGGACGTGATTACCGAGCATGAGGACGAGGCCGAGCGCCCGATCGCGGGCGACCTGGCTCCGGTCGAACGGCAGATGATCCGCAACCTGCTGCATTTCGGGGAGCGTGACGCCGGCGATGTCGGCGTGCCGCGCGCCGATATCGTCGCGGTCGAGGAGAAGACGAGCTTCACCGATCTGGTCCAGTGTTTCGCGGCCGAGGGGCACAGCCGCCTGCTCGTTTTTCGCGAAAGCCTGGATGACGTGATCGGCATGGTGCACGTCAAGGACGTGTTCGCGATCCTGGCATCGGGCGAAACGCCCCCCGACACGCTCGACGCGCTGATCCGCCAGCCCCTGTTCGTGCCGCAGTCGATGGGCACGCTCGACCTGCTGGCGCAGATGCAGGCCAGCCGAACCCATCTGGCCGTCGTGCTCGACGAATATTCGGGGACCGAGGGTCTCATCACGATTGAGGATCTGGTCGAAGAGATCGTCGGCTCGATCGAGGACGAGCATGACGAGGCGCCGCACGAACTGATCGTGGCGCTGGACGACGGCGCCTGGGAAGCCGATGCGCGCGCCGAACTGGAACAGGT
>NZ_DATJLI010000036.1:0-34428 GCF_035490575.1 Sphingomonas sp. | reverse complement strand
GCGTTGGAGCGGCCATTGCCGCCCTGCTTCCCCGGCTTTGCCTCGACATCACCGCGCAACACGAAAGCGATGTAATCGTCCAGCGAGCCGTCGAACTCACGCGCGGTGCCGCCATCGACCAGCACCAGCCGATCGGCGGTCAGTTCGATCATGTGGCGGTCATGGCTGACGATCACCACCGCGCCGGTATAAGCGGCCAGCGCCTGCACCAGCGCCTCACGCGCGTCGACGTCGAGGTGGTTGGTGGGTTCGTCGAGGATCAGCATGTGCGGCGCGTCGCGGGTGATGAGCGCGATCGCCAGCCGCGCCTTCTCCCCGCCCGACAGCTTGCCGACCTGCGTCGTCGCCTTGTGCCCCTCGAATCCGAAGCGGCCCAGTTGCGCGCGCACCGCCGACTGGCTGGCGCCCTTCATCATCAGCGTCATGTGCTGAAGCGGGGTTTCGTCGCGGTCGAGTTCCTCGACCTGATATTGGGTGAAATAGCCGACGCGCATCTTGCCCGACGCGTTCATCGCGCCATCCATCGGCGCCAGTTGCGCCGCCAGCAGCCGCGCCAGCGTCGTCTTGCCGTTGCCGTTGCGGCCGAGCAGCGCGATGCGATCGTCAGGGTCGATCCGCAGGTTCAGCCGCTTGAGGATCGGTGTATCGTCATAGCCGACCGACGCCAGGTCCAGCGTGACCAGCGGCGGGCGCAGTTCGTCGGGTTTGGGAAAGTCGAAGCTAAGGCTGGGATCGTCGACCAGTTCGGCGATCGGTTGCAGCTTGCTCAGCATCTTGGCGCGTGACTGCGCCTGTTTCGCGGTCGAGGCGCGGGCCGAATTGCGCGCGACATAGGCCTGCAGCTTCTCGCGCTCGGCCTGCTGCTTGGCCTTGGCCGAGGCGATCTGCGCCTGCCGTTCGGCGCGCTGGCGCTCGAACGAGTCATAACCGCCCGGATACAGCGTCAGCTTGCCGCCCGACAGGTGCAGGATGTGATCGACCACATTGTTCAGGAAGTCGCGCTCATGGCTGACCAGCAGGATCGTCGCGGGATAGGTTTTGAGGAAGTCCTCCAGCCACAGCACCGCTTCCAGATCGAGATGGTTCGACGGTTCGTCGAGCAGCAGCACGTCGGGCCGCGAGAAGAGCAGGCTGGCGAGCGCCACACGCATCCGCCAGCCGCCCGAAAAGCTGCTGAGCGGGCGGTGCTGCGCTTCCTCGTCAAAGCCAAGCCCCACCAGAATCTGCGCCGCGCGTGACGGCGCGGTATAGGCGTCGATGGCGATCAGCCGATCGTAAACATCGCCCAGCCGGTCGGGGTCCTCGCTCGTCTCGCTTTCCACCAGCAGGGCGGCGCGTTCGACATCGGCGGCCAGCACCGTTTCGAACGGCGTCGCCTCACCCGCGGGCGCTTCCTGCGCGACATAGCCCAGGGTGGCGCCGCGCGGCATGTCGACGCTGCCACCATCAGGTTCGAGCAGGTTGGTCAGCACGCGGATCAGCGTCGTCTTGCCCGCACCGTTGCGCCCGACCAGGCCGATGCGACCCTTGGGCGGCAGTCGCGCGCTGGCGCCGTCGATGATCGTGCGTCCGCCAAGGCGCACCGTGATGCCGTTCAGATTAAGCATGGCGCGCCCTCTAGCAGCTTGCCGCGCCGCACCCAAGCATCCGGTCGCAACGTCATTACTCGGCGGCGAGCGCCTGCGGCTTCCACTGGATCTGACGGCTGTCCAGCGTCGCCAGGTTGGTCTTTTCGATCAGCACGCCGCGCGACTGATAGCCCAGCAGCGATTTGACCGGCGTGTCCAGGTTGCGGATCAGGATCGCGGTCTGTTCGGATGAGAAATCGGTCATGCCGCGCGCGCGCTCGACACCCGCTTCGTCATAGACGTGCAGCACGTCGCCCTTGACGTAATTGCCTGTGACCGAGCGCACGTCATAGCGATCGATGCCACGCTCGCCGCGATCGATGGCGTCGGCCGCTTCGGTCGAAATGACGATGCTGCCCGCCATCTGGAGTCGGTTGGTCAGCCATGTCGCCCAGCTGGTCAGCGGTTCGTCGAACGCGACACAGGTGGTGCAGGGACGCTCGCCCTTGAGCACCGAGGAAATGGGGCTTTCGACCTCACCATTGGCGATCAGCGTGTTGCAGCCGGCATTCTGCGCCATGTTCGCGGCCTGCATCTTGGTCAACATGCCGCCGCTGCCCAGTTCGCTGACTTCGCTGGTCACGGCCAGATACTGGCTGACGTCGTGCACCGTCTCGACCAGCTTGGCGCCGGGTTCGGAAGGGTTCTTGTCATACAGGCCATCGACGCTGGTCAGGATGACCAGATCCTGCGCCTGGATCATCTGCGCGACCTTGGCCGCCAGCCGGTCATTGTCACCGACGCGGATTTCCTCGGTCGTGATGGTGTCGTTTTCGTTGATGATCGGCAGCACGCCGGCATCGAGCAGGCGGTGGACGGTGTTCTTGGTATTCAGGAAGCGGGCATGATCCTCGAAATCGCCGAGCGTCACCAGGATCTGCGCGATGTCGAGTTCGTGCTGGTGGCCGATATGTTTGTAGGCATCGAGCAACAGCGGCATTCCACATGCGGCCGCGGCCTGTTTGTCGCGCAGGCCAGCCGTCGCGGGGGTCACGTCGATCATCCGCATACCCAGCGCAACCGCGCCGGACGAGCACAGCACGACCTCATACCCTTCGTCCCGAAGCAGCGCGATGTCTTCAAGCACACGCTGCATGAACCCCCAACGCGGTGTCAGCCGGACCTGATCGGTCAAAAGACTGGAACCCACTTTTACTACAATGCGTTTCGGTTCGTTCACAAATAACTCCAGCGGTATTCATAATATCAATGGCAATAGCGATAATATTACAACGTCGTCTCGATGATCTGTCCGTTGACTTTTCGGATCGCTCAAAATATGGATTTCCTATACACATTTGAGCGCCTAAGGCAAACTGCCGCGCGCAAGGCAGGTGGCGTCTGAAACTATATTGGCAAGGGGTTGAAACTGGCATTTGCCATGCAATCTCAGACTGATCGAGCGTATCTCGATGTTAAGCCTAATCTATGGGAGAATATTTTTTGCGGATCGCATTGGTCGGACACGGCAAAATGGGCGCGGCGCTGATGTCGCAATGGGCAGCGGTGGCGGATCGGCAATTTCCCGATCATCGTTTCGACGTGGTCGACCCCGCTGCCGAGCCGGGCGGCGGGCCGTTGCCGCATGTGACCTTTCTGAACGCGCCGCCGACCGATGCCACACTGTATGATCTGGTGATCGTCGCGGTGAAGCCGCAATTGCTGGACCAGGTGCTGCCCGCTTATGCCGGGCTGCTGGCCGAGCAGGGCTTTGTTGCTTCGATCGCGGCAGGGGCGTCGATCGCGCGGCTCAAGGCGCTGAGCGGCGATGCGCCGGTGGTGCGGATCATGCCCAACCTGCCCGCCGCCGTCGGTGCGGGTGTCAGTGGCCTGTGTGCGGACCTGTCGGTCACGCCGGCGCAGCGCGAGCAGGTCGAGGCGCTGATGGCGGCGGTCGGCACGGCGATCTGGGTCGACGACGAGGATCAACTCGACCGCCTGACCGCCGTGGCCGGGTCGGGTCCGGGTTATGTGTTCGAAATCGCGCGCAGCTATGTCGAGGCGGCGCGTGCGCTTGGCTTCGACGCGGACACCGCGCGCGCGCTGGTGCTGGGCACGCTGTCGGGCACGATCGCGATGGCGCAGCAGTCGGGCGACGATCTGGGCGAGCTTCGCGCCAGTGTGACAAGCAAGAACGGGACGACTGCCGCTGGCCTGGATGCGCTGAACGGCGACGGTGCGCTCGACGCGCTGATGCGATCGACCCTTGATGCAGCTTATGCACGCGCGGTCGAATTGCGTTGACCCCGGCGGCCGTCCTATCCTTCTTCCCGAAATTGGCGCACCGGCGCCGGAAAGACGAAATCATGACACTGTTGCAGACCAAGCCCGAAGCCGCCAACGACGAGACGGTATCCGACGCCGCCGCGCTTGTGGCCGAACTGGGCCGCACGGCAAAGGCGGCTGCGCGCGTGCTGGCGACCGCCGATACCGATACGCGCAACAAGGCGCTGCTGTCGGCAGCGCGGCGGCTGCGCGAAGCGGCACCGTCGCTGATCGAAGCGAATGCCGCCGATGTCGCCGATGTGCGCGACCACAAGCCTGCTGCTTTCATCGACCGGCTGATGCTCGATGAAAAGCGGGTTGAGGCGATGGCGACCGCGCTGGAGGAAATCGTGGCGCTGCCCGATCCCGTGGGCCGCGAACTGGCGCATTTCGAACGGCCCAACGGGCTGGACATCCGCCGGGTGGCGGTGCCGATCGGCGTGATCGCCATGATCTTTGAATCGCGTCCCAATGTCGGTGCCGATGCCAGCGCGCTCTGCATCAAATCGGGCAACGCCATCATCCTGCGCGGCGGATCGGAAAGCAGCCGTTCGACGGCGGCGATTGTCGGGTGTATGCAGGCCGGGCTGGAGGATGCCGGCCTGCCGCGCGATTGCGTGCAGACCGTCGGAACTTCGGATCGTGCCGCCGTGGGCGAACTGCTGCGCGCGGTCGATCATGTCGACCTTGCGATCCCGCGCGGCGGGCGCGGGCTGGTCGAATTGGTCCGGCGGGAAGCGCGGGTGCCGACGCTGCTGCACCTCGACGGCAATTGCCACAGCTATGTCCACGCCGATGCCGATGTCGATCAGGCGGTGCAGGTGATCCGCAACGCCAAGCTGCGCCGGACGGGTGTATGCGGCGCGACCGAAAGCATCGTTGTCGATCGCGCGATCGCCGGTCGCGCGATCCCCGCGCTGGTGGAGGCGATGCCCGATTGCCAGTTGCGCGGCGATGCCGATGCGCGGGCGATCGACGCCCGGATTGGCGCGGCCAGCGACGAGGATTGGGACACCGAATATCTCGATGCCATCGCATCGGTGAAGATAGTCGACGGGCTGGAGGAGGGCATTGCCTTTGTCGCGGCGCATTCGTCGGGCCATACCGACGCCATTCTGACGCAGAATGACGATGCCGCGCGCCGCTTCCTGCTGTCGATCGACAGCGCGGTGGTGATGCACAATGCCTCCACCCAGTTTTCGGACGGCGGCGAGTTCGGCATGGGCGCCGAGATCGGCATCGCAACGGGCAAGATGCACGCGCGCGGCCCGGTCGGGCTGGAGCAACTGACCAGCTTCAAATATCTGGTGCGCGGGTCGGGGCAGGTTCGCCCCTGATCGCGTTCGCCGTCCGGCGAGCAGCCTCGGTCTGCAAGTCGCGTTCCCGATGACGCGTGAGCGTTACGACAACGACAACATCAGTCCGCGCTTCAACTTTAACATCAGCCAGTCACTCTGACGGGAATGGATCGTCATAGGTTGCGCCGACATGCGGCGCGCCGCGTTCGGCGGCGAGGTGTTCCTGCCTTTGCCGCTCGCGATAGGCCTCGCGCTGGGCATCGCTGCGTTCGCGGTGACAGGCGGGGCAACTGACGCCCGCTTCGTAAAGCGGTGAATCCAGATCCTGCGGGGCGACCGGACGGCGGCAGGCATGGCACAGCGCGTGCGTGCCGGGCGTCAGCCCGTGACCGATCGCCACACGCTGGTCGAACACGAAACATTCGCCGCGCCACAGGCTGTCCCGCTGGGGCACGCTGGCAAGATAGTTCAGGATGCCGCCCTTCAGGTGATAGACCTGCTCCACCCCCTCCTGCTTCAGGAAGGCGGTCGATTTCTCGCACCGGATGCCGCCGGTGCAGAACATCGCGACCCGCGGCTGGCGCCCCTGGCCCAGCAATGCGTCGCGGCGGTCGCGGAACCAGTCGGGAAAGTCGCGAAAGCATTCGGTCTGCGGGTCGATCGCGCCGTCGAACGTGCCGATCGCGACTTCATACGCATTGCGCGTGTCGATCAGGATCGTGTCCGGGTCCGAAACCAGCGCGTTCCAGTCGGCGGGATCGACATAGGTGCCGACACTGGCGCGCGGGTCGATGTCGGGCTGCCCCATCGTCACGATCTCGCGCTTCAGGCGAACCTTCATCCGGTGAAACGGCATGACGGGCGCGCCCGACAGCTTGACATCAAGGTCCGCGCAATCGGGCAGCGCACGGATATGGTCGAGGACGACCTCCAGCCCCGCCGCCGTGCCGGCAATCGTGCCGTTGATCCCTTCGGGCGCCAGCAGCAACGTGCCGCGCACGCCCTGTTCGCGGCACAACGCCAGCAGCGGCGCGCGGATCGTTGCGGGGTCGGCGAAGCTGGCGAAGCGATAGAGTGCCGCAACGGTGATCGGCAGGGTTGTGTGGGCGGGATTCATCGCCCGTGCCATAGCGTCACCAGCGTCCGGCGTCAGCCATCAGAAGCGAAAGCTGACCCATCCGGCCACGAAGTCCGATCCGGCATAGCCCGCGCGTGTCAGGACGGGACCGGCATCCAGATGTTCGTATCGGCCGGTAAAGGACAGGCGCGGCGCGATCGACCAGACCAGTTGTAGCCTGAGCGATTCGGCGATCTTTGATCCCTCCACCAACTCGGTTCCGGCAAAGGGCAGGCCGTTGGCGCGATAAACCGCATCGGTCGCATTTTCCCGCCACGCGAACTGATATTCGGTGGTCAGCCGCACGCCCTTGACCGGGGCAAAGGTGAAATTGGGCGCCAGCGTTATCAGGTTGGATGGCGTCAGGAACAATTGATAGCTGTAATAGATGTTGTTGCCGAACGGGGTCGTCGCGTTGCCGAGCGTGCCCTGGTCATAGCCGCCACCGCCCGTCGCATAATCCGCGTGAAAGCCGATTCGCGGTGCGCTGGCCCCGGCGCCCAGCCGATAGGTCTGGGCCGCGAGGATCTGCCATGCGTCGATTTCGCGGTTGTCGAACCGGCCCGACTGATGGTTCACTGTCCAGTCCAGCGTCGCGCGTCCGACATCGCCCCATAGCCGTGCGCCGGTGAACCAGCGCCGTTCGCGCGCGGTCGTGTCGCCCCAGCGCTGCTCGTCGTGCAACCGCCAGACAAAGGGGTCGAAATAAAGCTTCGATCCGCCCAGCCATTCGGTGGGCGCCACGACGCCCAGGGTCGCGCCGGAGAAGCGCGTATCATCGTCCGAAGGATCGTCGCCAAAGCCCTGATCGCCAAATTCGGTCAGTTCGAAATCGAACAGGTCGGCGCGCAGCCGCGCGCCGCGCACCCAGCCCCGGACGCCGTTCAGGACATAGCGGATGGTATTGTTGTCGCGTTGCGACACCAGCAGGTTGGACCCGTCGGTAAACTCCTGACGACCATAACGCGCGCCGACCTGCATCCCCGCCACATCGCCGCTGACCTCGCCAAAGGCCTGTTGAACGATGGCATCGTTCCTGAGCGTGGCGGCGGGCGCGCCGATATTTTCGCCGGCGATGCCGCCATGCGCGACTTCGCCGAAGAAGCGGACATTCGGTCCCAGATGCAAGTCGGCGCCCGCGACGATGCGGTTGATATCCTGTCGCTGCGCCTCGACCTCGCGCAGATTGGGATTGGTGGTGTGATTGACGCGCAGGCGAAGTTCACCCGACAAGGTGAGGTAGATGTCGCCATCATCGTCGAGCGGGAGGAACTTCAACCGGTCGAGCGGGTCGTCACGGCGCGCGGGGTCCCGATAACCGCGCCAGTCCTCGGCCCAGCGCGACAGATTGTAGCCAGCCGATGTCGCGCCGTCGCCCGCCGCAGCGGCGGGATAGGAAGTGACACCCGGCGCCGCGCGATTACGCGTCTGGTCCGACTCGGCCGGCGACACCTGGGTGCGAAGCACCGGAATGGGGGGCAGCGATTGCTGCCCGGCTTGTTGGGGCGCAGCCGGGTGGGCGCCGAGCGCGGCGGGGGTGAACAGGACGAGCGAAACGGTGGCGGCACCAAGGCCGCGTCGGCAGGATGACAGGAGCATGAGCGGTTCCTCAGCGATGCCTGAAAAGCGTGGGCGGCGTGCGGCCGCGCGTCATTCGGCGGCGACGGTGCCTTCGGGTAGCTGATCGACACTGGGCAGCCGGCCCGCGATCGCCGCATCGAACTGTTCGCGGTCAAAGCCGCCTTCCCAGCGGGAGATCACGACCGTCGCCACCGCATTGCCGATGAAGTTGGTCAGCGACCGGCATTCGGACATGAAGCGGTCGACCCCAAGGATCAGCGCCATGCCCGCGATCGGCACCGAAGGCACGATCGACAACGTGGCCGCCAGCGTGATGAAGCCCGCGCCGGTCACGCCCGCCGCGCCCTTGGACGACAGCATCGCCACGCCCAGCAGCAGCAATTGCTCGCCGATGGTCAGGTCGACATTGCATGCCTGCGCGATGAACAATGCCGCCAGTGTCATGTAGATGTTGGTGCCGTCCAGGTTGAACGAATAGCCGGTCGGCACGACCAGCCCGACCACTGATTTGGGGCATCCGGCGCGCTCCATCTTCTCGATCAGCGATGGCAGCGCGCTTTCGGACGACGACGTGCCGAGCACCAGCAGCAGTTCCGCCTTGAGATAGCCGATCAGCTTCAGCACCGAGAAACCCGCCAGCCGCGCGACCGCACCCAGCACCACCAGCACGAACAGCAGCGAAGTGAGATAAAAGGTCGCGACCAGCCCGGCCAGATTGGCCAGCGTGCCGATCCCGTAAGCGCCGATGGTGAACGCCATCGCACCGAACGCACCGATCGGCGCGGCCTTCATCACGATCGCCACCAGCTTGAAAAAGGCGGTCGAGAACGCTTCCAGCGCATCGAAGATGCGCTCCCCCGGCGGGCCGATCATCGCCAGTGCGATGCCGAACAGCACGGCGACGAACAGCGTCTGCAGGATGTTGCCCGATGTCAGCGCCGACAGCACCGTGTCGGGAATGACGCCCAGCAGAAACCCGGTCAGCGTCGTTTCATGCGCCTGCGCGGCATAGCCCGTGACTTTCGAGCTATCGAGCGTGGCGGGGTCGATGTTCAGCCCGGCGCCCGGCTGAACGACATTCGCCACGATCATGCCGATAATCAGCGCCAGCGTGGAGAAGAACAGGAAATAGGCGAACGCCTTGCCCACCACTCGCCCGACCCGGCCCAGGTCGCGCATTCCGGCGATGCCGGTGACGATGGTCAGGAAAATGACCGGCGCGATAATCATCTTGACCAGCTTTATGAATGCATCGCCCAGCGGCTTGAGCGCCTCGCCGGTTGCGGGCGCGAAATGCCCGACCGCCACGCCCAGCACGATCGCGATCAGCACCTGCACGTAAAGGTGGCGATACCAGGGGCGGGCCGCTGGCGGCAGTGCCGCGGTCGGGGCGTGGGGGATGTGGTGCGCCAATTCGGCTGTTCCTCTCGCTCGTCACCGGCGCCGGTTCGTTCGCTGACACCGTCTGTGCGTCCGAATGTCCTACACCGGCAGGACAAAGGCAAAAAAAGGTGAACACGGCCGAAAAGAGTGGATTTCAGGGTTTTTTGGGATCCCGGCGCCGACTTTCTGTGTAGAAAGCTGGACATTATGTCGGCACTTTGTGCAACATCTGACACATGTCCGAATCCGCTTTCCCCCGGTCCCGGCATACCATTGCGACGGTGGCGCTGATCCTGATCCTGATGGCCGCCGCCGGTTGGGTCGCAGGGGTTGTCGCCGAACGTCGCGTGGTCGCCGCACGGCTGGTAGCGATGCGAACCGACGCGGCGTTGCGTTCGGCGCTGCTGGGTAGCGAGATTGCGCGCTTTCGCCTGTTGCCGCTGGCGCTGTCGGGCGACAATGCGGTCATGCGTGCGCTGGATGGCGATCCGGCGGCGCTTGGCGTCTTGAACCGCAAACTCGAATCGCTCAGCCGCCGGACCGGGGCCGCCGTCATCTATGTCCTGCGCGCAGACGGTCATGCCATTGCCGCAAGCAACTGGCGCACGCCGACCAGTTTCGTCGGACAGGATTACAGCTTCCGGCGCTATTATCGCCAGGCGTGGCGCACCGGGGAGGCGGCGCAATTCGGCCTTGGCACGATGACGGGCCGGCCTGGCCTTTACCTTGCGCGCCGGACGCCGGGCGGCGGCGTGATTGTGGTGAAGCTGGATTTCACCCGGATCGAGCGGCAATGGGCGAGCGCCCCCGGCATCACGCTGGTCGAGAATGCCGAAGGGGTCGTGCTGGTGACGAGCGAACCGTCGCTTCGCTTTGTCGCGACGCATCCATTGCAGCCCGGCCGGGCGACGACGCTGCGTGACGAATTCGGCGTGCACGGGACGCTGCGCCGCTGGTCGCCCCCGCCGGGGTCGCTGTCGGTCACGCAGCCGACGGCGATCGGCAACTGGCAACTGGTGCTGGTGTGGTCGAGGGCGACGGCGCTGGGCAATGTGGTGGTGATCGCTCGCGCGGCCGGTGCCGCGCTGATGCTGGCGATCATTGCCGCGATCATGGCCTTGGCCGGTCGTGCGCGAAGACGCCGGGCGGTTCGGCAGGCGGAACAGGCGCGCACGGCCGAACTCGAAGCCGCCGTGTCCGCGCGCACCGGCGAGCTTCGTCGCGAAATGGAGGAGCGCCAAGCCAGCGAAGCCCATGCCGCGATGCTTCGCGAAGGGCTGCGCCAGGCCAACCGGCTGGCCACGCTGGGTCAGGTGACGGCCAGCGTCGCGCATGAAACCGCACAGCCGGTGGCGGCGATCCGCACCTATGCCGCGACGGGCGCGCGGCTGCTCGACCGGGGGGATCTGAACGAGGTGCGCGGCAACCTGGCGGCGATCGACCGGCTGGCGGGCCGCATCGGCACGATCACCGACGAGCTTCGCGGCTTTGCGCGCAAGGCGACCGAGCCGGCGGGGCCCGTGCCGCTTGCCGAGGTGCTGGATGGCGCGTGCCTGATCCTGAAGGACCGGCTGCGCGTCATTTCGCTCAGGATCGACGCGGTGCCGCCGGACCTCTCCGTGATCGCCGGGCGCGTGCGGCTGGAACAGGTTCTGGTCAATCTGTTGCAGAACGCCGCCGAGGCGCTGGAGGGGGTGGCGGCGCCGGTCATCACCGTGTCGGTCGCGGCGAGCGAGGAATGGGTGCGGATCGGGATCGCCGACAACGGCCCCGGCATCGCGCCCGATCTGGCCGACCGACTGTTCACGCCCTTCACCACCAGCCGCGCCAACGGGCTGGGACTGGGCCTGGTCATTGCACAGGACATCGCCCACGACCTTGGCGGGACGTTGCGCCATGTGCCGAGCGAGTGTGGCGCTTGTTTCGTGCTGGCGCTGGCGCGCGCATGACCGGCCGGGCATCTGTCGTGGCGCTGGTCGAGGATGATGCCGATCTGCGCCGATCGATGGCGCAGATGCTGCGGATCGAGGGGCACGACGTTACCGAGTTCGACAGCGGCGAGGCGGCGTTGCAGGCGATCGGGCGCGATTTCGCCGGGCCGGTCGTCACCGATGTGCGGATGCCGGGGTTGAGCGGCATCGACCTGTTCCGTCGCCTGATCGACCGTGATAGCGATCTGCCGGTGCTGCTGGTCACGGGCCATGGCGATATCGAAATGGCGGTCGCGGCGCTCAAGGTGGGCGCGTGGGATTTTCTGACCAAGCCTTTCGACCCCGCCGCCCTGCTGGCGGCGGTGGCGCGGGCGGCGAGCCATCGCCGGCTGGTGATCGAAAACCGCCGGTTGCGCGCCGAGGCACAGGCGGCGGCGGCGGTGTCGCCCATGATCGGGCGGTCGCCCGCCATCGCCCGGCTTCGTGAGACCGTCGACGTGCTGGCCCGCGTCGATCTCGACGTGCTGATCGAGGGGGAAAGCGGCACCGGCAAGGAATTGCTGGCCCGGCTGATCCATTCGGGCGGCACCCGGCGCGGCGGACGGTTCGTTGCGCTGGCATGTGCCGCGCTGCCCGAAGCGGTGATCGACGGCGACCTGTTTTCCGCCAATGGCCCGATCGCGGGCGCGCATGGCGGGACATTGTTCCTCGACGATGTCGACCGCGCGACGCCCGCGCTCCAGGCGCGGCTGGCGGAGTTTGCGGAAACGCGGATGGTCGGCGCGCGCGGCCATGCGGTCGCGGTGCCATGCCGTATCATTGCGACGGCGGGCGAGAGCGAAGGCACCGGCGCGGACAACATCGCCCCGGCGCTGCGCTATCGCCTGGCCGGGATGCGCCTTCGCGTGCCGCCGCTTCGCGAGCGTCATGAAGACGTGCCGATGCTGTTCGCCCATTTCGTGGAGACGGCAGCGGCGCGGCTGAAACGGCCCGCGCCAACGATCGACGCTGCGGTTCGCGACGCGCTGATCCGCAATCCATGGCCCGGCAACGTGCGCCAGTTGCTGAACGTCGCGGACCGTTTCGTGCTGGGGCTGGAACCGCTGGCGGCCGGCAGCGCGGGCGAACCGTTGCCCGAACGGGTCGCCGCGTTCGAGCGCGATGCGATCATCGACGCGGTGCTGAGCGCACGGGGCGAGGTTTCGAGCGCGATCCAGGCGCTGGGGCTGCCGCGCAAGACCTTTTACTACAAGGTGGCGCGGCACGGCATCGACCTGGCCGCGCTGCGTCGAGCATTGGGGTGAGACGGGCGGGTTGATCCTTCGCGGCGGCAAAGCGTTGCTCCGCGAAAGGGAGGCTGGATTTGGACGTTGTGACCATTCTTCTACGGCGGCTGAACGAAATGGCGGCGGACGCCATTCGCCTGCTGCCGCAACTGACGATCGCGCTCGTCGTGCTGGCGCTCACCTATCTGGTGGCAAAGTTCGCACGGCGGATTGCCGAACGGCTGCTCAAGCGCACCGAATTGCGCGGCACGCTGGTCAATCTGGTCGAAACGCTGGTCGGCGTTCTCATCTGGATTATGGGCACGCTGATTACGATGTCGATCGTGCTGCCGGGGGTCACGCCCGCCAACATCCTGGCGCTGCTGGGGCTGGGTTCAGTGGCGATCGGCTTTGCGTTCAAGGATATCTTCGAGAACTTCCTGGCCGGTATCCTCATCATGCTGCGCCGGACCATGCGGCTGGGCGATGTCATCGAATGTCAGGATGTCGAGGGGCGCGTCGAGATCATCTCGCTGCGCGACACGCATCTGCGCCATTTGTCGGGCGAGCTGGTGATCGTCCCCAACGCCTACCTGTTCAAGAATCCCATCACCGTGCTGACGCAAAAGCCCGACCGGCGGCATTCGGTGGATGTCGGTGTCGCCTATGACGTCAATCTGGATGCCGCGCGCGAGGTGATTGCGGGCGCGGTGCGAAGCTGCCCCACGGTCGATGGCGATCAGAAGGTAGAGGTGTTCGCGCGTGAGTTCGGCGACAGCTCGATCAACTTCCTGGTGCGCTGGTGGGCGGGGTCGAAGCCGGTCGAGGCACATGCCAGCCGTGATGAAGTCGTGCGCGCGATCAAGCGGGCGCTGGACGATGCGGGCATGGAAATCCCGTTCCCCTATCGCACGCTGACATTCAAGGAACCGCTGCCCCTGTCGCGCGCGAGGGCCGATGCATCCGAATAGGCAAGGGTCCGCATGATCGCCATCGGATGCCTGCTCCTGATCGTCCTGCCGATGATCGGCCTGACGCTGGGCGGCCTGCTGGCCGGATTGCCGGGTGTGAAATGGGGCGCGGCCATCGGTCTGGCGATCGCTGTCGGGTTTGCGGCATTTGCCGGTTATGGCCTGATCCAGATCGGTCGGCGGCGATAACATTCGCAAAAAGGGACCATCGGCGGGCGGCAGCGAGGGGCGGCGTTCCGCCGATGGCCCAAGGGAGCTGCCTTATCCAGATGGATTGGCAAGCCCCGACGGATCACGAGACTGGGGGGAGGCGCCTCGTGGTCCGATCCGGTTTTAGTATTCACATCGAACAACAGCCGGGAGACCGTCGAATTAAACGGCGTTATCATTCAGCAATACGCACAGAATAAAGTATATCATTCTATTCTACATATCGCGATTTCGGCGATGATGCCGATCGGCATGTTTATTGTATTGACATATTGGGCTGATCTGCGATCCTTCACGAACTCGGTTTGATCTGGCATCATCAAGCTAGAGGGATCATGATATGATCAGAATGCTGGATACCGCAAAAATCTTGCCTTTTCCTCCAGGCGGAGGGCAATTGGCCCAAAAGTCCGATCCGGCGCGGGTTTCGCCTGCGCCGCTGCTGGCGGCGGTCGAAGACTTCATCGAATCGCGCGGCGGCGGGCAGGGGCATTTCTCGACGACGATGGACGGCGTGCACATCATGCGCGCCTTCCAGGAAGTCATGCCGATCCGGCGCATGTACAAGCCGTCGCTGTGCGTGGTGCTGAACGGCGCCAAGGAGATCCTGTTCGGCGACACGACGCTGCATTACGGCGTGATGGAATGCCTGATCGTCAGCCTCGAATTGCCGGCCAAGGGCTGGATGGTCGGCGCGACGCACGAGGATCCGTTCACCGGCATCAATATCGAGATCGATGTCAGCGTGCTGCGCGAGGTGTTGCAGCAATTGCCCGCACCCCAGCGTCCCGGCCCGCTTTCCGACAGTTGCGCGTTCGTCGGACAGGTGGACGCGCCGCTGGCCGACTGCATGATGCGCTTTGTGCGGCTGGCCCAGGCGCCCGATGCGGCGGCGATGCTGTATCCATCGGCCATGCGCGAGCTGTGCTACTGGCTTCTGACGGGTCCTTATGGGCACAAGATCGCCAAGCTCGCGCTGCCGGAGACGCATACCGAACGGATCGCGCGCGCAATCTGTCTGTTGCGTGAAAACTTCAACCGCACGCTGCGCGTCGAGGAACTGGCAGAAGCCGCGCGGATGAGCGCATCGTCGTTCCACCATCATTTCAAGGCGATGACGTCGATGACGCCGGTTCAGTATCAAAAGCAGTTGCGGCTGCTGGAGGCACGGCGGCTGATGGTCAGCGAAGCGGCGAACGTGTCGGAGGCGGCCTATCAGGTCGGCTATGAAAGCGCGTCGCAGTTCAGCCGCGAATATTCGCGCGCATTCGGCAGCGCGCCCAAGCGGGACGTCATGAACTACAAAGCGCTGATGGCGGTGGGTCAGCGGTGATGCCGCGCGCCCGGTCTGGAGGATCGGGCAGATAAGTCGCGGCTTCGGGCATGGAGCGGTTCGGCAAGGTCGATATGTCTGGCTGCCACAGGCGCCACATATCGGCCGCCGGAAAGGTTCGCTGCCATGTCCCGTTGGACCCGTGCCGACATTCCCGCACAATCGGGCCGTCGCTTTGTCGTGACCGGCACCGGCGGGCTGGGGTTCGAAACCGCTCAGGCGCTGGCGCTGGCCGGGGCCGAGGTGATCGTTGCGGGCCGCGATCCGGGCAAGGGCGCGGACGCGGTCAAGTGCATCGCCGCCGCGGTGCCGGCCGCGGTCGTGCGGTTCGAGTTGCTCGACCTTGCCGACCTGGCTTCGATCGCCGCGTTCGCCGGGGGCATGGCGGCGCGCGGTGAGGCGATTGACGGCCTTATCAACAATGCCGGCGTCATGGTCCCGCCGGTTCGCAAGACCACGGCCGATGGTTTCGAGCTTCAGTTCGGCACCAATTATCTGGGCCATTTCGCGCTGACCGCGCATCTCATGCCGCTGCTGCGCCTTGCCAAAGCGGCGCGGGTCGTGACGATTTCCAGCGTGGCGGCGCGCGGCGGCGCGATCGATTTCGACGACCTGAATGCCGAGCAGGGCTATAAACCCATGCCCGTCTACAGCCAGTCCAAGCTCGCCTGCCTGATGTTCGCGTTCGAGCTTGATCGGCGCAGTGTCGCCGGTGGCTGGGGCGTCCGCAGCATGGCGGCGCATCCGGGGATTTCGCGCACCGACCTGCTGCACAACGGTCCCGGTCGCAACAGCATTCATGGGCGGTTGCGGTCGTTGCTGCCGTTCCTGTTTCAGCCGGCGGAGCAAGGTGCATTGCCCGGCCTGTTCGCGGCAACGTCGCCACGGGCCCAGGGCGGCGGCTATTACGGGCCGGACAGGCTGGGCGAAACGCGCGGATATCCGGTGCCCGCGCGGGTTCCGGCGCCCGCGACCGATCAGCAGGCCTGTGCCCGGCTGTGGGCGGTTTCCGAAGCGATGGCCCGCATTTCGTTCGACGCGGCGCGCTGAACCCATTTTTGAGAGGATAGATATCATGTTCAATGCGGGCATCGCATCGCTTCACGCCGCCGTGGCCGTCGCCATCGTGGCCGCCCCGTCGATCATCATGGCGCAGACGCCCGGTCCCGACGCGATCGTCGGCACCTGGCAGGCCGAGGACAACAGCGCCATGTTCGAGATATTCAATGCCGGCGGCACCTATGCCGCGCGCGTCATTCGCAACAACCGCCTGGTCGAGGCCGATGGCCAGACGTTTCGCCGCGATGAAAAGAACCCGGACCCGGCGCTGCGTTCGCGCTCGCTGAAGGGCATCGTGTTCCTCAAGGACCTGCAATGGGATGCCGCCGACCAGCGTTGGGAAGGCGGATCGGTCTATGACCCCGTATCGGGCCGTACCGCTTCGGCCCGGCTGTCGCTGGACGGCGCAAAGCTGTCGATGCGCGCTTATATGGGCACGCCGATGCTGGGCCGCACCGTGCATTTCCGGCGCGTCGCGCGATGATGTCGGGCATCGCGTGCGCGCCGTCGCGCGAGACGCGGCGACGGGCATTGCCCGACCGGTTGCGGTTCGCGCTTGCCTGGCTTCGCGATCCGGCGGCGACGGCGGCCATCGCGCCGTCCGGCCGGCGGCTGGCGGCGCTCATCACGCGGGCAATCGACGCGCAGACCGGACCCGTTGCCGAACTGGGACCGGGCACTGGCCCGTTCACGCGTGCGCTGATCGAACGCGGGGTCGCAGAGCATGACTTGACGCTGGTCGAATACAATGACGACTTTGCCCGCCTGCTGCGGCTTCGTCATCCAGCGGCGACGGTGCTGTGCGCCGATGCCGCCGCGCTGGCCGGGTCCGAAAGCCCGCCCGGCGGCTATGGCGCCGTGGTCTGCGGGCTTGGCCTTCGCAACATGGACGCCGCCCAGATCGAGGCGATCGTCGGCGCGGCATTTGTCCGGATGCGGATCGACGGTGCGCTGTATCTGTTCACCTATGGCCGGCGATGCTCGGTCCCTGACATGGTGCTCGATCGCCTGGGCCTGACCGCCGAGCGGGTCGGCACCGTGTGGCGCAACCTGCCGCCCGCGCGAGTCTATCGCGTGGCAAGGCGCTGACCGGCATTTGCAGGATCGGGCAGAATTCCCGAAGGAATGGGCGTTTGGTGCAACCCGTCCGGTCGATAGGGTGGGTCGGAACAATCGCAGAATGACCGGAACCCCGATATGGCAGTCTCCTTTTCCGTGAACGGTCGCGACTACCGGGTCGAGGATGACGGGCAGACGCCGCTTTTGTGGGTCCTGCGCGACACGCTGGCATTGACCGGTCCCAAATATGGCTGCGGCATCGCGCAGTGCGGGGCGTGCACCGTGCATGTCGATGACCAACCGGTGCGATCCTGCTCGGTCCCGGTCGAAGCTGTGGCGGGCGCCGCCGTCACCACGATCGAGGGCGTTTCGGGGCAGGAGGCGAGCGCGGTCCAGGCTGCCTGGGTCGCGCGCGACGTGCCGCAATGCGGCTTTTGCCAGTCGGGGCAGGTGATGAGCGCGGTGGCACTGCTGCGCGCCAATCCCGCGCCCGATGATGCCGCGATCGACATGGCGATGAGCGGCAATCTGTGCCGGTGCGGCACCTATAATCGCATCCGGGCCGCGATCCACGACGCCGCGCGCGCGATCCGGGGCGGACAGGCATGAGGCGCTGGCGCCCCGGATGCTGGTCGATCCTGGCGCTGCTGATCGCGCTGGTGATCTTTGCCGCCGTCTGGATGCTGCGGCCGCAACCGCTGGGAACGCGCGCGACGATCGAGGCGGTGGCGGCCACGCCGGTGCCGGAAGCCGCGCTGCGCCCGGCATCGGCGTTCGCGGATATCGCCGATCCGCAAGCGCGCTCGGTCGCGTTGTTTCAGGAAGCGGGGCGCGTCATTCAGCATCCGCGCTGCCTGAACTGTCATCCGCGAACCGACCGCCCGACGCAGACGGCGGCGATGCGCCCGCACATGCCCGCCGTGACGCGCGGCCCCGATGGCGGCGGGGCGTCGGAATTGCGCTGCACGACCTGTCACCGCCCCGCCAATTTCGACGTGGCGAATATTCCCGGCAATCCGAAATGGGCGCTCGCGCCCGCCGAACAGGCCTGGCAGGGCCGCTCGCTGGGTGAGATCTGTCGCCAGCTGCTCGATCCCTCGCGCTCGCACATGACGCAGGCTCAGTTGCTGGAGCATATGCGCGCGGACGAACTGGTGGGCTGGGCCTGGCACCCCGGCGGCACGCGCGAACCCGCGCCGGGCACCCAAGCCCAGTTCGGCGCGCTGATCGAAGCGTGGCTGGCATCGGGCGCGACATGCCCCGCCTGAGCACCCGCCGACCCATAGGAGAGACGATATGACCGGCATCCGCCTGACTCGCCGCCGGATGATCGCTGGCGGGACGCTGGCAGGAGCGGCGCTGATCGTCGGCTATACCGCAACGCACCCCATGCAGGTGGCAGGCGCGCTGTTGCAGGCGGGCGGTCCCGACCCGGAACCGAGCGCGTTCGGCCCGTTTATCCGCATCGATACCGATGGCTGGGTCACGGTCGTCAACAAGCAGCAGGAACTGGGGCAGGGCATCCATGTCGCGATGGCGGCGATGATCGCCGAGGAACTGGACGCCGACTGGGAAAAGGTGCGGGTGGTCGCCGCGCCGGGCAATTTCCGCGCCTATGGGGTTCAGATGACCGCCGGATCGAACGCGGTGGCGGGCAATTGGGACCTGATGCGACAGGCCGGGGCGGCGGCGCGCGCAATGTTCGTGAATGCCGCCGCGTTACGCTGGCAGGTGCCGCGCAATCAGATCGCGCTGCGCGACGGCGTGGTATCGCACGCTGCGTCGAATCGTTCGGCAGGGTTCGGCGCGTTGCTGGCCGATGCCGCGCAGCAGACGCCGCCGCGTGAACCGGTGTTGAAGCCCGCAAGCGATTACCGCCTGATCGGCAGCGAACGGGTGCGCCGCAAGGACAGCCTGCCCAAAAGCACCGGACAGGTCGTCTATACCCAGGATGTGCGGATACCTGACATGCTGGTGGCGATGGTCGCGCACAGTCCGCGCTTCGGCGGGCGGCTGGCGCGGTTCGATGACCGCGATGCACGCCGGATCAAGGGTGTGGTCGACGTGTTCGCCATTCCCACCGGCGTGGCGGTGGTCGCCGAAAACAGCTTCGCCGCGAAACAGGGCCGCGACGCGATCCGTGCCGAATGGGACGACAGCGCGGCGGAGAAACGCTCATCGGCCGAACTGGTTCGATATTTTCACGGCATCGCCCAAGGGCGCTCGGACATCGACGCCAACCCGTTCGAGGAACGCGGCGACCCCGAAGGCGCGTTTCAGGGGCCGTTGTTCGAGACGAGCATCGATTTCCCCTACCTCGCCCATGCGCCGCTGGAGACGATGGATTGTGTCGCGCGCGTGCAGGGCTGGGATGTCCATATCCGATCGGGCAGCCATCTGGTGACGGTCGACCAGATACAGGGGGCACTGGCCGCGCACACCATTCCCGGTCGCGTCCAGCTGGAGGTGCTGCCCGCCGGCGGCTCCTTCGGGCGGCGCGGGATCATGACCTCCGACTATCTGGTCGAAAGCGTCCGCATCGCACAGAAGCTGGAGGGCCGCCCGATCAAGCTGATCTGGACGCGCGAAGACGACATGGCCGGCGGCTTCTATCGCCCGATGGCGCATCACCGCGCCTGGATCGCGCTGGGAGAAGACGGTTTCCCCAGCGCGTGGCGGCACCATATCGTCTCGCAGGCGATGGTGCCCTTCGGCGGTAACTTTCCCAACTACGAAGGGGTGCATGGCTCCCCCTATTTCGCCAGTGCGTCGGTGGTCGATGCCCGCATCTATACCCCCGACCTGCCGGTGACGGTAGGTTTCTGGCGATCGGTTGGCAGTTCGCACACGGCGATGGCGATGGAGCATATCGTCGACCAACTGGCGCGAAACTCCGGCCGCGATCCCGCCGATTACCGTGCGGCGCTGTATCGCCGCGCGGGCGCCACCCGGCGGCTGGAATTGTTGCGGCAGCTTTGCCGGAAAGCGGACTGGCGCGCACCGATCGAAACCGGCTGGGCGCGCGGGCTTGCCGTGCACGAGGCGTTCGGCACCGTCGTCGGCCAAGTCGCCGAAGTTCGGCTGGACGCAGGCCGCCCGGTCGTTCGCCGGGTGGTGGCGATGGTCGATTGCGGTATCGCCGTCGCACCCGACCAGATCGCGGCGCAGATGGAGGGCAGTGTCGCCTTTGGTTTGTCGGCGGCGCTCTATGGCGCGGTCACGCTGCGCGACGGGATCGTGCAGGAAACCAATTTCGACCGCTATCCCATCGTCCGCATGAACGAGATGCCGCTGGTGGAGACGCACATCATGCCGTCGACCAACCGGCCGACCGGCATGGGTGAGCCGGCCGTGGCGCCGATCGCGCCGGCGGTGGCCAACGCCATGCTGGCGCTGACCGGCCAGCCCGTGCGCCAGTTGCCGTTCCTTCGCGGCAACGACGCGGTCAACGCCGCCTAACCGCCGACCGGGGTCCGCGCGGTCATGCGGCGGTGATCGACGGGTGCAGCGCGGTCAGGGCCGGTTGGCGCGCAACGTCCCCCTCGGCAGGCAGGATGCAGAGCGCGCGCAGCAGCGCCGCATGGCCATCGGCGTGGAATCGCGTGGCAATGCCTTCGAACTCGTGGATCGCATCCTGTCCCGACCCAGCGGCGATGCCGTCGCGCCGCAGCTTCAGATTATGGGCCTGGAACACGCTGTCCAGATACAGCGCCTGTTCCTGCGGCGTCTGCATCCCGGCAAGGATCGCCATCACCACCAGTTGATGTTCCTGCGGCATCGCCTTGCCGCCGCCCAGCACAGGGGAGGCAAGCACCTGAATGTCCGCCGATGACAGCGCCTGGTGGCACAGATACAGGTTCAGCGCGTCGCACTGGCGCCGCTCTGCCTCGCCCGCCTTGCGCGCGGGTTGGGCCACGCCCAGACCCGACAGCATCATCAGCCCGCTCAGCAATTCGCGAATATCGAACGCGCCCAGCCGCTCGGCGATCTCGACCACGCTCTTGGCGCGATAGCCGTCATCGGCAAGCATCGTCACCAACGGGCGATAGATGCTTTCGTCCAGCGACAATTCACCCATGGGCGTGGCGTGCTTGAAGCTCATCGCCGACATCGGCACGGTCAGCGTGAAGCTGGTGTCCATCCACAATCCGCGCGCGTCCACGCCGTTCAGCGGGCGGGCGCCCTTGACGAAGATGTCGGTGCGAAACTTCTGGTTGACCAGATAGTCGCGCACCGTTTCGCGCATCAATGGATGGCGTATGCCTGCCAACAGCTTGGCGTCCTGTGCCCGCATACTGTATTCGGGCAGATGGTCGAGCAGTCGCGCAGGGGCCGCATAGGTCAGCTTGGCCGCTTCCAGTTCGGCCGCGACATCGGCGAAATAACCGATTTCCCAATCGGCGTTGAAATATTCATGCGCCAGATAATGGCGGTTGCTGGTGCCGATATTCTTCATGAACGGATCGAGCGCGGGGTTTTCGGTGAAGTAGCGTGCGCCCCCCGCGGCGATTTCGCGCGCAAAGGCCAGGGCATTGTCGATCTTGGCTGCGGTGTCCGCCGACCGGGGCGCGGCCATTTCGATATGGCGCGCCATCAGGTGCCGCAGCGGAACCTGCGCGGCCCAACCGGGCAGGCAATTATAGCTGAGATAGACGATCCCCCCGACGCGCAGGCGACGGCGGATGATGTCGATGATACTGCGCCGGTTGTCGGCGGAAATCCAGCTCCAGACGCCGTGCAGGACGATGACGTCGAACATCGGCAGATCGTCACGCGCGGCGAACTCGGCAAAGGACTGGTCGTGCAGCGAAACCGGCGCACCCGATTCCTTCGCCAGCGTCTGGGCATGAAGCGTCTGGGCGGGATTGAAATCGATGCCCCAGTAATTTCCCGGCGCGGCGGCGGCGTGGAGGTTGATCGACACGCCCTGGCCAAAGCCCAGCTCCAGATAGGTGCATTCCTCGATGTCCGGCGGGCGGACATTCGCGGCGATACATGCCAGGCGCAGCACCGCCGGGTTCAGTTCGCGATAATAACCATAGGTGTAATCGATGTCGGTGAAATAGCCGTCGGACCATGTCATGCTGTTTGGCTCACGCTCTTTTGGGGCGCAGCACGGGAACGGGCGTGCGCCGTGATTTCGGGGGAAAAGCAGGCGTCGGGATCAGGCAGCGGCGAACGCGGCGGCGCCTTCGACGATGCCCGGCAACCAGCGCCGCGCGGTGAACGACCAGGTGGCGGCGATGATGAAAACGCTGGCGGCCGTGGCCATCACAGCGATGCCGGCATCGAAACGCGGGTCGCGTCGGCGACGAAGCGCACGGATGAAAAGCTCGGCGACCGCCAGATTGGGGATGTAGAAGAAAAACACCATCACCGCGTCGAACCAGCCGTTCAGGCCGCGATTATGACCGATTCCGCCGGCTGCCAGGAACCAGAAGGCATATTCCATCCGGTAAAGCCACGAGCCGATCGTCAGGGCGAACAGGCGGATCGCCCATGCGCGATGCTGTTCATATTGCCGGTGGCGCGCCGTGTTGAACGCCATGATCGCGCACAGCAGCATCAATGCGCCATAAACGCCGAACCCCACATCCATGATCGGCCCGCCGATCGTGCCCCGGCCGAAGATGAACGCCAGGCCCCCGACACCCGCCAGCGCCGCCGCCACGACATAGGCGCGCCCCAGTTGGCGGTGCAGCGCGGGCGCCCGGCGCCGCACCGCGCCGATCAGTTGCACCGGGCCGAGCAGCAGCAGGATTCCGCCCGCCAGAAAGTGCAGGCCGATCGCGATCGAGGCGATGAGGTTGCGGCGATCGAACAGGCCGGGTAGCGACCCGTTCCAGCGCTCCGCTAAACCAGCCGCAGCCGTTCCGCCGAAAAAGGCGAGGATATAGGCCGCAAAGATCGCGCCGCTGATCCAGCTTGTCGCGACCAGCAACCGCGCGCTCCACGCAAGCGCGCCGGCGGGGGGCGATGAACGCCCCGCGACCGATATTGCGCCTCGCGCCGGCATAACGCCGGTTCGTCCCGTGTCCATTGCTGCCTCCGAGGATGAGTCGGCTCACCTTCGCTCACGGTAGCGGCGAGGCCATGCCCGAAACCCTGAAAAGCGTGCCCAAAGCTGCGGGCATCGTCATGATCGCGCAATCGGGCACAGGAACTGGAGGATCAGGCTAACGCCGAATGTGCGTTTCGGGGCAAGTCAGACTCAACGATCCCGACTGTTCCCCGAATACCGGAACCCGCAGCCCATGTTCCTGACCCTGTCGACCGTCACGCTGATCGCCGCCGCGTCCGCCGCACAGGAACGCGATGCGCCCTTTGTCCCCAGCCCGGACGCGGTGGTCGAGGCGATGCTCGATCTGGCGGCGGTGACGCCGGAGGATCGGGTGATCGACCTGGGGTCGGGCGACGGCCGCATCGCGATCGCCGCCGGGCGTCGGGGTGCGGAGGCGATGGGCGTGGACATCGATTCGGGGCTGGTCGCGCGCGCCTATTTCCGGGCGCGCGAGGCGGAGTTGACGCCGCGTGTCAGCTTCCGGCGGGAAAACCTTTTCGAGACGCGCCTGCGTGATGCCGATGTGCTGACGCTTTACCTGATGCCCGAAATCAACGCCCGACTGCGCCCGCGCATCCTCAATGAAATGAAGCCCGGCGCGCGGGTCGTCAGCCATGCGTTCGACATGGGCGACTGGGCGCATGACGGCTTCACCAGCGTTGACGGCCGGC
This sequence comes from Sphingomonas sp., assembly GCF_035490575.1. Lineage (GTDB taxonomy): Bacteria > Pseudomonadota > Alphaproteobacteria > Sphingomonadales > Sphingomonadaceae > Sphingomonas. The sequence goes on along the minus strand of NZ_DATJLI010000036.1, from coordinate 10,596 downwards.
GCGTGTTCCTGTGGATCGTGCCGGCGGTCGCGGGCGGACGCTGGGCCATGACGATGGCGGATGGCCGCACGGCGTCGCTGGTGCTGGACCAGCGGTATCAGAAGGTGACGGGAACGCTGGACGGAACCGTGCTCGATCAGGTGATGTTGCGCGGCGACCGGCTGTCGTTTCGCCAGGGAGACCGCCGATATGAAGGGCGGGTGGAGGATGCCAGCATCACTGGCGATGGCTGGCGCGCCGTGCGGGTGCCCTGACGGCGAACTACACCGCGATCTGATACCCCGCGTCGGTCTGTATTCGTTCGATGTCCTGTCGCGGCGGCGCACCGAACAGGCGGCGATATTCACGACTGAATTGTGACGGGCTTTCATAACCGACCACGAACCCGGCGCTGGCGGCATTGGCGCTGCCCGTCAGCATCAGCCGCCGCGCTTCCTGCAAGCGAAGCTGTTTCTGATATTCCAGCGGCGTCATGCGTGTGACCGATTTGAAATGAGCGTGCAGGGCGGAACTGCTCATGCCCGCCTCTGCCGCGATCTCATCGATCCTCAGGCGCGTGTCGAAGCGGCGGCGGATGGCGGCGATGGCGCGCGATACCTGGTTCAGATGGCTGCCCGACGCAGCGACATGGCGCAGCATCGGTCCGTGCGGGCCGGTCAGCAGCCGATACAGCACCTCCCGCTCGATCAGCGGGGCCAGCGCGGGAATCGTCTCCGGCCGGTCGAGCAGGCGGACCAGCCGGCACGCCGCGTCGATCAGGTCGGGATCGCCCGGATATGCCGCGAGTACCGGCAGTCCCGGTTTGGGCAAGCCGCCGCTTTCCGTCATCAACAGATCGGCCAGCGCCGCCTGATCGAAGTCGATCTTGCAACACAGATAGGGCGCACCGGCGCTCGCCTCCAGAATGTCGCCCACCAGCGGCAGGTCGAGCGACACGATCAGATAGCGTGACGCGTCATAAACGACGCTGTCGTTGCCCAGCGACACCCGCTTGGACCCTTGGGCGATCAGGCAAAGCGATGCTTCATAAACGGCGGGGGTGGGGGTGCTTGTCCGATCGGAGCGTATCACCGACAATCGCGGCATACCGGTCGGGAATATGCCGTTTCCGGGTGCGTGCCGGGCAATCAATTGCGCGAGTTCGGCGATGTTTTTCATGGTCGGCATGTTTCACCGCACCGCGCGGCTTTGCAAGCACGACCGGCTGATTTGGGAGGATCGTGCAACCAATCTGGACGATCGCGCTACCGCCGAAATCGCGGGAGCGCCATTTCGGCGTGGCAATTCAACCGAAAGGAACGACCATGACGAACCTGAATGAAAAGGTTGTGCTCATCACCGGCGCATCGAGCGGTATCGGCGAAGCGGCGGCGCGCGAACTGGCGGCGGCGGGTGCGCGGCTGTTCGTCGGTGCGCGGCGCGGTGAGCGGCTGGCGGCGCTGGCCGATGAACTGGGCAGCAATGTCGGCTGGCGCACGCTGGACGTGACCGACAGCGCCGATTTCGATGCTTTTGTCGACGCGGCGGAGGCCCGGTTCGGGCGCGTCGACGCGCTGGTCAACAATGCCGGCGTCATGCCGCTGTCGCCGCTCGCCGCACTGAAGCGCGACGAGTGGAAGCGGATGGTCGACGTCAACATTCACGGCGTCCTCAACGGCATTGCCGCGGTGCTGCCGCGTTTCATCGCGCAGAAGAACGGTCATGTCGTCAACGTGGCGTCGGTTGGCGCACACTTGGTGGTGCCGACCGGAGCGGTCTATTGCGGCACCAAATATGCCGTCTGGGCGATCAGCGAGGGGCTGCGCCAGGAACATGACGAAATCCGCTCCACCGTCATCTCGCCGGGCGTGACCGATACGGAACTGGGCCATGACATCACCGATCCGCAGGTTGCCGGCGCGTTGGAGGGGTGGCGGCGCAAATCGCTGCGCCCCGACGCGATCGCGCGCGCGATCCGCTTCGCGCTGGAACAGCCCGACGGCGTCGACGTGAACGAGATCGTCGTGCGCCCGACCGCCGCCGATATGTAATCAGCGGTCAGTTGCGATCCGCACGACGAAGCGCCCCGCCCGGAACGGCGGGGCGTTTTTGTTCGCCCTTGCGGCAGTGACCGAACTCGATTAAGGGCCGCGCATCCGCCGGACCCGGGGCTTACCGGGTGGCTCGGCCCGGCGCCTATCCCCGGGATAACCTTCTGGCACGACGGCGAACCGCCGCCACCGCAATGTGTTCCGTTGCGAAGTGCGTGGCGCGGCCCGTGCCGTTTGAAATCTCAAGGTCACTCCATGCCAACCATAGCTTCGCTGAGACGCGAATGGCTGTCCAACCCGCGTGGCGATATCCTCGCGGGGATCGTCGTCGCGCTCGCGCTGATCCCGGAAGCGATCGGGTTTTCGATCATCGCGGGCGTCGATCCGCGTGTCGGCCTGTATGCCTCTTTCTCGATCGCGGTCATCATCGCGCTGGTGGGCGGGCGGCCCGCCATGATTTCCGCCGCGACGGCGGCAGTCGCCGTGCTGGTGGTGCCGCTGGTGCGCGATCACGGCGTCGAATATCTGTTCGCCGCCACCGTCCTGATGGGCGTTTTTCAGGTCGCGGCCGGGTTCCTGCGCCTGCATTTGCTCATGCAATATGTCTCGCGATCGGTCATCACCGGGTTCGTCAACGCGCTGGCGATCCTGATCTTCATGGCGCAGTTGCCCGAACTGACCAACGTAACCCCGCTGACCTATGTGCTGGTCGCGGCGGCGCTGGGCATCATCTACCTGTTTCCGCGCCTGACGAGAGCGGTGCCGTCGCCGCTGATCGCCATCATCGTGCTGACGGTGCTGGTCTGGGCGATGGGATATGATGTGCGGACGGTCGGTGACATGGGTGAGTTGCCCTCGTCACTGCCCGGATGGCTGATCCCCGACGTGCCGCCGACGCTGGAGACGGTGCGGATCATCCTGCCCTATTCGCTGACGATGGCGGCGGTCGGGCTGCTTGAATCGATGATGACGGCGCAGATCGTCGACGACCTGACCGACACCCCGTCAAACAAGCAGCGCGAGATGAAGGGGCAGGGCATCGCCAATTTCTTCACCGGCTTTCTGGGCGGCATGGGCGGTTGCGCGATGATCGGACAATCGGTCATCAACGTGAAGTCGGGCGGGCTGACGCGGCTGTCGACGATGGTGGCGGGCCTGTTCCTGATGTTCCTGCTGCTCGTGCTCGGCTCGCTGGTCGCGATCATTCCCATGGCGGCGCTGGTCGCGGTCATGGTGATGGTGTCGATCGGCACGTTCAGCTGGCGCTCGATCCGCGACATTCGCCATCATCCGTGGCAATCGTCGGTCGTCATGCTCGCGACCGTTGTCATCACGGTGTGGACGCATGACCTGGCGCGCGGCGTGCTGGCGGGCGTCATCCTGTCGGGCCTGTTCTTTGCCAGCAAGGTCAAGCGGATGTTCGTCGTCCGCTCGGCATTGTCGCCCGACGGCGCGACGCGAACCTACACGATCGCGGGGCAGGTGTTCTTTGCCTCGTCCGACCAGTTCGCCGATTCGTTCGATTTCCGCGAAGTGCTGGACCGCGTCGTCATCGATGTCACTCACGCGCATTTCTGGGACATCAGCGCGATCGGCACGCTCGACAAGGCGATCCTCAGGTTTCGGCGCGAAGGCACCGCGGTCGATGTCGTCGGGCTGAACGAAGCCAGCGCGTCGATGGTTGAGCGCTTTGCGATCCATGACAAGCCGGGCGCCGAAGCCCAGCCTGGCGGACACTGACAGGAGCAGGACCATGCAGAACATCCTCGCCTGCATCGACGCGTCGAGCTATGCCAACAGCGTCTGCGATCTGGCGGCATGGGCCGCCGGTCGGTTGCAAATACCCGTCGAATTGCTGCACGTCGTCCAGCGCAAGGAAGCAGTTGCCGCGCGCGGCGACCTGTCGGGCGCAATCGGCCTGGGCGCCAGGACCGACCTGATGGAAGAACTGGTGCGGCTGGAGGAAACCGACGCCCGGCTGCAGGTCGAACGCGGGCGTGCGTTGCTCAAGGCCGCGGAAGCCCGGCTGCGCGCGGTGGGGGCGGGCGATGTGCGTCCGCTCCATCGGCATGGCGGCATCGTCGAGACGATTCTGGAACGTGAGGCCGATGCCCGCGTCATTGTGATGGGCAAACGCGGCGCCGGCCACGAATTCGCGACCGATCATATCGGGTCCAAGATCGAGCGCGTGGTGCGGGCCAGCAGCCGACCGATCCTCGTCGCCAGCCGTGCCGTCGATACGCCGCGAACGGTCGTCCTTGCCTATGACGCCAGCCCGGCGGCGGAGCGGGCGCTGGGGCGGCTGCTCGACTCGCCGCTGTTCGCGGGGATGTCCGTCCATATCGTGATGGCGGGCAGCGACGATGATCCGCATCGACGCGCGCTGGACGATGCCGCGACCCGACTGGGCGGGTCCCGCGCGGTCACGATGACCCTGCGAAAGGGAAAGCCTGAACAGGTGATTGCCGATGTCGTGGCCGACACGCCGGGCGCGATGCTGATGATGGGTGCCTATGGCCATTCGCCGATCCGCACGCTGATCGTCGGCAGCACGACGACGGCGATGATCCGCACGGTAAAGGTGCCGGTGCTGCTGGTGCGGTGAGGACGCGGCGAGCGACCAGGCACCGACGTTGATCCGGACGATCGGTGCGTGAGCTTTGCTGGCAGATCAGGGGCGTTCGGGTGGACCAGCCCGCACAACTCGAGGGCGTGCCGTGGCGTTTACGGGGTAGGTTGAATAACGTCCATAACCGAAACCCCGTTGTAAGCACCTCTTTATTCAAATAAATTGTATTTAGCGGACAAATAAGTCCGCATCATATCGGGGAGGATAGGATGCGCCACTATAGAGTGGGTTTGCTGGTTGGTACGATGCTGGCTGCTGTTCCGGCATTTGCACAGGATGCATCGGCACCGGGCGCTTCTCAAGCGCCAACGACCTTGCAGGACCCACCCGTTGCGGCGCAGGTCGAACCGGCCGGTCCCCCCGCCGACGACATCGTTGTTACCGGCATTCGCAGCAGCCTTGCCAATTCGGCCCGCGTCAAGCGTGAGGCGCAGCAGATCGTCGACAGCATCTCGGCCGAGGACGTCGGCAAGTTTCCCGACGCCAACATCTCTGAATCGCTCCAGCGTATCACGGGCGTCGCCATCGACCGGTCGGGCGGCGAGGGGCAGTTCATCACGGTTCGTGGCCTTGGGCCGGAGTTCAATTCCGTGCTGGTCAACGGTCGTATCATGGCGACCGACAATCCGGGCCGCGAATTTTCCTTCGACGTGCTGTCGTCGAACATGATCCAGCGCACCGACGTGTTCAAATCCAGCGTGCCCCAATTGCAGGAAGGCGGGATCGGCGCGACCGTCAACATCGTCACCGCGCGCCCGCTCGACCAGCGCGAGGGGTTCCACTTGTCGGCCTCCGTCGGCGGCATTTACGACACGATGCGGGAAAGCGTCGGGCCGGATGCGTCGGCGGTCGTGTCATGGACCAATCCCGACAAGACCTTCGGCGCGGTGCTGTCCGGTTCGTATACCAAGCGCATGAATCAGGCCGATCAGATCGCGGTCGACGGATGGATCAACGGCCGGCCGGACATCATCTCCATGGTCGACGGCCAGCCATCGCTAATCACGGGCACCGATCCGCGATACCCGCAAGAAGGCAACGTCAACGTGCCCCAGAGCCTCTATTACCAGCGGGTGCAGGAAGAGCGGGAGCGGATCAACGTCGCCGGATCGCTTCAATTCCGGCCGACCGACAATCTGGAAATCACCGTTGACGGCATATATTCGAAGTTCGACGTGTCGGGCGTTGTCCGCAGGATGGATAACTTTCTGGCGGCGCCCTATTTCGAGCCAACGTTCAACGAAAATGGCACGGCAACCAGCCTGGGCATGATCGGTGGCGATTTCGTCAATCAATATCCGCAATTCGTTGAAGATAACCGCGATCGATTGACCAATAACGGCCTGAACGCGAAAATCGATCACGTTTACAACACGACGAACCGACAGTCCGACAGCTATCAGATCGGCGGAAACATCAAGTGGAATCCCACCGATGATGTCGAATTGAGGTTCGACGCGTCGATGACGGGTGCGAACCGCGCGTCGCCGAACCAATATCTCGTCATCGGTGCACTGCTGCCATACAGCTATCAGTTCCAACTGGACGGCGGACAAGGGTTGCCGAGCATCTCGTTCGACAATGCCATCATCAACGATCCCGATTTGATGCGGCTGCATTATATGGCGGTCGACCGCAACACGTCGCGTGACCGTGGGTCCGAGTTTCACTTCGATACCAAATATGATGTTCAGGATTCCATTCTCAAATCGGTGCTGATCGGCGGGTCCTATACCGAACGGCGCAAGGTCAATCGGTCGTTCAACAACAGCGATGCGAACTGCACCTATTGCGGGTATCAGGTGCCGATCGCCCAGGGTCTGTTGCAGGACTATGCCTGGGGCGATTTGCTGGGGACGGGCGACAGCATTCCGCCGTCACTGTTCGAATTCGATGCCGACGCCATGATCGCCTATCTCAACGATCCGGCGACACTGATGATCCCCTCGAACGGCCGCACGCCCGAGGAGCAGGCTGCGTTCGCGCAGCAATTGCTGGCGCTGCCCGGCGGACCGTTCGCGGTTCGCGAACAGCTTCGCGGGACGGTCAATGTTCAGGAAAAGCTGACCGCGGGCTATATCGCCATGCAATTCGGCGGCGACAACTGGGCGGGCAGCTTCGGCGTCCGGGTGATTCAGACCGACTTGATCTCTTCAGGCTTCGATACGCCTGTCACCAGCATCACCAACACGCCCGGCGACGATACGCTGCAATATACATATGGCCCGGCAACGGCGATCTCGGTCCGCAACAGCTATATCAACGCGCTGCCATCGGCGAACATCAAGTATAACATCACCGACAAGCTGATTGCGCGTGCTGCCTTCTCGCAGACGGTAACCCGGCCGACACTTACAGACCTGGGCGTCAACAATGATTTTGGCGGGCGTATTTCGGTGCCGATGTCGTCGGGCGGCAACCCCAATCTGCTGCCGTTCCGGTCGACCAACTACGACCTGTCGCTCGAATGGTATCTGTCGCAGGTCAGCTATGTGAGCATCGGCGGATTCTACAAGGACCTGAGCAACTTCCTCGAGCTTCAGACGCTGCCCGTGGTGCGCTTTGGCCGCACGTTCCAGGATACGCGCACGCGCAACGGTCAGACCGGTTATATCCGGGGCATCGAAATCGGCGGGCAATATGCGTTTGACTGGTTGCCCGGTTTCGCGTCCGGCTTTGGCGTCGCCGGCAATTACACCTATGTCGACAGCACGGTGGAGCGCGATCAGACGCTGGCGGATTATGATTGTGGCTATAACGGCCTTTCGCCGCATTCGGCCAATGGCAGCGCCTTTTACGAAAAGTTCGGCATATCGGCGCGCGTATCGTATAACTGGCGCTCCGACTATCTGCGTTCGTGCCGGTCAAGCCAGGGCCGCCCGCGCAACCGGTCGGCCTATGGCCAACTCGACTTCAACCTCGGCTACGATATCACCAACAACTTCCAGGTCTATGTGCAGGGCGTGAACGTGACCAATCAGAAGGTCGATGAATGGTCCGCGATCGAAGAACGCTACCTGTTGCTCGAGGAAACGGGCGCGCGTTATAATTTCGGAGTCCGCGTCAAGTTCTGAATGACGGGCGTTGCGCGCGTGCAAGAACGATCCGCGCGCAACGCTTTGCCTGAAATGACGGAGTGACGGTTCAATCCGTTTCTTGATCGGTGACTCGGCACGGTCGACCGGCTGATGCATCGGTCCATCGGTCGTCGGCATCGTGACAATCGTGCGTCGTTATATGATCGCCGGCGCGGCAACTCGCCACCAGCGGCGGCCCAAAGCTGAGCAGGTCAAGGCCATAGCGGTCGCCCCAGATAGCCAGGCAACCAGAACAGGAAGAACTACCAGATGGGGTCGATAAAGAACTTGCCCAGCGCATAGGCCCAGGTTTCGCGCACGCCCAGCAACCGGCGCCACGCGATCGGCGTGACCGGATCGGCCGGGTCCTGTTCGATTCAGGCCAGTTCGGCCGCGCCCCCCGCTTGTGATCGTTCGGGCGGCGATAGGTCGACCATCAGGCGACAAGCCACACAGCGCCCAGAACCAGTCAAAGCGTTGCGCTATGAAACGCGAGTCGACGAAGGCGGCTCGGGCCTGTCCGGCGGTCAGCGCCAGCGCATCGGACTGGCCCGCGCCATGTTCGGTAGCCCGAAGTTGCTCGTGCTGGACGAACCCAACGCCCATCTCGATCAGGATGGCGAGGAGGCGCTGGCGCGGACGCTTCAATATCTGAAGCGGCAGGGGTCAACGATCCTGCTGATCGCACATCGCCTCAATCCGGTCGCGCATGTCGACCGGGTGGTGGTGATCGACAAAGGCCGACTACAGCTCGACGGTCCGCGCGCGCGCGTGTTCCGCAAGGTGCGAACCGATCTTGTCCGGTCAATCGCCGAAGCGCCGGTGGGGTGACACGATGAAACTCGACTTTATGCATTCGGGCGGTGCGGCGCCGGGCGGCAAGGCTTTTGCACTATGGGAACCGGCAAAGGCCCGACCGCTGGACGACGCGCGCCACATCGTGCGCGCCGGGCTGATCGTTGCAGGCCTGTTTTTCGGCGCACTGGTGGCATTCGCATTCCTCGCGCCGATTTCTGGCGCGGCGGTGGCGCCGGGCGAGGTGACGACAAGCGGCGACCGTATCGTCATTCAGCCGCCCACAAGGGGGGTCGTCACTCGGTTGCATGTCAAGGAAGGGCAATGGGTCAAGGCTGGGCAGGCGCTGGTCGAACTCAATGGCGTCCGTTCTGAAGCCGCGCTTGAGCAGGCACAGGCGAAACGCGACGCGCTGTTGGCCAGGCAGGCGCGGCTGATCGCCCAGCGCGATGATGCCGCCGCGATCGCTTATCCCGCAGGCTTGGCTGAACGGGCCGACCAACCGGCGACCGCTTCGGCGATTGCCGCGGAGGATGCGCTCTTTCGCCGATATCGCGAGATCCGCGCGGCCGAACGCGGCATGGCCGCCGCCGATTCGGATGCCGCCGTCGCGACGCGTACCGGCGCACAGCGCCAGTTGGCACTGGTGCGGGACGAACTGGCCGTGATGCGCGGACTTTACAAAAAGGGCTATGCTCGTCGCACACAGGTTCGAGCACTTGAACGCACCGCCACGGAGCTTGAGACGCAAACCGTGACCGGCAGTGCCGGCATCGCGAAGAGCCGGCTCGAACAGGCACGGATCGGCGAGAGCCAGATGGCGCAAGTGGTGACCGAGCTTGGCCAGGTGGAGGCGCAACTGGCGCAGCTTGGTCCGGCGCTGCGGCTCCGCCGCTACGACGCTTCGCTTGCAGAGCTTCGGACGCCCGTGTCGGGCCGTGTATCGGGTCTGGCCGCCGTGGGGCAGGGATCGGTCGTGGGCGGCGGAACGACGTTGATGCAAGTCGTTCCCGATCGAAGGACACTGATCGTCGAGGCCCGTATTCGGCCACAGGATATCGACGATGTCCGCGTCGGGCAGACGACGAAGCTTCGCTTCACCAGTGTCAATCCGCGCACTCATGGCAGCGTCGACGGTCGCGTGACGACGTTGTCGCCCGCGCCGATAACGGAACGGTCGGGCCAATATTATCGTGCCCAGATCGTCGTTAGCGATCCCGAAGCGCTGGTTGAACAAGGCGTGCGTCTTCAGCCCGGCCTTCCAGTCACGGCCACGATCGAAACCCATTCTCGTACACTGGCGGATTACCTTCTCGCGCCGCTCGGCGACGCGTTCGCCCGTGCATTTCGGGAGGATTAGGCCAGCAGACATGTCTACCGGGTCTACCACCGGATCGCATCCTCACCTTGGCACAGATAGTAATGCACCAGATATCGGCGACACATAAGCCGGAATGGAAGTCGCTTTAATCTGCCGCGCCGAGGTGGTGGCCTCGTCATTTACGATCGCCGAGTGATCGAGGCTGACCAGATAGTTGGAGCCATAGGCACAGAAGGCCGCCTCGCGGGTCGTTGCGGTTCAGCGCTCGCGGGTCGTTGCGGTTCAGCGCGACGCGGGATCGGAGGTTGATCCGCTTGGAGGTTAACGGGCGTCGAGCCACCGAACGCGGCATCGTCGAGCAGGTCCAGATACTCAGCGACCGCACGGCCGACTGCTTAAGACGACAGACCTTGTTCGCCCATCTGCGATCACCTGCGACGAGTGAATCAGACCCTCAGCACGACTTCAAGGCCGACCTTTTCAACAGAATAGGCCTGGTTTAGGCCGTTCGCGGCCGCCGACTATCGCCCTTTCCATTCTCGAACTTGCCCTGGCGCATCTTCGCGCCGTCGCAAAGGTAATCGAGGTGGGATGCCATGAACTGACGTTTTGGTGACCCCTGCGGAAGCGAGATGGTGTCCATAACTCTCTGTAATCAAACGCAATTAACCGCGCACCGCTTCGCGATACCATTGGAAATACCATCAGGTGTTTGGGAAATAATGCGTCCTAGTGGGCTACGGC
>NZ_DATJLI010000035.1:0-13068 GCF_035490575.1 Sphingomonas sp. | reverse complement strand
CCCTGGGATTGCGCCATTCAAGGAAGAATGCCGCGGCGATGCCGACGAACAGACCCGCCAGCAGTCCCAGCAGGAACCGCAGCGCGACATTCGGGCTGGACGGCAGGGTCGGTGCGACCGCACGGTCGAGCAGGCTGACATTGCTCATCGGCACCTCGCTTTGCAGTCGCATTTCATTCAGACGGGCGGTGACCGCGTCATACGCGTTGCGCGCGGTATCGACGTCGCGTTGCAGCACCGCCATCTGGTCCTGCGCGCCCGACAGCCGCAAAAGCCGTTCGCGCTGGGCCTGGACCAGCCCACTGAGTTCACCGGCGCGCGCCTGCGCGGCGGCATTCGCGGTCTGTACGGCGGACACCGCAACACCGACTGCCTGCGCGCGCTTGGCACGCAGTTCGGCGATCTCGGCATTGGCCGATTCCACCATCGGATGGTTGGGGCCAAGCGACTGGCGCAACTGCTGCAACGCCGCCGACTTGCCGGCGATCTGGCTGTCCAGACCCTGGACGACCGGCGATTGCTGGGCGTCGGACGAACTGCCGATATTGCTTCCCGCCTTGGCGCGCGACTGCGCCGCATCGGCCTGGGCGACGGTCAGCTGCTGGCTGAGCGCACTGAGCTGTGCCTGTTCGATGTCGAAGCGACCGGCGCCGACCAGGCCGCGTTCCTGCTGGAATCGGGTCAGTTGCGCCTGTGCCCGTTCCAGTCGGGCGCGCGCCTCGCGGATCTGGCTTTCGAACCACTGCGAATATACCCGCGCCGGATCGATGCGAAGCTGCAGCTGAACCTGGACATAGGCCTGTGCAAAGGCGGTCGCCAGACGCGCCGCCAGTGCCGGGTCCTCGCTCTTGTAATTGACGGCCAGGACGCTGGTGTTGCGGGTTGGCAGGATTTCGAGCGGCTTGGTGATGCGCCGGCCGATCCATTCCTGGATCGGGAGTGAGCTGTTCGATGCCTGATACTGGCGGACCAGTTCGGGGTTGCGGTCCATACGCAGATTGCGAGCCACGCGCTGTGCGACATAGACGCTGCGGATGATGTCCGCCTGGGTACCGATCTGCGCCGCCGCCTTGGTCTGACCGCCAGATTTGGACGCAACCGGATCGGCTTGCTCGGTATCGAACAACAGCGTCGCGGCGGCGGTATAGGTCCGCGGCGACGTCCAGGTCCATACTCCGACAATCGCCAGCACGACCAGCGTCGTCAGGGCGATCAGACGCCAGCGAGCCCGTAGCCCCTCGACATAATCCCAGGCGTTCATTGTCCCTCCTCGCTGATGATCCGGGACTGGCCGGTCTTGGTAGCTGAACGTTCCGTCGCGCAGAAAGTCAGCAGGAATTGTGGTGCCAGTACGTCCTCGAACGCCAACCGCATTGTCTTGTCATCAAGCCGACCCAATGCCGGCGACAAAGCCTCGATCAGTTGCGGCATGATTGCCGGATCGGTGCCCGTCGCTGCCAGCGCGCTGGCCAAATCTTCGGGTGTGAACTCCAGTCGCATCGCGGCAGTCTGGGCAAACGCCTCGATCGCGGAAAGCGGGAAGCGGTTTTCGCGAACCAGCGTCGCAAACAGAGCGTCATCACGCATGTTCGTCTCGCGCCAGATAGCGCGCGCGCGCACGACGCCGGCCAGCACGGTATCGGTATCGGCGAAACGGTGGTCCTGCTCGATCGCGCACAGGCAACTGTGCAGGCTGAGCAGGCGCATGTGATAGGGCGAACCGCACACCAGCCAGCGCAGCATCGACAGGGCGTCGCCGTCGAACTGCAGGCCGATTGCCTGGCTTGTCGTCTGAATGAAGCGCTCGACATCCGCATCGGCGATCGGGGCAAGCCCCACTGCCAGAATGTGGCGTCGTACCGATGCGTGCACGTCGATCAGGTCACCGACATCGCCCGAAATACCAACGAAGATCAGGCGCGCGCGCGATCGCATGTCCGACAGCAGCTTGATCAGCAGGGCGATCTGCCCCTTGGTTTCCTTGTCCTCGAGCCGGTCGAATTCATCCAGGATCAGGACGACATCATCCCGTTCGATACGCGCCAGCATCGTGGCGACCGATCGCGGGGTCGGGGCCGTGCGGACCAATGCCATTGCATTGGCGAAGTCGTCGGCGCGCATTCCGAAAGCCGCCGGCCCAATCTCGTCGAGATAGGGCACCATCAGTTCGCCGAAATCGCCGCCGCCGGCACAGGACAGATAGATGACCGACACCCCCCGCGCATCGGCCAGATCGCCGAACACACGGACCAGCGACGTCTTGCCGCTGCCGCGCGGGCCATAGATCACGGCGTGCATGTGGGAATCGATCACCGCCCCGGTCAGGGTGTCGAGTTCACGCTGGCGGCCGAACAGATCACGTGGATTGTCCACGGGCTGATGTGCGCCGAACAGCCGTATCGCCAGCGTGCGCGTACGGTCCGCCATCCGCACGGCGCGCTCCGGAGCTACCGGTGCCGGCTCGACCGAAGCCATCGCCCGGGAGGGGCGACGCGCCGGGGCACGGGCCGTCTGCGACGCACGGCGCAACGGATCGGGCAGGGAAAGCTGGTGTGGCTGACCGGTCAACCAGCCTCGCAGATGGCCGAACCATTCACGCAGCATCATTATCTCCGACAGGCATGGAAACCGGACTGCCTTTCCCTGACGGACAGTGGTGGAACGGCGTGAATAGCATGCGATCTTTGCCTATGGGTTAACCGCTGGGCGGACAAGTCCTGCGGCCTCGTCGGGCGACTTAGTGTCCGGATAGTGTTCCGGATGCAGCAGCCGTTCGCCAATCTCTTCCCAGCGGGGAAAGGAGCGCGACTGAACCGTACCCGCAGCGGCCAGCGCCGCGACGGCATGTTCAAACGAAGCAAGATTGAGGCTGGTTTGGAGGTGAAGATAAAGACTACATTGCCCTTGTTCATCTCGCCTCCGGTTCCACAAGGATCGTCGTCGTGGCATGGCCTTCCGGGTCGGTCTGGTCAAGCCGGTTGCAGTGCAGCATAGGAGGCTGGAACCCTTCAATGGAACCGACCGCACTGGAGGATCGATCCAGAACGGGAAGCGCCAAGTGGAAACGGATACAGCCCGAACCATGACTGAAACAGCACCGCTTATCTCCGTCATCGTACCCACCTATGATGACGGTCCGCGACTGGCGCTGTGCCTGGACCTGCTGCTCGCGCAGTCGATCCTGTCGGACGCCGAAATCATCGTCGTCGACAATGCATCGACACAGGACATGACGGCACTGAAATCGCGCTATCCGATGATCCGCTGGCTGTACGAAGCCACGCCGGGGTCCTACGCGGCACGCAATACCGGCATTGCCGCGGCACGCGGACGCATCCTTGCCTTTACCGATTCCGACTGTCTGCCCGATGCCGATTGGCTGAAGGAGGGCGTGGCGCCGCTGCTGGGCGACAATCCACCCAGTTTCGTTGGCGGCGCGATCGACCTGGTCACGACTCGGCCAACGGGGCTCAGTGCCGCCGAACTGTTCGATCTGGCGTCCGGGTTCCCGCAGCATCGCTTCGTCGAGCAGGTGCATTTCGCGATGACGGCCAACATGCTGACGACCGCGGACACGATGCGTGCGGTCGGGCCGTTCGCCACCACGATGAAGTCGGGCGGCGACCGCGAATGGGGCAACCGCGCATGGGCAAAGGCCGGACCCGGCCGGTATGTCGGGTCGGCGCGGGTTGGCCATCCGACCCGCTCCAGCCCGTCCGACGTGCTCAAGCGGGTGCGCCGGGTCGCGGGCGGCGAGCGGGATCGCAAGCCGGGCTGGACCGATTGCCTGAGCTTTTGCGCCCGCCAGTTGGTGCCGCCGCGTCGCGCATTTCTTGACATTGCGGCCCTTGATTCGGCCACCGCGCCCCCCGTGGCCAAGGCGTCGGCGATGCTGTTCGCCTATCGCACCAGGCTGGCGCTGGCCCGTTACCGGCTCGCGCTGCAATTCGGCGGCGAATCCACCCGGTCATGAAGCTTTGACGCTTGGCGCGGTATGAAATAATCAGCGACGTTCGCGTAGTTGCCGTTGGCTGACGATGCGGCGTATCCGGGGGACCTGTTACATGATTCGTGGCTTGATGGTCGGAGTGGTTGTCGGCCAGATGGCGATGGCGGGCACGGCATATGCACAGGAGAATCGGTTTCAGTTGTCCGCGCAACTCGTCGAAACCTATGACAGCAACATCCTGCGCCTAGGCGACTTGCGCACCGATAGTCCGACCGACAATGTGTCGATGTCGCCGCGCGTCGCTGTTGATTTCGAGCGGCGCTTTGGCCGCCAGCGCGCCTATGCCACCGGCTATGCCGGCTATAATTTCAACAGCAGGTTCCGTTTCCTGAACCGGGAGGATCTGGCGCTGAACAGCGGTCTCGATCTGCGGTTTGGGCCGCGATGCCGCATCACCCCAACCCTGTCCGTGCTGCGCGCCCAGTCCGATCTGGAAGACCTGGGTCAGGTCGTGACCAATGCAGCTACGATCCAGGATTATAACATCACGGCCTCGTGCCCCCGTCCTGCCGGTTTCTATCCGACAGTAGGTGCAGGCTACTATAGGGTCGATAATTCCGAAATCCGCCGTGAACGTGACCAGTCCATCGTCGATGCGCGGTTCGGAATTGCCTATGCCCGGCCCAGCATCGGCGATTTCGAACTGTTCGGCCAGATCGCCCGCATCCAGCGCGCGCGCCGCGACCCTACGCCTGCTGGCCTGTTGCAGGACGAAACTGATGTGCGGACGGTCGCGCTGCGTTTCAGCCGCGATGTCGGCACCCGCTTCGAAACCGCGCTTCAGGTCGGCTATACCAATGTCAATCCCAGGATGGTGGACGTACCCAGCTTCTCCGGCCTGACCTATCAAGGCAGCCTGACCTATCAGCCAACGCCGCCGATAAACCTGACCCTTGGCTTTGGCCGTCAGGTCAGCGGGCGCGGCAATCTGGGCACCAGCTATTATGTATCGGACAACGTTGAACTACGCTCGAGCGTGAAGTTGAGCGCACGGACATCGGCAAGCGCCGGGGTTCAGTTGTCGAGGCGCGACTTCGCCGGCGAAGACCGGGTGTTCCAGTTCGGGCCGCGCGGCCGGGATCGACAGTTGGATGCCAGCGCCAGCATCGGCTATCGCCTGGCCCGACCGATCAACCTCGACCTGTCGACCCGCTATCGACAGCGTGACGCAGAGAATGATTTCTATGATTACAACAGCCTCGCGGCCACGTTGACGGCGGCAATGAGCTTTTAAGCGAACGGAGACGGGACGATGAAGGCATTCGCATTGGCAGGGATCGCTCTGCTGCTGACACCGGTGGCCGGCGTACCCGGTGCGGCTGCCCAGTCGAACTGGCAGGGGTATCAGCTAGGCGCCGAGGACCAGATTGAAGTGCAGATTCACGGTCAGGGCGGCGCTGTCGTCAAGACCCGGATTAAATCCGACGGTTCGATCACGCTGCCGCTGGTTGGCAGCGTGCGTGCCGCCGACCAGACGACACAGGCACTGGCGACTGCGATCGAGACACAGCTCAAGCGCGGCGGGCTGATGACCAATCCGATCGTCAACGTCGAGATCCTTGAATATGCGAGCCGCACTGTCACGATGCTTGGCGAATTCGCCAATCCCCGTCTCGTCCCGCTCGACCGGCCGTTGACCCTGACCGAGATCGTGGCGCGCGTCGGCGGATTGAAGCAGGGCGCTTCGGATACCGTGGTCCTGCGACGTGCAAACGGCACTGTGGAACGCTACAACCTTACCGCGATTGCCCGGAACGAAGCGCGTGACATCGTGTTGTTGCCCGGCGATGCGTTGTTCGCGACGTCCGCGCCGCAATATTACATCTACGGCCAGGTCGGCAACGCCGGAACCTTCGGTATCGTGCCCCAGATGACGATCCGTCAGGCGCTTGCTCGTGCCGGCGGACCAACCCTGGCCGGTTCGGAGCGCAAGATCACTTTGTATCGTGCCGGCCAGGAAAGCGATGCCGACCTGGCGGCACTGGTTCAGCCGAACGACGTCCTGTTCGTTCGCGAGCGTATTTTCTGATCTTCCCGCATATCGCCATCCGGGCGCGGCGCTGGCCGCGCCCGGGGACTTTTCTGTGTCGACCGGGGTTTGCGCATGACGGATGAAAATCGCGTCGATAACGAAACCGTGGGTCGTCCTGTCGAAGGTTCGATGAAGCGTAAGCTTGCGGTGGGCGCGGGCTGGATGACGGTCCTGCAACTGTCTTCCAAGGTCGTCGAGGTCGGCTTCATCGCTGTCCTTGCCCGCATCCTGTTTCCCGATGATTTCGGCGTCATTGCCGGTGCATCGATCTTTATCCAGCTGGCTTCGCTGCTGGTCGAAGTCGGCATCGGCGCGACGATCGTCCAGATCCCGAACCTGACACGTACCGACCTGCGCATCGGCGGCACGATCGTGTTCCTGAACGGCATCGGCTATTTCCTGCTCGCGCAGCTGCTGGCGCCGTTCGCCGGCGACTTCATGGGCATTGCCGGTGTCGAACCCGTCATCCGGGTGCTCGCGCTGGTGTTCATCATCCAGTCGTTCGGCATCGTGTCGGAAAATGTGCTGGTCCGCGACCTAGAAGTGCGGCGCGTGATGATCGCCCAGCTGATGGCGCGGGTAATCGGCACCGGCGTGATCGGCATCGCACTGGCTTGGGCAGGCTGGGGCTATTGGGCGCTGGTCGTGGCGACGCTGGCCGAAACCACGGTTAAGGCGCTGTGGTTGGTTCTGCTGGTGCGGCCACCGATGCGGCCGCTGCTCACGCGCGCCGGCGCTGCCCGGCTGATGCGGCGGGGGGCGGGCTTTTCGCTGTCGAAGGTCATCAACTTCTTTGCGTTGCGCGCGGACAACGCGATCGTCGGGCGAACCATGGATGCCGCCGCGCTGGGATTATACTCGCGCGCCTACAACCTGATGAACGTGCCCGCCGACCTGTACAGCCGGATCGCCGAACGGATCGTATTTCCGGCAATGGCCAAGGTACAGGACGATCCGGCCCGGCTGCGGTCGGCATTCCTGCGCGGGCTGGAGCTGACCGCGATTTTCGGTCTGCCGATATCGGCGCTTCTTGCGCTGCTGGCACCCGAAGTGATCCTGCTGATCCTTGGCCCGCGCTGGGTCGCGGTGATCGTCCCGTTCGCGGTGCTGTGCTCGGTCACCTATCTTCGCTTGGGCACCAAGATCAGCGGATCGTTGCAACGGGCAAAGGCGGCGACCGGGGCGATGATCACCAACCAGATCGTATATGCCGGCATGGTGATCGGCGGCTGCCTGCTCGCATATCCGTACGGCATCGTTGCGGTGGCGGGGGCGGTCAGCGTGGCGGTGGCGGCCTTCTACCTGATCGTGAACTATAACGCCTGTCGTCTGGCCGGCGTCGGATTTGGCGATTTCGCCCGGGTGCACGCGCATGGCGCGCTACTGGCGCTTGCCTGCACGCTGGTGGCGGCACCGGTCGTTCTTGGAATGCGCGCCGCAGCGTTGCCGCCAATCGCGATCCTGGTCGCGGCCGGATCGGCGGTGGCGACACTGGGCGTGATCCTGATCCTGTTGCGGCCGCGCTGGATGCTGGGGGATTTCATGATCGAACTGCTCGGCGATGCCGGGCGGTTGACGAAACGTTTCAGGCGAAAGGCCCCCCGATGACCCTGTCGTCCGTGCCATCAGCGGTCCCGGATACTTCCGGTACCGCAGTTGGTAAGCGAACGACTGCGGCCGAAGCACTGTTTCGCCGTCGCTGAAGATCGCGGTGGCTTCGCCGGTCGTGTAATTGGATCAAAGGGCAACAACCGGAATCTGCCAGACGGTATCAACCGATGAAGATATCCGGATAGGCTTCAGGCGAGAGAACACGATCGGCAACCTGTTCCCACGTCAGGAATGTACGCGGCACAATCTTTCCCTTCGCAGCCAGAGCCTGTCCCATCGCGGCAACGATCGACTTCTCATCGCCCGGACGGTAGCCGAAACGGCTCCGTACATCCCCCACTGCAAAATTCGGGCATACCGAAGGCAAGGCGAAATATTCGTACTGGGCCATTTTCAGGCTGGAATCTGCCAGATACTCCACCCCCGGTGCCGGATGATACGGCGCGATCCCGACCGTAGCATGTTTGACGTAGGGGAGGGTGTCGACGAACTTCATCTCCGGATGGACGATGACGTTGGACGGAGCATCGAAGCTGGCTCCGCAGCCGATGATGTGGAACTGAACATCCGGAAACCGGGGCGCCGCCAACTGGAAGAAGGTGGGATCGAACAGCATCGATCCAACCGAAACCGCGGTCTGCACGCCCGGCGCGTACGGGCTTGGCCCGACATTGGCAAAATCATTCGGTTCGATACCGAATTCGGCGCGATACAGCTTGCCGGCCGCCCATCCGAAATCACTGGCCATCTTTGGCGATCGAAGCGAAACATGGTGGATCAACGCCACATCTTGTTCGAGCCGCTCGCGGATGAAAGGATGCGCCCCGACCGTATCGAGCCGATCGGTCGCATAATACACGATCTTGGCTGCCGGGTTCAGCCGCTTGATGCGGCGCATGAAGATGGCAGCGACGCTTGATTCGATGATGACATAATCTGCATCGCGCAGGAACGCATCGAACTGCCGGTCCGGCAACGCGGCATAAAACGGATAAAGCCGCGACATCAACGTATTGATCGCGGCGTTGCGCGCCTGAAAGGGATGCGCCGCCGTCCGCCACAGATAGCAGCGGATCCCATTTACCGTTTCGACCTTGTTCGCCCGATCCCACAGGAACAGGCGCGAATCCCCGGTGCGCTTTGACAGATGGCTGAACCGGGTCGAGACGAACGAAACCTGATGTCCCGCCAGTACCAGACCATCGGCGACCTGCTGGATGCTCGCACGCTTGGCCGTCCGGTAATCATGGAAGGCCGACAGGAAGACGATATTCCGGCGGGCGGCGGTCATCCGACCTGCTTCCGGTCGAGCGAAGCCTGGTACAGCGCCCGGATCTCGTTGGCGCGCGATTCCCAGGTGAATGCCTGCCGCAATTTTTCGACAGCATTCGTCGATACACTTGCATCGGGCGAAGCGGCCAACAGACGGGCAAGCGCCGACACATCACCAACATCATAAGTCGTATCGATTCCCGCCACGCCCATGATCGCCAGATTCCCGGGAATACGCGAACAGACCACCGGCAACCCGGCCATCAGCGCTTCCAGCAGCACCGTCGGCAGACCTTCCTGTTCCGAAGCCAGAACAAAGGCGTGCGCGCCCGTCATCATGCTGGCGACACCCGCATCATCGACGAAGCCGTGGAAAGTAACCCGGTCGGCTACACCCTTCTCCTTGGCCAGCGCTTCCAATGCCTCGCGCTCGACACCTTTTCCAACAAGGTGAAGGTGCCCGTGGGCGAGCGCAGGCTCGGCCAGCGCCCGGATCACGTCGTCGATCCGCTTTACCTTGTCGAACCGCCCGACCGACAGGATGGCCGGCTTGCCCGCCAGGGGTGCGGGCGGGGCATCGATGATCAGGTCGGCACCGATGATGCAGTTGGGAATGATCGACGTTCGGGCAGCGGAAATACCCCGATCCTTGAGCCAGTCGAACCAGGCATCGGTCAGCAATATCGTTTGCGCACCCTTTTCCAGCAGAAACTTCTCGGCTGTACGATCCCACACCGCTTTGGCCACCGCGTTGAAGGCGTTGTGCGGCGTGTAGAAAGCATGGGGCGTGTAGAAGAACGGCTTGCCGCGACGCCGCGCGCCTCGGGCGCCACGCACCGCATAGCTGGAACGAGCGCCATGAACGTGCACTACGTCAGCCCAGTCAAGATGCGGACCAAAGTCCGCTACCGTGGCCCGTTCGGCAACATATGGTGTGCGAATATCTTCTGCGTCGGGGGCAATCACACGCACGTCGCACCCTTGCGCCGACAGGGCGCGGGCAAGGCCGTGAATATGACGCGCGGTTCCCCCGCCCCCCAGCAAGGGTTGAAAATCCTTATGAATTTGAAGAACGCGCATGTCAGACCGCTTCCGACCCGACGACCTTGTAGCCCAGGTCGCCCATAATTTTGGCCAATGCACGGCGGGCATTCCACTGCGACTTCCAGTTGCGGCGGGAGATGAGCTTCGTTGGATCGCCCAATTGCTGCAATCGATCGATTTTGCGGAACCGCGACGGGTCGCTTTCGATCTGGACGTCGACGCCCATCAGTTCGCCCATCAAACCAACCAGCTCGGCAACGGTCAGTTCGTTACCGGTGCACAGGTTGAAATATTCGACGTCCTTGCCTTCGGGCAATCCCTCCAGCAGCGCGACGAAACCGTCGGCAACGTCGTCGACATAGATATAGTCGCGCTTGGGCTTGGTGTTGCCAAGCTTGACGACCGGCTGAGCCTCGCCGGTGCCGATCTGTGTCAGGATGTCGGGGATCAGGTGACCGTTGGGATCTCCGGTTCCAATGGTGTTGAACAGCCGGGCGATGTGCGCACGTGCGCCGGTGCGTCCGGCCCAGCCCGCGATCTGATATTCATTGCTGAGCTTGGTGATCGAATACACATCGGTGGCGCCAGTCTGGGTCTGCTCTTCGTCAAGCGATCCTTCGTCCCAGCGATAGACTGCGCCCGATGACGCGAACACGATGTTCGCCACGCCTGCAGCGGCTGCGCCGTCGAGCAAGGACTGTGTCCCCAACACGTTCACATCGAACGCCAGATGCGGCTTTTGTTCGCAAGTCGGGATGTGATGTACCGCTGCCAGATGCAGGATCGCGTCGGGCTTGTGCTCGGCAAGAACCGCGGCGATCGCAGCCTGATCGCGAATATCGACATCGACCGGTACAACGCCGTCCGACGCCTCCGGCAGGGGCATGCCGACATAACCATTATCAACGACGATGACGCGGGCACCCTTGGCCTGCAAGCGCGGAACCACGCGCGAACCGATAAAGCCTGCACCCCCGGTGACAAGGACGGTGCGGAATGGGAAGCTCGACGTCATTAGGAATGCTCCTGATCTGGCCAGCGGTTGCGGGGTAGGCCATCTTCAAAGGCCACAAACCCGCTCGCTCCGGGAATTAGCCTCGTATGTTGCATTGCACAAGACGCAAAGAGCTACTTTAACCATCACAGGCAACAACTGGGCTGTCTGTCGTTGGCTATAGTTGATAATGAGAAGAATACCGAGTGGACGTTGTCCCCCTTACATCGCGATCCCCGCTGACATGACCCCCGTCTTTTGAGCTGCTACCCATTCTTGGACCACTTGGCTGGCGGTCATCCAGCATCTGCCGGCAGCGGCGGGCCATGCGCCGCTGACCGTTTCACTAGCGATATCGGCGTCGTGTTGCCGATGGCGCTATGCGGTCTCACCTCGTTATAGTCTCTGCGCCAAGCCTTTTCGCACCGCGTCGTCGAGGCTCATGAACCAGTGCTAATTCTGGCACTCCGCCCGGAATTTGGCGTTAAAGGACTCGATGAACGCGTTGTCCGTTGGCTTGCCGGGTCGGCTGAAGTCGAGCGTGACGCCGCCGGTGTACGCCCACAGATCCAGGTCGCGCGAGATGAACTCGCTGCCTTGGTCAACGCGGATCGACGCCGGATGGCACAGCCCCGCATACTTCTTGCGCCATGCGTAGAACGTCGCCTCGCTGATCCCGGACTGCCGGCACACCTCGCCCACGCTCGTGCCATTCTCGGCCTGTTTCAACACGAAGGCGATTTGCGCCTCCAAAAACGTCTACCTCTTCATCGCTCACTCCACTTCCCTGGCCCTCCACCATAAATGGAATTTTCCAGCTGAAAGCGTTCCAGAATGGTCAGTAGGTCACGGCCGACAATCAGGTATAAAAGCGGCAATATTTTACTGCGCCGGATCGCGGAATATATCCACAGACCAAGCGCAACGAAGATGATCGCTAGTTTGATAGCAACCACGCTCGAGTTGCTCATCGGCACGCCATGCGGGGTCGTGAACGCGAAAATGACGTTGCAGGTAACGCGATGACCGGGACCGCCGCTACCAGCGATTGTGCGACCGCTTTGTTGTCATCCACGTCAATTATAATTCTAGGCCACATGGTGCGGGTCATGGAACGAACGGTGTTCACCGGACCGTCCGTCCGCCCAGGCTCAACCGGACATATTCGCCGATATCGGCCAGGCCAAGCGCCACCAGCACCGCTTCTGCCTTTAATTTGGTAGCGATCGGCGCGTCGTTCGCCAGCAACACCTTCTTGCCCCGGCGACCGGTTTCCAGGCTGTTCTTGGCCAGCGCCCGGATCAAGCGCATCCGCCCCTGGGTGCGGTCCCAATGTCCACCGGTCAGCCGCCGCCGCTTTTCCAGCAGCGCGGCAAAGGTCGCGCGCGTCGGATGCCGCACGACCATGCCCGGCTCGTACAGCATGGCGCGTCCCGACGACCGGACCTTCATGCCCATGTGGTGATCGCCGCCCGACTTCACCGTTTCGTCGAAACCGCCCGCTTCGACGATGGCCGCACGCGGGCTCAACCAGTTTGCCGTGGCACAGGTACCCAGCGCCGCCTGATGCTGGGGAAATGCGACCATCGCCTCATAGCATTCGGCCCACCGCCGCGCTTCGCCGCCGCTTTCGTTGAACAGGACGATGCGTCCTGCGACCACGCCCAGATTGGGTTCCGCCACGGCACGGGCCATCGCTGTCGACAGCCATTGCGGATCGGGGATGCAATCGGAATCGGTGAAGGCCAGATAGTCGCTGCTGGTCTGGGCAATGCCCAGATTGCGCGCGGCATAGGAACCCGGCTTGGTCTGCTGAAGCACCCGGACACCGGTCGCCTGCGCACGGGCCATCGTGTCGTCGGTCGATCCGTTATCGATGACGACGATCTCGAACCGGTCGGTGGGATAGTCCTGCACCTGAAGCGCCGCGATGCAGCGCTCGAGTTGATCGGGATTGTTCCAGACCGGCACGATGACCGTGACCAGCTTGTGTTCAGGCTGCAATGGTCCGGTGTCCCTTTTGAAGATCGATGCGCCGCCCATAACAAACCCCGCCCGAATTGGCGACCATCGACAATGCTACCCCGTCATGAAAAGGGGCAGCCA
>NZ_DATJLI010000034.1:0-12126 GCF_035490575.1 Sphingomonas sp. | reverse complement strand
TCAGCTTTTGGTTGCCGATGGCCCGCATCGGCTGACCACAACGCGCGTTGCCGAGCGGGCCGGGGTCTCGGTCGGGACCATGTACCAGTATTTCCCGCACAAGCTGAGCCACTCATCGAGGGGTCGGCCGGTATAGCCAAGGTCGGCTGCCTGGCTGCGCGCGAATGGACCGGCATCGCTGTGGCTCATCGGGAGCGTTCTTTAGGTCGTTTCCGGCATATCGAACGGCATTCTCGATTGTCGTCGAACATAGGCTTCAAGGCACCCCCAAATTTGCAACCCGCCCAAGGCCCGGCCTTACGACTGGCTCGCAATAGCTTTAGGTTCCTGCGACAGGGTATGTGCCGGGGGAATGATGCCGCTAAATGTCGATGGCCACGAAAATCGCACCCGTTTCCGCCTTGCGGTCGGCGGTTTCGAACGCCTCGTTGATCGCGTCCAGCGGATAGCGATGGGTGATTAGGGGCGTTGTCCGCAGGACCCCGCGTGCGATCAGGTCCAGCACCTGGGCCTGTTCGGGGTCGATATCGTGCAGGGCAAAGCTTGCGCTGGGGATCAGCCGAATCTCGCCCTTCTGAATGGCTTGCCAGTCCAGCGGGATGGTGATTTCGCCGGGGTCGAACCCACCGACGATTGCCACCCGACCGCCCCGCCGTGCCATACCGGCCGCTTGCGGCAGGGTCGTCGGCATCGACGTTCCACCCACGCATTCGAAGACCACATCCGCGCCGCGCCCATTGATTAATGCGCGGACGGCCGCGACGGGATCACCATCGCCAGCATCGACTGCTGCATCGACGCCCAGCTCGCGGGCGATTTCCAGCGAACGGCGGACCTTATCAACGATCACCACCCGCGCGCCGCTTGCCTTGGCGAGCATCGCCTGACCCAGTCCGATCGGACCGGCTCCGATGATCGCCACCGTCTCCCCCACCGAAGGCATCGCCAAATGATGCGCGTGCAGGCAAACGGCATAGGTATCGACCAGTGCCGCATCGTCAAAACCGACGCCAGCAGGCAAACGGTAGAATTTGTGACGCGGCCCGATCACGAATTCGGCATAAGCGCGCGACACGCTGTCCATGCGAACGGGATACAGATCGGGACAGATATTATACCGCCGCGCGCGACACCATTGGCAGTGACCGCAACCAAGCACCGTCTCCAGCGAAACACGGTCGCCAGGGGCAAGGTCGCTTACCGCTGCCCCCACTGCAACCACCTCTCCCGCCAGCTCGTGTCCCATGATCCGCCCTTCCAGATCGGGATCGGGCTTTTCCCAATGGCGCAGGTCGGTGCCGCAGATGCCCGCGACCCGCACACGCGCGCGGACCCAGTCGTCGGCGGGCAGTTGGGGGATGGCGACCTGCTCGACCCGGAACCGGCCGTCCGCCGTCTTGATCGCGGCTTTCATGCTGTTCATGGTCGGACCCCTACTGGCTGGTGTGCACGACATATTGCAGGTTGAATCCGACAAAGATCACGACGACGATCGCCAGGATCAGCGCCGCCATCCAGCCCATGCCGATGCGGGCGCGTTCCATCCGGGGTTTGTCTTCTGGTCTCATGGCGGCGGTGACTCGGTTGGGGTTGAGGAGCGGTCGGTCAGCCGGTCGACTGGATGCGCGGTTCGATCCGGAGCGTCACGACGTCCACACGGCGCGGCTGAGACAACAGCCAGCGCACCGCTTCCGCTACATCGGCGGCGTGGAGCATTTCGTGCGCGGCGGTGGCCGTTTCCTTCTCGTGCTGCGGCATCTGCTGCATGTCGGTGGCAACCGATCCCGGCTGAACCAGCGTGACGCGAATGTCGCGCTTGGCAACTTCCTTACGCAGCGTTTCGGCAAAGGCGGCGATCCCTCCCTTGGTCGCTGCATAGACGCTCTCGCCAGGCGCCAGGATATCGCTGCTGATCGACCCGACCAGGATGATGTCGCCGCCATCGTTCATCCGCTCCAGTGCCGCGCGCGTGACAGCGAGACAGCCGGTGAGATTGGTGTCGATGACATAACGCCACCCGTCATCGTCCATTTCGTCCAGCGGGTCCGCCCCGATCGCGGCATTGGCGATCAGGATGTCCAGCCCGCCCAGCGTCGCGTCGGCGGCGGCGATCACCGCTTGCTGGCCCGTGCGTGTGGCGAGGTCGGCGGTCAGGCCGGAGACATTGCCCGGGGCCTGCGCCACCAATGCCAGCATTTCGTCCAGCGGCGCGCGTTCACGGCCGTTGGTGACGATGTTGTGGCCCTGTTCGGCAAGGGCGCGGACGATTTCGCGCCCGATGCCGGTCGTGCCGCCGGTGACGAGCGTGCGGCGCGCCGATCGGGTATTGTCTGTCATTGCTCACTCCAGATCAGCGTTATTTGCGCGGTTGCGCGAAGGCGATATTCGACATGGTCATCGTCGATCGCGTCGGGTTCGATCGCATGGTGGTCGTGATCGATCAGGCGCACCGAGGGCATTCGGCGACGCGCAAGGCGCCTAAGCAGCAACCGGGCAGGCAGCGGTTCGCCGCCATCGAAACGAAAGGCGATGGAATTGCTGCCGATACGTTCAAAGCGCCGGATGAAGCGGTCGCAAAATAGCATGAACGGCGCGCCGTCGATCCGATGGTGCGACCGCGCCGCAAAGACAAAGGCGCCGCCCGCGCCATAGATTTCCTGCCCGATCTGGCCCGGCGCCTGCCCGTCGCCATACAGATCCTCCAACGGAAACGACCGCGCCCGGTCGATCTCACCGCTTTGATGTTCGGTCGCCAGGATGTCAGCCGGTAGCGCGTCCGGGAAATAGCTGATGGCGCGGTGAAGCGCGTAGCGGCAATATTCGCCGACCAGCAGGTGCGCTGCCGGGTCCACCTCCGGCCCTGCTTCGCGCAGCCAGTTGTCGAACGCCGCGAAACTCTCGAAGCATTCATACATCGCCATATACGGCGCGTCGTGCAGGCAGGTGACGCCCATGAACGTCGACCACTGCGCGGCGTTGGCAATATCGGATTCCCAGATCAGGCTGTTGTAAAAGAAACTGGCCAGATAGGGATAGGTCTGGTCAAGATAGCGGTCGTCCTGTGTAATGCGCCACAGGCGAAGGCACGCGACTGCACCCCAGGCCGTCAGGTTCGCCTGATACATCAGATCGAACCGCATCCCCCTGGCCCGGTCGATCGCGGTGCGCGCCTCGTCCAGATACTCGATTTCGTCGGTCAGTTCGAACAACTGGACCATGACATAGGCATAGATGCCGCCGACATCGGTCTGGCCGAACCGTTCGTCATTGCGGGTCGGCTCGATCACCTCGAACGTGTCGATCCGGTATTTGATCGGCCAGCAATAATCGAAATGGCGCGCTGCCTTGATGGCGAAGGGAACGGCGCGCAGCAGCAGATCGCGCGCTACCTGGTCCCCGCGATGCGCCAACCGGGCAAGGTTGAGCATGGGGTGATAAAAATACCAGCTGTCGACCTCGTCATTGTCCTTTTCGTCGCCCACATCGGGCAGGAAGCGACGAAAACTGTCGACCTTCGGATCCCAGAATTGTTCCAGGCCGGGTTTCAGATCATCGGCCAGCCGGACAGCGTCCTCCCGCCATTCTCCCCATTCGGTCAATGCGGCGATCAGCGAAACCTGCACCATAAGGTCGGGCACTTCGCCATTGACATAGGGTTTGACGAACAGATCGCCGCCGTGCCGCTCCAGCGCCGGGCCGTTCCTGTCGAGCAGATCCTTGAGCGTGGCGTCGGCCCTGCCGATCCAGTCGCGATATTCGGTCGCAGGCGGTTCCAGCGAGCGATATGCGGCGCCCAGCATCTGCAGGAACTGACGCGCCATTTCGGTTTCATCGTCCGCCGCCCAGTCGCGAAACACGATGGTCGCATCGCTGACGACAACGGCCTGGTCCGCCGGGATCGGTCCGGGCGGCGCAGGACCGCCCGTGGCCGGTGTCGGCAGGCTCAGCCCCAGTTCAGGCCATTCGCCACCCACAACACCGTCGGGGCGCGTCCCCGTCGCTGTGAAATAGGGGTTAAGTGACGTCAGGTTCTGGAAATACAGGACACTGCCCGCGCCCGGATCGTCGAAACGCAGATAAACAATCCCGCAGTTCAAGCCGCGTTGCGCGGCCTCCACATGGCCCTGCGCGCGCATTGGATCGTCGTTCGCGTCCAGTGGGTAAATGTCGCGGGGCACGAACTCCATTCGCAGAGGTCCCTCCGCAGTCAATTCGGTCGTGTACCAAAGCTGGTTCAATCCCGCCGCCGCGACCCGGAAAAGGACGCGGTGCGTGCCCAGTTGTCCGCGCGCGACGATCGTCCCGCCCTGAGGAACAGCCTCATATGCAGCCACGTCGCACCTGCGCCCGGTCCAAGCCAGCCGGATCGCCAGTCCGCCCTGTTTCGGGCGTCGCGCAATTGCCCAGATCGAATCCGCGCCCTGCGCGATGGTTGCGGTGATATTGCCCAGCGCAATCTCGCCAAGGCTTTTCAGATCCCCGTCCAGCAGTTGCTGCCGGACCGATAGCAGTTCGGCACTCGATCCGCTTGCCGGGAATGGTTCATTAATCTGCGTGGCCATGTCCCGCATCTCCTTGGATACCGCCTAAAGTCCATGGAGTTACGTTCGGTTGCCGAAAGACCTTCTGAGCGAAAATTACTCTACTAAAATCTATTTACTGCCCGACCTAGCCGGAAGGAATTACGGTTCGTTATAAATATATGTATATACAGTTATTTGATTTCTGAATGTATGGCCAAATTTATAACCAAGCGGGAATTGCGTTTTTTCGTTTCCAGATATCAGGAAGATCACCCCGACACAGGCCGGCTCTGTGCGGCGCTGAACAGGTATCGATGATCGGAATACTACGCCCTGAACACGCAATCAGTGCCGACCGGCATGAGCAGGGGCTTCGCCGACTGGTCGTCGAGGCGGCGTTTTCGAGCACGGCAACCGTGCTGACCAGCGGCGTTATTTTAATGGCCTATGCCATGGCGCTGCGCGCATCGAACCTGACGATCGGCCTGCTGGCAAGCGCACCGTTCCTGTGCCAGCTTCTCCAGATTCCCGCCGTGTTCCTGGTCGAACGGTTTCGCGCCCGAAAAGCCATCGCGGTCCTGTCGAGCGTCGTCGGTCGAGCAATGCTGGCGGTCATGGCGCTCGCGGCGTTCGTGCCTGCATCGCTGTCGATGCCATTTCTACTGACAGGTCAGTTCGTGTTGTGCGCGATGGGCGCGGTTGGCGGCTGCGCGTGGAATGCCTGGCTGCGTGACATGGTGCCGCCGGATCGGCTGGGCGGGATCATTGCAAGGCGCACCGGATGGGCCAGCGTGGTAACTTTGGTGTGCGGATTGATGGCCGCGCTCATGCTCGACGATGTCGGTCGAAACGGCGGCCCGCGCGCTTTCGCGTTGCTTTATGCCGCAGGTTGCGCGACCGGCATGGTCAGCGCGGCGATCGTCGCGCGCATTCCCGAACCGGAGATGGATGCCACCGAAGCCGCATCACCCAACATGCTGTCACGGTTGGTCGAGCCGCTGCGCGACCTGAATTTCCGGGCGTTGATCCGCTTTCTGGTCAGCTGGCAATTCGCGATCAACCTGTCGACGCCCTTCTTCACCGTCTTCCTGATCCGTCAGCTTGGTTACAGCATGACCTTTGTCATGATGCTGACGGTGACAAGCCAGCTCGCCAATCTGGCGGTGCTGCGGGCATGGGGCACATTGAGTGACCGCTTCGCGCACAAATCGGTGATGAGCGTGGCCGCGCCCGTTTACATCCTGTCGATCGGCGGCATGATCGGCGCATCGCAAATGGCGGACGGCGTATTCCGGTCGGTCTATCTGATCGGCCTGCACCTGCTGATGGGGGTTGCGGTGGCGGGCGTCACGCTGGCCACCACCAGCATCGCATTGAAGCTCAGCCCCCGCCAGAACGCGCCTGCCTATATCGCGACGGCGGCGACGTTCAGCGCACTGGCGGCCGGCATCGCGCCCATTCTGGGCGGGGCGGCCGCCGATTTTTTCCAACAGCGCCGACTGGAGGTGACAATCCTGTGGCAGTCGCCATCCGGCTCCACGCCGTTTCAGCCGTTCGCGCTGACCAGCTGGGACTTTTATTTCGCGATCGGGGTCGTGCTGGGCATCTATGCGCTGCACCGGTTGAGCGCGGTCCGCGAGGAGGGAGAGATCGAGCGGGGCGAATTGTTGGCCCAGTTCATTCACCAGACCCGCCGCAGCGTCCGCAATCTGTCGACAGTGGCCGGACTACGCGCGTCGACGGAGCTTCCGGCTGCACTGTTCGGCCGCCGCTCACCCAAAGCGGGTTCGCAGGAATAAGAGGTGGGCGGGCGCACTGGCACGCCCGCCCGCCCGGTCTTACGCCTTGGCCGCCAACTGACCCTCATTGGCGTAAAGCTCCGCATAGCGGCGCGTGACCAGCGGCAGCGATTGCTCGATCCATTCGGCCATGCGCTGCTCCTCACCCAGCGACACGCGCAACAGGTCGCCACCGGCAAAACCATAATCATCGGCCAGCGTCAGCAGCGAGGAATAGGCCGCGATTTCGAAATGCTCGAACGCGTAGTTGGCGAAGCTGTTCTTCAGAACCTCGTCGCCCGCCACGCTGTGCGAGATTGCCGCCATGCCGCCCGACATACTGAGCGCCATGTCCTTGAGCGCCGAATTGCTGGTATCGAACTGCGCCATGATCTCGTCCAGACGCGACACCTGCTGGTGTGTCTCCTCGATATGCGCGCGCAGCCGGTCGGCCAGTTCGGGATAGTGTTCCAGTCGTTCGACCTGCGGCGTCATGATCGAAAGCGCCTGTTTTTCGACGGCGTGCGCGTTCCGCAGGCCGGCTACGTAAAGGTCGCGATAAGCATCGGTCGCCATGATGTGCTCCTTGGCTTCTTCGGGGGGAAAAGGGTTCAGCCGGCCGATTGTCCGGTCAGGATGTCGAACTCGATCGCGTCATGTGCACAGAACATGCGAACCGCGTCGCCATGCTCGCGCGACAGGCAGCGTAGGCGCGCCTGGTTGTTCAACCGCGCCGCGCGATCGACCTCCATCATGCGTTGATAGCCGCGCAACGCAGGGGGACAGGCGTAATCGCCCTGCCCCACTTCGCCGCGAAAGAAATAGGCGTCGCCCGCATGGAGCATCCAGCCGCCAGCCGCACGGATCGCGACACCGCAATGACCCCATGTGTGCCCAGCCAGCGGCACCAGCAGGATTTCGGGCGGCAAGCCATGAAGGTCGCGCACCGCATCAAAGCCGAACCACTGCTCCCCGCCGCCCATCGGGTAGAGGCGCCAGTTTTGGGCCTCGTCCCATTGCTGTGGGCGATAGCGACGTGAGCCGACAAAGGCGCCACCGTGCTGCGCGTCGGCGACCTCCCGTTCGCGTGCGGTCACATGGACCGCAGCGTTCGGAAAATCCTCAATGCCGCCGGCATGGTCGAAATCCAGATGGGTCAGGATGATGTGCCGGACATCGGCGGGGTCGAATCCCAGCGCTTGCACCTGGGTCAGCGCCGTTTCCTCCCGCCGCAGCTGGATGTTGTTCAGCGCGCGGAAAAAAGGCGACAGGCGGGGCGTGGGCTGCTGAATGTCACGCGTGCCGAAACCGGTGTCGACCAGCACCAGCCCGCGATCGGTTTCGATCAATAAACAATGGCACACCAGATGGCCGAAAACGGTATCGCTCTTGCCGTCGAACAGCCGTCCGCCAACGGGGCAGCAGGTGCCGCAATTCAGGTGGTGAATCCGCATGTCTTCAGGTTCCTGCCGAAACGGGCCGAGGCATCAGCCGACGCCGTGTCCGCGCCTCAAGCGCCGCCGCCTCACGCCGACTCCGCGCCCGGACGACGATGGCGGCCAAGACCACGGCTGTGGTGAACAGGACAGCGGGCACGACGGAAACGCGCTTGGTCGGGTGCATCGCGCGGCTGCCGTTCGCCATCAGATTGCGTGTCATATGAAGGGACGACCGCCGGTCACGGGAATGGTCGCGCCGATGATATAGCTGGCTTCATCGCTGGCGAGCAGCACATAGGGCGGCGCGAGTTCCCGCGGCTGGGCGGCGCGGCCGATCGGTGTCGAGGCGCCAAAGTCCCTCACCGCTTCCGGTGGCATTGTTGACGGGATCAACGGTGTCCAGACAGGCCCCGGCGCGACCGCGTTCACCCGGATGCCCCGCTCGGCGAGAAGCTGGCCCAGACCGGCGACCATATCCCGGATGGTCCCCTTGGTCGTGGCATAGGGCAGCAATTCGGGCTTTGGCTCCTCTGCATTGATGGACGTGGTAGCGATGATCGACCCACCTTCGGACATGTGCGGCAATGCCGCTTTGGTCAGGTAGAAAAGCGGATCGACATTGGTCGCGAACGTAAGCCGCCATTCTTCGTCGCTGACGTCCTCCAGCTTTTCGAAACTGGCCTGATGGGCGGCGTTGCTGACCAGCACATCGATGCGGCCGAATGCATCCACTGCATGACGGATCACGTCGCGGCAATGGGCCGCCGAACTCAAATCGCCTCGGACCAGCACCGCCTTGCGGCCGGCCTCCTCGACCAGTCGAGCCGTTTCGCGAGCGTCGGCATCTTCGCACAGATAGGCGATGACGACATCGGCCCCCTCACGCGCATAGGCGATGGCAACCGCGCGGCCGATCCCGCTATCAGCGCCCGTGATGACCGCCTTTTTGCCGGAAAGCCGACCGTGGCCGACATAGCTTTCCTCACCATGGTCGGGGCGGGGGTCCATGTCCGCTGTCTGACCGGGCATTTCTTGCTGTTGTTCGGGCTGCGGTGGCCGCTGCTGGCTCATACTGTAGCTCCCATTGGCTACACAACAAGCGCATCCGGCCGCATCCGTATCCCGCGCTCAGGAAAAAACTTCGACAAAATGGTTATTTTATAGTATGTTATAGACTTTTTATAGAAGTATGCCCCCGAACGGTTCCGTAAATGGCATCCAACGTGCCGGCCACCCAGGCCAAGTCGTCCGCCTGCTTGTCGTAGCGCGGATCGACCTGCAGCCGGCGCGCCCAGTCCACTGCGACGCGACCGCCCCATTCGTCGGGCGGCATGACAAGTCGCGTGACGCGCGTGCCCTCCAGATGGTCGAGCGTGAAATCGTAGAAGGAGCCGTTCACGTTGGCGAAACGCAGCGCACCGTTCGCGCCGGTGAAGCGCATTTCGATCACCGCTTCGGTCCCCGCGGGCAGTTCCCATGAACAGGCCAGCCGGACCAATGGCCCGCCCTTCGCACGCAGCTGGACGATCGCCAGATCCTCGCACGCGGAGCGGCCGCTGATCGGCTGGCCGTGCGCGAACAGCCCCGCGTCGATCCAATCCCAGTGCAGCAGCCCGCAAGCCGCGCCCAGCAAGTCAACCAGGTGGCTCCCCAGGTCGACGACACAACCGCCGCCCGCCAGCGCCGGGTCGCGGAACCACGGTTTGCCCGGACCATAGGCATTGTGAAACGTCAGATCGACGAAATGCACCGGCCCGATCGTCCCCTCGCCGATCAAAGACAGCATCCGATCCGCCGCTGCTGCCCGGCGATAGGAGAAATCAACCGCCAGCAACCGGTCGGCATCCCGCGCTGCCGCCAGCACCGCCTGGGTTTCGGCAACGTCGCGGCCCAGCGGCTTCTGGCAGAAGACGGCGTGCCCCGCCGTCAGCGCGCGGATCGACTGACCCGCGTGCAGCGCACTGGGGGTGGCGATGACCACGCCGTCCAGCGGCAGCGCAAGGATCGCGTCGAAATCGTCCAGCACCGCCGCATCCGGGGCGATGGCGCGCGCTTGGGCCAGGCAGGCCGGGTCGGGTTCGAGAATGGCGGCCGCATGTGCCAAACCGCTATCGATCAGCGCGGCCATGCGATTCCGCCCGATCCATCCCGTGCCGACGAATCCCAGCGCCAGCGTCATGCGAACGTCACCCAGACCTTGACGAAGCCCGCCGGCTTGTCGGCGGTCGCGTCCAGCGCCTCCCCCAGCCGCTCGATCGGGAAGCCGCCGCTGTAGAGCGGGGTCGGGTCCAGCCATCCGGCGGCAACTGCCGTCACTGCCTCCTTCAGTCCCCGCCGCTGCACCGCCGGGTCGCGCTCGTGGGCGCTGACGATGTCGATCCCCTTCCAGTTCCACATCTGCATGTTGACCTGTCGTGGACCATCCTGATGATAGCCGGCGATCACCAGCCGGCCGCCTTCGCGCACCAGTTCGCCCGCCAGGTCGAGCGGCCATTGCTTGCCAACCGCCTCGATCACGCAGTCGCAGCCGCGCCCATCGGTCAATGCGTAGACCTGTTCGATGATCGTCTGGTGATGATCCATCGGGATTTGATTCGCCGCGCCGAAATGTTCGGCGAGGTCCAAGGAGGTCGCGCGACGGGAAATGGCGATTACGCGCGCGCCCGCCCTGCTTGCCAGCCGCGTCAGGATTGCGCCCAGAAAGCCGATGCCGATGATCGCCACCGTCTGCCCCGGCTCGATAAGCGAGCGGCGAAAGATGTTGAACGCGCAGGCGATCGCTTCGCCGGGAAAGGGGCGCCCGTCCAGTTCGGGCGGCAACCGCACGCACGCATCCGCAGGCGCCACGTCATATTCGGCATAGCTTGCGGCGCTCAGCGCGGCGACGCGGTCGCCCCGCATCAAATCGGTCACGTCCGCGCCGACGGTTTCGACGACGCCCCAAGCCTCATGCCCCAGCGCGCCCGGTGGAAGGGGATAGTCGATCCACTCGGAACCCTGCCACGGCAACAGGTTCGACGCACACACGCCGCACCCCTCAACCCGGATCAGCACTTCGCCCGCGCCGGGACTGGGGCGCTTGGCCCTCACCATTGCAACCGTGCCGGGTGCCCTCAGTTGCGCGGCACGCATGTGATTATCCGACATTATATCGCGCCTCGACCGGACGGCGCATGATGGTCGCATGAACGACGATCCGGGCATGAACGAAACGCTCCGCCGCAACATCGCTCGCCTGACCGAACGTCGCGCAACCGAACTGCGCGAAGCGCCGCTGTCCGAACGACTGGCCCGCCGCATCGGCGACGCAGCGGGTTCGATGGGTTTCGTCTATCTGCATCTTGTCCTCTTTGGCGGGTGGATCGCGGTCAATCAGGGCTGGCTGCCGCTGATCGCGCCGTTCGACCCGACGATGGTGGTGCTGGCGATGATCGCGTCGGTGGAGGCGATATTCCTGTCCACCTTCGTGCTGATTACCCAGAACCGCATGGCCGAGGCGGCCGACCAGCGGGCCGATCTGGACCTGCACATCAACCTGCTGGCGGAACATGAACTGACGCGCGTGGCGCGCGCGATCGAACAGGTGTCGGCGCATCTGGGCATCGGGGCTGACCGAGGATTCGAGGAAGTGAAGCGCGACATCGAACCTGCCACGGTGCTGGACGCCATCTACGCGCATGACGAGGCGGTCAGGAAGCAATGAACGCCTCCAGCGCGGCGCAGGCGGCATCGTCGGTCATCTGGACCGGCGGGTGTTTGCAGAACCAGGCGCTCGCCGCCTCAATCGGACCGGCCAGCCCGCGATCGCGCGCCATCTTGGCGCAACGGATCATGTCGATCGCCACGCCCGCCGAATTGGGGCTGTCCTCCACCGACAGGCGCAGTTCTAGGTTCATCGGCACGCCGCCGAACAGCCGCCCCTCCATCCGCAGGAAACAGACCTTGTTGTCGTTCTGCCACGCGACATAATCGGACGGGCCGACATGGATGTCGGTATCGGCCAGCCGTTCGGCGGCAACCGATTGCACCGCTTCGGTCTTGGATTTCTTTTTCGATGCCAGCCGCTTGCGCTCCAGCATGTTCAGGAAATCGGTGTTGCCGCCGGTGTTCAGCTGATAGGTCCGCTCCAGTTGCACGCCGCGCCGCGCGAACAGGTCGGTCAGCACGCGGTGAACGATGGTCGCGCCCAGCTGTGCCTTGATGTCGTCGCCGATGATCGGCACGCCTGCCGCCTTGAAGCGCGTCGCCCATCCTTCGTCGCTGGCCAGAAAGACGGGAATTGCGTTGACGAAGGCGACGCCCGCCTCCAGCGCGCATTCGGCATAGAATTCGCTGGCCTGCTGGCTGCCGACCGGCAAGTAGTTGACCAGCACCTCCACCTCGCTC
>NZ_DATJLI010000033.1:0-2856 GCF_035490575.1 Sphingomonas sp. | reverse complement strand
GCGCGACCCTTCGCCCCGAACTGAACGCGAAGCCGACGATACTTGCGACGCCCGGCCCCGGAATGATGCCGATAACCAGCGATGCGGAAAGGAAGGCGAGCCACAGTTGCAGGTCCATGACAGCAGCGCCTTCAAACAGTCGTCAAGGCCGGGTCGGGCCGTCCAGCCAGTCGCCCAGTTCGCGGCCCAGTTCGGGCTTGGTGACGGCGCTCATATGCCCGCCGAGCACTTCCGCCAGATCGGCGCCGGGAATCGCTTCCGCCAGTTCGCGGTGCGAGCCGTTGTCGTCATCCTCTTCACCCGCCAGCACCAACGTCGGCTGGCGGATCGCCTGAATGCGGGCAAGGTCGGTGTCGACAAAGGTGTCGAGGATGTGGCGCAGCGCCACCGGATCGCCATTGGTGGTTTTCAGGAACGCCTCCACCGTCCATTGCGGCGTGCCGCGCTCGAAACTGCCCAGATTGTCGAGGATTCCGCGGAAATGCCCGCCGCGCCGATTGGTGTCGGTCAGTCCGTCCAGCCCCATGCCGACAAAGATCACGCGCGCCGGTGGGGGCACATTCGCACGGTCGAGCATTCGCATCGTCGTGCGCGCACCCAGCGAATAGCCGCCAAGGTCATAGTCGCTCAGGCCGAGGTGCGTGACCAGCGCTTCGTTATCCTCCGCCAGCACGTCGGGGCGATAGGCGGCGGCATCCTGTGGCCGGTCGCTTTGTCCATGCGCGCGCAGGTCGGGCATGATGACGCGAAAGCCCCTGGCCGCCACCTTCTCCGCATGGCCGAAGCGGATCCAGTTGGTGTTGGCGTCAGACATATAACCGTGGATCAGCACCACGGGCCGCCCCGCCCCCATTTCATGCCACGCGATGCGCGTGCCGTCGGGAGCGGTGAAATGTTGCGTGCTGAAGCTATCGGCCATAAACCCTGACTAACGAGGCGGCGCGGCGAGGCAAGCCCCGCCGCGCTGCCCAATCAGCCCTTTTTCAGATGGCGGCGGCCCAGCAGCTCGGCGATCTGCACCGCGTTCAGTGCGGCGCCTTTCCGGAGATTGTCGCTCACGCACCAGAAGGCCAGGCCGTTCTCGACCGTCGAATCTTCCCGCACGCGGCTGATGAAGGTGGCATAGTCGCCGACGCATTCGACCGGCGTCACGTATCCGCCGTCCTCACGCTTGTCGACCAGCATCACGCCGGGCGACTCCCGCAGGATATCCTGCGCCTGCTCGGCGGAGATTTCGCGTTCGAACTCGACATGCACCGCTTCGGAATGGCCGACGAACACCGGCACCCGGACGCAGGTGGCGACGACCTTGATCCTGGTATCCAGGATCTTCTTGGTCTCGACCACCATCTTCCATTCTTCCTTGGTCGACCCATCGTCGAGGAAGCTGTCGATGTGCGGGATCACGTTGAACGCGATCTGCTTGGTGAACTTCTTCGGCTCCGCGGGATCGCCGACAAAGATGTTGCGGCTCTGCTCGAACAGCTCGTCCATGCCCGCCTTGCCCGCGCCCGACACCGATTGATAGGTCGCCACGACCACGCGCTTGATGCCGGCGGCATCATGCAGCGGCTTCAACGCCACGACCATCTGTGCGGTCGAGCAGTTCGGATTGGCGATGATGTTGCGCGCGGTATAGCCGTCGATTGCATCCGGGTTCACTTCGGGCACGATCAGCGGCACGTCGGGGTCCATGCGATACAGCGACGAATTGTCGATGACGACGCATCCAGCCGCCGCGAAGCGGGGCGCATGAAGCTTGGTCGCATCGCTGCCGATCGCGAACAATGCCATGTCCCAGCCGGTGGGATCGAAATGCTCGATATTCTGGATTTTCAGCTTGCGGCCGGTTTCGCCATAATCAGCTTCTTCCCCGACCGACCGGCTGCTGGCCAGCACGGCGATCTCGTCAGCGGGAAACGCCCGCTCGGCAAGGATGTTGAGCATTTCGCGCCCGACATTGCCAGTCGCGCCGGCGACGACGATCCGATACCCCATTTCAGTAATTTCCTGTCGTGAAAGCCCCTAGCGGGCGAACAAAAACGGCTGCCGCTTTAGCTGTCTTGCAGGGGATTGAAAGGGGCTTTGGGTTTTAACGCGGCAAACTCAGGTTGGATCAGGCCGCGACCCGGCCATAGCGCTGGCCCGTTACCGGATGACTGGAGGACAGCCCGCCATCGACCGCCAGCGCCTGTCCGTTGACATAACTTGCCGCGTCGCTGGCAAGGAACAGCACCGCTTCGGCGATCTCTTCTGCCAGCCCCGACCGCTTCAACGGATTGAGCGCCCCCACGCGTGCTTCCACACCGCGTTCGCGCGCGCGGTCGAAGATCATCTGCGTCATGCCGGTTTCGACCAGACCGGGACAAACCGCATTCACACGCACGCCCGATCCGGTCAGTTGCTGCGCGGCCGTCTGCGCCAGATTGATGACCCCCGCCTTCGACGCCGAATAGGCCGCGCCACCCGCCCCCGATCGAAGACCCGCAACGCTGGCGGTCAGCACGATGGCGCCGCCGCCCCGTTCCGCGATGCGCGGCGCGGCGTGGCGAATCGCCAGGAATGGGCCGATCAGGTTGACGCGCAGGATTTCGGCCCAATCGGCCGCCGACTGATCGAACAGTCCGGCCAGCCCGCCGGAGACGCCGGCATTGGCATGGATGATGTCCAACCCGCCATGCGTATCGCACGTCGCACTGACGAGCGCAGCGACCTGCCCCTCATCCCCGGCATCGCATCGTATCGCGTGCGCCTGTCCCCCGGCAGCCCGGATTTCGGCGACCGTCGCGTCGACGCCATCGGACATGTCCGAACACATGACGGCCGCACCCTCCGCGGCGAACGCCGTTGCGGTGG
>NZ_DATJLI010000032.1:0-9904 GCF_035490575.1 Sphingomonas sp. | reverse complement strand
GCATAAACCTAGTGCATTGATCGGAATAGTGGGTTTATGTCCTTTGCCCGAACCAGGGAGTGAAGCAATGACGATGATGTTGGGAATGCTGGCAGCGCAGCTTTTGTCGCCTGCCCCTGCGAACGACCAGAATGCACCAGCCGGTCAGCAACAGGCATCGTCTGACCAGGAACCGGGCGCTGATCGCGGGCGGCTTGGCCCGGCACAGCAATCGAGCGGTGAAATCGTGGTGACTGCCCGGCGGCGCGTGGAGACGATCCAGACGGTTCCGATCGCGGTGTCGGTCATTGGCGGCACGACGCTGTCCGACACGGGCGCCTATAATGTCAGCCGGCTGACCCAGCTTCAGCCCACGCTGCAATTCTATTCGACCAATCCGCGCAATTCGGCCGCGAATATCCGGGGTCTTGGTGCGCCGTTCGGCCTGACGAACGACGGTATCGAACAGGGTGTCGGGATCTATGTCGACGGTGTTTATTACAGCCGTATCGCATCGGCGACGTTCGACTTCACCGATACCGAGCGGATCGAGGTGCTGCGGGGGCCGCAGGGAACGCTGTATGGCAAGAACACCACCGCCGGCGCGATCAACATCACCACGCGCGCGCCCAGCTTTACGCCCGAGGCGCGAATCGAGCTTTCGACCGGCAATCTCGAGTTCGTGCAGGCCAAGGCATCGGCATCGGGACCGATCATCGGCGACCGGCTGGCGGCGCGGCTGTCGGCGTCGGTGACATCGCGGCGCGGCACGATCGACAACCTGGCGACCGGAAAATGGGTGAACGCGCAGGATAATCAGAGCCTGCGCGGGCAATTGCTGTGGAAGCCGACCGACGACCTGCGCCTGACATTATATGGCGACTACAACCACCAGAACCCCGATTGTTGCGCCCAGATCTTCGCACGCGTCGGCGCGACGCAGCGGCCGGTGTCGCGTCAATATGAAGCGCTGGCGGCCGCGTTCGGATACGAACCGCCTTCGCGGAACGCATTTGATCGCGTCACCGACCTCGATACGCCACTGCGCGCCCGCCAGGAACTGGGCGGCGCGTCGCTGGTCGCCGATTGGGATCTGGGCGCGGCGACCGTGACGTCGATCAGCGGGTGGCGATTCTGGGACTGGGACCCGTCCAATGATCGCGACTTCATCGGGCTGCCGATCACGACCGTATCGGCCAATCCGTCGCAGCAGCGGCAGGTGAGCCAGGAAGTGCGGATCGCATCCAACGGCCGGCGTGCGATCGATTACGTCGCGGGCCTGTTCTATTTCCACCAGACGATCGACACGCAGGGTTTGCAGGTTCAGGGTCCGGCGGCCAGCCGCTTCCTGCTCAATCCCGGCAACCCTCCGTTCGGGGCGAACGGATGCGCGACCGCAACGACCGCGGCGTGCGACCCGGCGGTGCTGGACGGGCTGACCGCCCGCAACACCATCGACTTTTCGAACACCAGCATGGCGGCGTTCGGCAAGCTGACCTGGCACCTGAGCGATGCCTTGTCGATCGCGCCGGGCCTGAGGCTGAATTACGATCGCAAGCGCGGGTCCTATGTCTCGGTCGTGACCACGGGCACGGGGTCGACGGTGCTGAACGCAAATCAGCGCGGGGTGTTGGCGCCGCAACGTTACGACCCCGAATTCTCGGACTGGAACCTGTCGGGCGACATCACGCTCGCTTATGACTTCGCGCCCGACATCCATGGCTATGCGACCTATGCCCGCAGCTATAAATCGGGCGGAATCAACCTTTCGGGCCTGCCGCTCGACGCATCGAACGACCCGATCCTGGCGGTGGCGCAGGTAAGGCCGGAACAGGTCAATCACTATGAACTGGGCCTCAAGACCCAGTTTCTGGATCGCCGGATTACCGCCAATCTGGCGGCGTTCTGGACCGACATCCGCGATTATCAGGCGACCGTCACCAATGGCCAGCTGGGGGTGTTGCGCGGTTATCTGGCCAATGCCGGACAGGTGCGGACGCGCGGCGTGGAACTCGACACCGCATTCCGCCCGACCCAGCGGCTGAACCTCTATGCCAACGCGGCCTATACCGATGCGCGCTATGTGCGCTTTGTCGATGCGCCCTGCCCGCCTGAACTGTCGGGCGGCACCGTCGCCGCGCCGGGGCAGGCGATCAGCGCGCCCGGCACGCCGGGCGGCATCAGCCCGCCATTTTGCGACATTTCGGGTCAGCGGCTGCCGGGCATTTCGGACTGGGCATTCTCATTCGGCGCGGAATATGCGCTGCCCGCGCGGATCGGCGACACCGACGGCAATTTCTACCTCGGTTATGACGGCAGCTATCGATCCGATTTTTCCTCCAACCCTTCCGAGTCGATCTACACGACGGTGGCGGGATATTCGTTGTCCAATTTCCGGCTGGGATACCGGGCTGATCAGGGGTGGAATGCCTTCCTGTGGCTGCGGAACGCGTTCGATCATGATTATTACGAAGTGCTGGCGACCCAATCGGGCAACACCGGGCTGATCGTGGGGCAGCCGGGGGACCCGCGCACGTTCGGCGCGACATTATCGGCATCGTTCTGATTGCCGCGACGGGGAGGGGTCGCGTGTCGCCCATCCCCTTTCCAGTCCCCGCGATCATCGCTAGTCGGGGGCGATGCCGTCCACCCATCGTTGCAATGTCGCGATCGTCGGCGCGGGCCTGGCCGGGGGGCTGATCGCGCTGGCGCTGGCCGAGACGCGGCCGGGGCTGACCGTCCGTCTGATCGACGCGGGTGATGCGGTCGGCGGCAATCATTTGTGGTCGTTTTTCGAAAGCGATGTGGCGGCCGAGAATCGCTGGCTGGTCGAGCCGCTGATCGCGCATCGCTGGTCCGGCTATGACGTGGCGTTTCCGGGGCATCGCCGGACGCTGGACGCCGATTATCGCAGCATCGAATCGGAGCGGCTGGACCGGGTGGTGCGCGCGCGGCTGCCCGGTGACGCGCTGATGCTGGGGCGGCGAGTGCTGGGCGCTAGCCCGACGGCGGTGGTGCTGGCCGATGGCGACCGGGTCGAGGCCGATGGCGTCATCGATTGCCGGGGTCCGGCCGACCTGTCGATGCTGAGGCTGGGCTGGCAGAAGTTCGTCGGGCACGAACTGGTGCTGGACGCGTCCCATGAGGCGTCGCGCCCGATGGTGATGGATGCCAGTGTCGAGCAGATCGACGGCTATCGCTTTGTCTATTGCCTGCCCTTTGCCGCGAACCGGATGTTCGTGGAGGATACTTATTACAGCGATACGCCCGAGCTGTCCGAACGGGTGCTGGGCGACCGCATCGCCGACTATGCCGCCGCGCGCGGCTGGGCCGTTTCGCGCGTGGCGCGGGCCGAACGCGGGGCGCTGCCCGTGGTGTGGGG
This sequence comes from Sphingomonas sp., assembly GCF_035490575.1. Taxonomy (GTDB): domain Bacteria; phylum Pseudomonadota; class Alphaproteobacteria; order Sphingomonadales; family Sphingomonadaceae; genus Sphingomonas. The sequence goes on along the minus strand of NZ_DATJLI010000032.1, from coordinate 6,543 downwards.
CGGCGATTTCGAGGGATATTGGTTGTCGGGCGGGCGCGGCGTGGCCAAGGCCGGGATGCGCGCGGGGCTGTTCCACCCGCTGACCGGCTATTCGCTGCCCGATGCGGTGCGGACCGCCACGCGGATTGCGCGCGCGCGCGATTATTCGGGGGCGGGCCTGCACGAGCTGACGCACGGCCTGGCCGCCGCCACATGGAAGGCGCGCGGTTTTTACCGGGCGCTGACGGCGATGCTGTTCCGCGCCGCCGAACCGGCGGAACGCTGGCGCGTGCTGGCGCGCTTCTACCGGCTCGATCCCGCATTGATCGGGCGCTTTTATTCGGGTCAATCGACCTTTCTAGACAAGGCGCGTGTCCTTGCCGGCAAGCCGCCGGTGCCGGTGGGACGCGCCATCGCCGCCATTCGGGAGACAAAGGCGTGAAGACCGCAGCGGTCATCGGTTCGGGATTCGGGGGGCTGGCGCTGGCCATCCGCCTTCAGGCAGCCGGCGTGCAGACGACGATATTCGAGGCGCGCGACAAGCCCGGCGGGCGCGCTTATTACTGGGAGCGCGACGGCTTCACCTTTGACGCCGGACCCACCGTCATCACCGCGCCCGAAGCGTTGCAGGAGCTGTGGGCATTGTCGGGCCATGACATGGCCGACGATGTCGAGTTGTTGCCGGTCAACCCGTTCTATCGCCTGAATTGGGCCGACGGGACCAATTTCGACTATACCAACGACGACACAGTGCTGAAGCGCGAGATCGCCAAGCTCGATCCCGGCGATATCGAAGGCTATGCCCGGTTCCTCGAATATTCGCGCGGCGTGTATGAGGAAGGTTACGTCAAGCTGGGCGCCAAGGCGTTCCTGGACTTCGGGTCGATGATCAAGGCCGCGCCGGCGCTGGCGAAATATCAGGCTTGGCGGTCGGTCTATTCGATGGTCGCCAGCTTCGTGAAGAACGAGAAGCTGCGCCAGGCGCTGAGTTTTCACACGCTGCTGGTCGGCGGCAATCCGATGAAGACCAGCGCGATCTATGCCCTGATCCACAAGCTGGAGCGCGACGGGGGCGTGTGGTTCGCGAAGGGCGGCACCAACCGGCTGGTCGCGGGGATGGTGCGCCAGTTCGAGCGGCTGGGCGGTGTCGTGCGGCTGGGCGATCCGGTCGCGTCGATCGAAACGCTGGGCGACCGCGCGACGGGCGTGACGACGGCCGGCGGCTTTCACCTGGATGTCGATGCGGTCGCGTCGAACGCCGACCTGATGCACAGCTACCGCGACTTGCTGTCGGGTTCGAGAAGCGCGCGGCGGACGACGCAGTCGCTCGAGAAGAAGAAATATTCGCCGTCGCTGTTCGTCGTGCATTTCGGCGTCAAGGGAACATGGCCGGGCATTCCGCACCACATGATCCTGTTCGGTCCACGCTATCAGGGTCTGCTGTCCGACATTTACGATCACGGCGTGCTGTCGGAGGATTTCAGCCTGTATCTGCACCACCCGACCGTCACCGATCCGTCGATGGCGCCGGAGGGACATTCGACCTTCTACGCGCTGGCGCCGGTGCCGCATCAGGGCCGCTTTCCCGCCGATTGGGACGCGATCAAGGACGAATATGAACGCCGCATTCTGGACGAAGTAGGTCGCCGCCTGATCCCCGACATCCACAACCGCATCGTGACCAGGTTCAGCTATACGCCCGCCGACTTCACCCGCGACCTGTCGGCGCATCTGGGCAGCGCGTTCAGCCTGGAGCCACTGTTGACGCAAAGCGCGTTTTTCCGCGCGCACAACCGCGATGACCATATCCCCAACCTGTATTTCGTCGGCGCGGGCACGCATCCCGGCGCGGGGATTCCGGGCGTGGTCGGCAGCGCCAAGGCGACCGCGGCGCTGATGCTGGAAGGGGAGCGGTGAACGGGCGGCGCAAGTGAAGGGGCTGGAGGGGTGCCGCGCCGCGCCCTATGACGCTTGCCCGTGACCACGACAGGACCCGAAATGAAGCGTATCGCCGTTTATTGCGGATCGGCCACTCCGGCGGACCCGACCTTCCTCGAATGCGCGCGGCTGGTGGGCCGGACGCTGGCCGAGCGGGGCATCGGCACCGTCTATGGCGGCGGGCGGCTGGGCCTGATGGGCGCGGTGGCGGACAGCGCATTGGCGGCGGGCGGAGAGGTGATCGGCGTGATCCCGCAGGCGCTGGTCAATGCCGAAGTGGCGCATCGCGGGCTGACCGCGCTGGAAACCGTGGGCACCATGCATGAGCGCAAGCAGCGTTTCACCGACCTGTCGGACGGGTTCCTGACGCTGCCCGGCGGCACCGGCACGATGGACGAATTGTGGGAAGCGATGAGCTGGTCGCAGATCGGCTATCACACCAACCCGGTCGGGCTGCTGAACTGGCAGGGTTTTTACGACCCGCTGGTCAGCTTTGTCGATCGCATGGCCGATGTGGGGTTCCTGCGCCCGCAGCACCGCGACATCCTGATCGTCGATCGCGACCTGGACCGCTTGATCGAGCGGATGGCCGCCTATCAGCCGCATGTGCCGATCACGCGGATGGCGCGCGAGGAGCTGTGAGGTCGCCGCACCAGCGCGCGGTGCTGGTCGACGGCGCGCGCCGTTCGATCGCGCGCGGATCGAAAAGCTTTGCCGCCGCATCGCAACTGTTCGACCGCGCCACGCGCGAGCGCGCGTGGCTGCTCTATGCCTGGTGCCGCGCGTGCGACGATGTGGCCGACGGACAGGATCACGGCCATGGCATGACCCGCGTGGACGATGCGCCCGCGCGGATCGCCCGGTTGCGCGCAATGACCGACGCGGCGTTCGCGGGCGCGTTGACCGGCGAACCGGCGTTTGACGGGCTGGGGATCGTGGTGGCCGAAACCGGCCTGCCCAAGCGGTTCGCCGACGACCTGATCGACGGGTTCCAGCTCGACGCCGACGAATGGCGGCCGCGCAGCGAGGCCGACCTGTATCGCTATTGCTATCATGTCGCGGGCGCGGTCGGGTGCATGATGGCGGTGGTGATGGGCGTCGATCCGGCGGACGAGGCGACGCTGGACCGCGCGTGCGACCTGGGGCTGGCGTTTCAATTGTCGAACATCGCCCGCGATATCGAGGAGGATGACCGCGCGGGTCGATGCTACCTGCCGGTCGAATGGCTGGTCGAGATGGACATGCCGCCGGGGCAGCACATGAAGCCGCCCTATCGCCCGCGCCTGTCGGTGCTGGCACGGCGGCTGGCGACCCGCGCGGCGCTGCACGAGGACAGCGCGCGCGGCGGCACCCCGGCGCTGCCCTATCGCTCGGCCTGGGCGGTGCTGGCGGCAGCGGGGATTTACGGCGACATCGCGCGGCGGGTGGCGGAACGCGGCGACCATGCGTGGGACCACCGCGTCACCACGTCGAAGCGGGAAAAGGCCGCGTGGATCGCGCGCGCCGCCGCACAGGCGGCGGGCCGCGCGCGCTATGCCGACACCCCGCGCGACCCGGTGCTGTGGACCCGGCCGCGCTGATCCCGAAACCCTAGCGCGCGGCCCAGCGGACGGCGTTGGTCAGCAGCCGTCGGTAATGGGGATCGTCATAGGATTCGGGCGTATGTCCCATCGCCGAATAGATGACGCGGCCCCTGGCGCGCGGATTGATCCAGACGATCGGATGGCTGGCGCCCATCGCCAGTTTTTCGCCGGGGCGGTAGCTGGCCTCGTCCACGCTCGCCAGCACGGTCATGCCGCGTGTCGCGGGATCGTGGGAGAAGGAATACCATTCGTCCTTTGGCATCCAGGGCTGGGGGATGCCCGCCATGACGGGGTGGGCGGGCTGTTTCACCACGACGCGCGCGGGCTGGATATGGTCGGGACCGCCGGGATGGCCGGTGAAGGTTGTGCCGATGATCGTATCGACATACCATGGCGCCTTGTGGCTGTCGTCGCCCGCCGCGTGCAGCGCGACCACGCCGCCGCCGCGCGCGACGAAGCGCTCGAACGCGGCGCGCTGCGTCGGCGTCATGAAATCGCCGCTGGCGCTGTTGAGCACGACGACTGAAAACGGCTTGAGCAGCGCATCGTCGAACACCGCGGCATTTTCGGTGGTGAAGCTGGTGCGGCCCAGATCGCGGGCGATGCCGGCCAGCACCTCGTTCGAATGCGGGATATGTTCGATATGCCGCCAGCCATTGGTTTTCGACACGATCAGCACCGAACCGGGTTTCAGCGTGGGCGGCAGCGTCGGCGCGGTCGTGTCAACGACGGGCTTTGGCAGATGCGGATTGGGCGCGGCCTGCGGCGTCATCAAGGTGCCCAGCATCGCCAGCAGTCGGATCATTCGCGCTCTCCCGTCTCAACCGCGCGGTCGAGGCCGCGTCGGGGCGGTGATAGCGTGAACATGGGCACCGCGTCGAGCCGGGTCGGTCAAGCGATCAGCGACGGTCCCAGCAGCGCCAGCAGCTTGACGTCGACCGCGCATCCCGCCGCGCGCCGCGCATCCAGAAAGGCGGGAATGTCGGAAAGGGCGATACGGTGGACAGTGATCGCCTCGCCATCGACGCCGCCGCCGTCGCCAACCCGCGACAGCCCGGTCGCGCGCATCAGCGTGAAACTTTCGGACACCATGCCGGGCGACGACCAGAACTCGCCCAGCGGCGTCATCGTCGCCGCGCGCCAGCCGGTTTCCTCCTCCAGCTCGCGCCGGGCGGCTTCGATCGGATCCTCGCCCGCCGTCTCGTCGCCGATCAGCCCGGCGGGCAATTCGATGCAGGGGCAGCCCAACGGCACGCGATACTGCTCGACCAGCAGGACATGGCCGTCCTCGACCGCGAGGATGACGGCGGCGCGGATGCCGCGTGCGCGCGACACAAATTCCCAGCGCCCCTTGCGCTTCGCCTCGATGAAGCGGCCTGCCCACATTGTCTCGACAGGTCGGTCATGATCGAAATGATCGTCGTGCATCGGCTCGCCAGCGTAAGAAACCCGGATTAGGTTGCGCGCGCCTGTAACGGGGAAAAGAGGACTGCACCATGCTCAAGGATTTTCAGTCGTTCATTGCGCGCGGCAACGTGCTCGATCTGGCGGTCGGCGTCATCATCGGCGCGGCGTTCGGCACCATCACCAAATCGCTGACCGATGATGTCATCATGCCGGTGATCGGCGCGATATTCGGCGGGGTCGATTTCTCGGGCTATTTCATTCGGCTGGGTCCGGTGCCGGAGGGATATGCCGGGTCGCTGAGCAATTATGCCGCGCTTAAGGAAGCGGGCACACCGCTGCTTGGCTTTGGTCAGTTCATCACCGTCGTCATCAACTTCCTGATCCTGGCGTTCATCGTGTTCCTGCTGGTGCGCGGCGTGAACCGGATGATGACGCGCCTGGAAAAGGAAAAGGTCGAGGGCACCGCTGCCCCCGCCGCCGATCCGGCCGATGTGGTGCTGCTGCGCGAAATTCGCGACGAGCTGAAGGCGGCGCGCGGAACCCCGCCGGTCGTGTGAGCCAAAAAAAAGGCCGGTGCATTGCTGCACCGGCCAGTGGTCCGCAGGAGGAACCAGGTGACGGGACCGACCGGGGATTAAGAGCCGGTCCCGAAGCTTGTGAAACCTCAGTAGTTGTAGGCGCGCTCGCCATGCTCCCCGAGGTCGAGGCCTTCGCGCTCGACTTCCGGGCTGACCCGCAGGCCGGTGAGCGCCCTGGCAATGAAGAAGGCGATGGCCGATCCGATCGCGGCCCAGCCGCCGGCGATCAGCACCGCGACCACCTGGGTCACGAACTGCGGGCCGAGAGCATAGTCCGCCGCACCCGGACCGCCGAGCGATGGCAGCATGGTGAAGGCCGTGCCGATCGAACCGATGATGCCGCCGATGCCGTGGATGCCGAACGCGTCGAGCGAGTCGTCAAGGTTCAGCCTGGGCTTCACATTGACCACGAAGATCGCGCAGAGGATGGCGGCGACCGCGCCCAGCAGGATTGCGCCGAACGGTCCCGAATTGCCCGCCGCCGGGGTGACGGCAACGAGGCCGGCGATCGCACCCGAACAGGCGCCGAGCAGCGAACCCTTGTGACCCAGCACCCGCTCGGTCAGCATCCAGAACAGCACGCCCGCAGCGGTCGCGACGAAGGTGTTGATCATGGCCAGCGCGGCCGAACCATTGGCTTCCAGCGCCGAGCCGGCGTTGAAGCCGAACCAGCCCACCCACAACAGGCCGGTGCCGATCAGCGTCATGGTCAGCGAGTGCGGCGCCATGACATCCTTCTTGTAGCCCAGGCGCGGGCCGAGGATCAGCGCGCCGACCAGTGCCGAGATACCGGCATTGATGTGGACGACGGTGCCGCCCGCGAAGTCCAGCGCCGCCGGGCTCCAGTTGAAGAGGAGGCCATTGCCCGCCCACACCATGTGCGCGATCGGGAAATAGACGATCGTCAGCCAGACGACGGCGAACACCATCAGCGCCGAGAATTTCAGCCGTTCGACCAGGCCGCCGACGACCAGCGACACGGTGATCGCGGCAAAGGTCATCTGGAAAGCGATGAAGACATATTCGGGGATGACGACGCCGTCGGAGAAGGTCGCCGC
>NZ_DATJLI010000031.1:0-9359 GCF_035490575.1 Sphingomonas sp. | reverse complement strand
GGTCTACTATGAGGCGGCGGGCGTCGTCGTCACGCTCGTGCTGCTCGGCCAGGTTCTGGAGCTCCGCGCCCGCGCCGCGACCGGGCAGGCGATCCGCGCGCTGATGAATCTCGCGCCCAAGACTGCGCGACGTGTCCTCGCCGATGGACGCGAAGAGGAGGTTGATCTCGCCGATGTCCGCGCAGGCGACAACCTGCGGGTTCGTCCCGGCGAGGCGATCCCGGTCGACGGGGAAGTCGCGGAGGGCCGTTCGTCGGTGGACGAGTCGATGCTCACCGGCGAACCCGCTCCCGTGCTGAAGGAGACGGGAGCCACGCTCACTGGCGGCACCGTGAACGGCACCGGTAGTCTGGTGATGACCGCGCGTGCGGTCGGATCGGACACGGTGCTCGCACGCATCGTCAAGATGGTGGCAGAGGCACAGCGGAGCCGGGCGCCGATCCAGGCGGTGGCGGACAGGATCTCGGGCTGGTTCGTGCCCCTGGTTGTCGCCGTCGCGGTGGCGACGTTCGTGGTCTGGAACCTGGTCGGCCCGGAGCCACGTTTCGGCCACGCGCTTCTCAACGCCATAGCCGTCCTGATCATCGCATGTCCCTGTGCGCTGGGGCTCGCGACGCCAATGTCGATCATGGTCGGCACCGGGCGCGGTGCGCATGCGGGCATTCTCATCAAGAACGCCGAGGCGCTTCAGGGGCTGGAGAAGGTCGATACGCTCGTGATCGATAAGACAGGCACTCTGACAGAAGGTAAGCCGAAGCTAGTCGGCATCGAAACGGCCGGGAGCTTTGCCGAAAATGAGCTGCTAGCGCTTGTTGCCGCAGTGGAATCCCGTTCGGAGCACCCGCTTGCGCATGCGATCGTAGCAGCGGCGGAAGAGCGCGGCCTTGCGCTCGTCTCTCCTGAAGGTTTCGACTCCATTACGGGCGCTGGCGTGTCCGCGATGGTAGCCGGGAGGAGGGTGGCAGTCGGCAATGCGTCGATGATGCAGAACGCCGGTGCTGATTCCGGTCCATTGGAGACACTGGCGAAGCGGCATCGCACGGTGGGCGCAGGTGTCATGCTCGTGGCGATCGACGGCCATCCGGCCGGCATGCTGGTGGTGGCCGATCCTGTGAAGCCTTCAGCCGCCGAGGCCATTGCGGAGCTGAAGCGTGATGGTTTGCGGATCGTGATGCTCACGGGCGACGGGCAGGGCACTGCCGAGGCGGTGGCGCGCCAGATCGGCGGCATCGATGAGGTGCGGGCCGACCTGAAGCCGGAGGACAAGGCGCGCATCGTCGCCGAGCTCAAGGCGAAGGGTGCGCGCGTGGCGATGGCGGGCGACGGCATCAACGATGCACCTGCCCTCGCCGCCGCGGACGTCGGTATCGCTATGGGCACCGGCACAGATGTGGCGATCGAGAGTGCGGGCATGACGCTCACCAAGGGGGACCTCGCCGCGATGGTTCGTGCGCGCCGGCTCGCCAGAGCGACCATGCGGAACATCCGCCAGAACCTGCTCTTCTCCTTCCTGTTCAACGGCATTGGCGTTCCGATCGCAGCGGGTGTGCTCTATCCGGTCGCCGGCATCCTGCTGTCGCCGATGCTGGCCGGAGCAGCTATGGCTCTCTCCTCGTTCGCCGTGGTGACGAACGCGCTGAGGTTGAACGCGGTGCGCCTATGAATATCGGCCAGGCTTCGGACGCGAGCGGGGTCTCCCAGCGGATGATCCGGCACTATGAGAAGATCGGCGTAATCCCGGCGCCGCCGCGTCGGGACAGCGGCTATCGCGACTATTCAGACGCGGATGTTTCCCGCCTGCGCTTTGTGGCTCATGCCCGCGACCTGGGGTTTCCGATCGAAGAGATTCGTGCGCTGCTCGGGCTATGGGCGGACAAAGGTCGCTCGAGTGCGGACGTGAAGGCATTGGCGACCGCACGGGCCGAGGAGCTTGGCCGCAAGGCTCAGGCGCTGGAGGAGATGCGGGCAACGCTGCTGGACCTAGCGAAGCGATGCCACGGAGACGAGCGGCCCGAATGTCCGATCATCGAGCGGCTGGCCACCTGATCCTTGATGTCGAGGAACACCCGGTGAGCCCGGCCCTTTGTCACCGGGTCTCCACGCCGCCCAATATATTTACAATGTGGTCGTTCCAGGCATCCAGGGCCGCTCGCTTCTCCGGCTTCCAGTCGTGCCGCTGGTAGATCGCGGCCACCCCGGAACGTGAGGCGCCAACATGATTGAGGACGGCCTCCGTGACCTCGAAGCGGACGCCCAGCCGCTGAAAGCCGGTTGCCAGCGTCCTGCGCAGGTCGTGCAGGCGCCACGGCGCCACTGGATCGCCGCCGTCCGCCGCGATCAGTTTGTCGAGCTTGGTCTTGCCCTTGTGGTAAGCGGTGAATGCGGCTCCCGCCGATGTGGGGAAGACCCGGCCGCGCTTTGGCCAGGTCTCGCCTCGCGCGACTTGATCAAGCTCATTGACCGCCAGATCGTTGAGCGGGACCATCGTTGGCTCGCCATTCTTGGTGCGACTGCCGGAGAGACGCATCTCGCGCTGGTCGCGGTTCAGCTCTTCCCAATGCAATCCGGCAATTTCCTCCCGCCGCTGCCCGGTGGCGATCAGAAGCCGGACGATAGGACCGAAGCAGCGATGCGTCTTAGGCGCTTGCGTCCACACACGGCCGAGTTCCTGATCGCTCAGCCACCGCTCGCGCGGCTTGACAGGCGGCGGGGTCTCCATCCCCTCCATGGGGCTAGACGCGATGTCGCCGCGGCTCATCGCCCATTTGAACAGCCGCCGCATGACCGCAAACACGTTCCGCCGGTTGCCGACCTGCTCTTCAGGCATGCGATCGAGCACGGCCACGATGTCGACCCGCGTGATCGTCGGAAGGGGCTTGTCGCGCAGGACGGGTTTGACGTGGAGCGCGAGCGAGCGTTTCACGAGCAGCTTCCAGCCCTTTCCCTTGCAAGAGCTGGCGAAGCGATCCGCATAATTGGAGAAGGCGAGATCGACGGCTTCCCGGCGGCGCTGCTTGTCGGACTCCACAGGGTCGACGCCCTGCGCCACTAATATCAGCATCCGCACAGCTTCGTCGCGGGCCATCGCTGGTGTCCACGGTGAGCCGTGGCCCCCGATCGTGTAGCGCCGGCTTTTCGCCTCCCGGCCGCCCAACCGGTACTGGACGACGTAGGACGCGGACCCATGGGCCGTCGTCTTGACCCCGAACCCCTTGAGATCCTCGTCCCAAAGGAAGCCCGCGACGCTGTTCGCCAAGAGCGCATCGATGGTCCGCTTGGTGATCCTGCCGGTTGCCATTGCGATACCTTATGTACCACGAAAATAAGCACCGGGTAAGCACCAGAACGGAAACCGCCGGATACTATCGGCGGCGATCGGCGGGTTAAGATACTGATTTCACCAGAACAAAAATTCTAAGTGTATTAGTTATATACGACGGAAAATGAAGTACCACACCTCATGGCCCTTGGTGCGAGCTTTGCGTTCGTAGCGGGTTTCGGGCCAGTCGGCGGGGCGTGTCAGGAAATCGGCGGCGGATCGCGCGGTCCATTCGAAATCGCCGCGCTGATTCATCACCATCATCGACCAGCGGCAATAGGTCGGGTCATCGGTGCCCAGCCGGAATTCCGCACCGGGCTTGAGCTTGGCGGCGATCAGGTCGAGCGGGCCGTGATTGATCATTCGCCGCTTGGCATGGCGCGCCTTGCGCCACGGATCGGGGTGCAGCAGGTAAAGGCGCGTCAGGCTGGCGTCGGGCAGGCGTTCCAGCACCTCCAGCGCGTCGCCCATGTGCAGCCGCACATTGCCGAGCGACCGTTCCCGCACATGCGCCAGCGCGCCGACGACGCCGTTCAGAAACGGTTCGCAGCCGATAAAGCCATGATCGGGCCGTGCCGATGCCTGCCCGGCCAGATGTTCGCCCCCACCAAAGCCGATTTCGAATTCGATCGGGCGGTCGTCGCCGAACAGGCCGGTCGCGTCGAGCGGGCCTTCGGTGGGCAGTTCCAGCGTCGGCAACAGGTCTTCGACCAAGGCGGCCTGCCCGGCGCGCAGCTTGTGCCCCTGGCGGCGGCCATAAAGGCGGCGGATGGTGGCGGGATCGTTCATCGGGCGACGCCTGTGCCGTCCATGCGCGTCGATGTCGAGAGGGGGCCTTTCAAACGCCGCGCGACCGCCCACCTAAGCGGCGACCGAACGAAAGGGCGATTTCCATGAAAAGCAGCGGCAACACCATTCTCATGACCGGCGGCGGTTCGGGCATCGGCGCGGCGCTGGCGCAGCGGCTGGCCGCGCGCGGCGATACCGTCATCGTCGCCGGGCGGCGGCGCGAGGCGCTGGAGGAAGCGATTGCGGGGCATGACCGGATGCACGCGATGACGCTGGACATTGACGATGCAGGCTCGATCGAGGATTTCGCCGCGCGGCTGATCGCGGAACATCCCGCGCTGAACGCCGTCATCCACAATGCCGGTATCATGCGGTTCGAGGCGCTGGATGCGCGTCGGGACCTGGCCGATGCCGAAGCGACGATCGCGACCAACCTGCTGGGACCGATCCGGTTGACAAATGCGCTGATCGACCATCTGGTGGCACAGCCCGACGCCGCGATCGTCACCGTTACGTCGGGCCTCGCCTTTGTCCCGCTGGTGGCGGCGCCGACCTATTCGGCGAGCAAGGCGGCGATCCACAGCTATACCGTCAGCCTGCGCGACGCGCTGAAGGGCAGGGTCGAGGTGATCGAGATCGCGCCGCCCGCGGTCCGCACCAACCTGACCCCCGGCCAGAGCGACCGCGAGGGTTATATGCCGCTCGACGCCTTTGCCGATGAAGTCATGGCGCTGCTGTCGGGCGATCCCACCCCGGCGGAAGTGCTGGTCGAGCGTGTGCGCCCGCTTCGCAATGCCGAGGCGGAGGGCGCGTTCGACCAGCGGTTGCAGATGATTAACGATTTTGCCCGCGCCGAGCGGGAGCGCAATGGCGGCTGACCAGCTTTTCTTTGCTGCGATATAGCGCGGCGGCTTTGCGGCGGCGCAGCATCGGCCCTATCTGGCGGCAATGACTCACCCGCCCGCCGATGCCGCCGCCCGTTCGACCCGAGTCGGCCTGTTCCAGGCGAGCGGCGCCTATCTGATCTGGGGGCTGCTGCCGCTCTACTTCCTGCTGCTCAAGGTGGTGGATGCGGGCGAGATCGTCGCCAACCGGGTCGTCTGGTCGCTGGCGCTGTTATTCGCCATCGTTGCGCTGATGCGGCGCGGGGGACGGTTGCGGCTGGCGCTGAGCAGTGGGCGGACGTTGCGGCTGCTGACGCTGAGCGCGGCGCTGATTTCGGTCAACTGGCTGGTCTATATCTGGTCGGTGCAGCACGCGCATGTGCTGGAGGCGAGCCTTGGCTATTTCCTGAATCCGCTGGTCAACGTCGTGCTGGGCGTGCTGGTCCTGCGCGAGCGGCTCAGCCGGCCGCAAATGGCGGCGGTCGTGCTGGCGGCGCTGGGCGTGCTGGTGCTGGCGCTCGAGGCGGGTGACGGGCTGTGGATCAGCCTGACACTGGCGATCACGTTCGGACTTTACGGGCTGGTGCGAAAGGTCGCGCCTGTCGAATCGATCGAGGGGCTGACGATCGAGACATTGGTGCTGACACCGTTCGCCATCGCCTATCTGCTGTGGCTGGGGGGGCGCGATGCGCTGACGTTCGGGGATGATATGGTGACGACGGCGCTGCTGGTGGTGGCGGGCGTGGTGACGGCGATCCCGCTGCTGCTGTTCGCGGCGGGGGCGCGGCGGCTGCCTTATTCGGTGCTGGGCCTGCTGCAATATCTGGCGCCGACGTTGCAGTTCCTGCTGGCGATCACGTTGCTTGGCGAACACATGACGACGGCGCACGCCATCTGTTTCGCGCTGATCTGGTCGGGGCTGGCGGTGTTCGTGATGGGCAGTATTCGGCGTCCGCGCGTGGCGCCGGTTTGAGAAGTCGCGCGCGCTGGTTTAAGGGCGCGCGCCATGACGCTTTACGCACGCTTCACCGCCCATCTCGACCAGATCCTCGACGCACTGATCGCCGAGGGAACGCTGCCCGGCGATCTCAACCGCCGCGCCGTCACGGTCGAGCCGCCCCGCGACGCCAGCCATGGCGACCTGGCCACCAATGCCGCGATGGTGCTGGCCAAGCCCGCCGGCACCAATCCGCGCGCGTTGGCCGAATCGATCGCCAGCCGGCTGGAGGCGCTGCCGGAGGTCGCGTCGGTGTCGGTCGCGGGGCCGGGCTTCATCAACATGACGCTGACCGACGCGACGTGGCGCGAAGAATTGCAGGCGATCCATGCCGCCGGTGACGGCTATGGCCGTTCGGATGCGGGCGCGGGCGTGACGGTGAATGTCGAATATGTCTCCGCCAACCCGACCGGGCCGATGCACATGGGGCATTGCCGGGGTGCGGTGGTCGGCGATGCGCTTTGCAGCCTGCTGGAGCATGTCGGCCATGATGTGGTGCGCGAATATTATGTGAACGATGCGGGCGGTCAGGTCGATGTCCTCGCCCGGTCGGCGCATATCCGTTACCGTGAAGCGCTGGGCGAAGATGTGGGTGCCATCCCGGAGGGGCTGTATCCCGGCGATTATCTGGTGCCCGTGGGGCAGGCGCTGGCCGCCGAATATGGCGACCGTTATGCCGCCGCGACCGATGGCGAGTGGCTGGCCCTGTTCCGCACCCGCGCCGTCGCGGCGATGCTGGAACTGATCCGTGCCGATCTGGCGCTGCTGGGCATCCATCATGACGTTTTTGCGTCGGAAGCCGAATTGCAGGCGGCGGGCAAGCCCGAAGCGGCGGAAGCCTGGCTGCGCGAACGCGATCTGGTTTACGACGGCGTGCTGGAAGCGCCCAAGGGCGAGACGCCGGAGGATTGGGAACCCGTCGAGCTGCCGCTGTTCCGATCGACCCGGTTCGGCGACGATCAGGATCGCCCCATCAGGAAGTCGAATGGCGCCTGGACCTATTTCGGCGCCGACCTCGCTTATCATTTCCAGAAGGCGCAGGGCGCGGACCAGTTGATCGACATCTGGGGCGCGGACCATGCCGGCACCGTCAAGCGAATCGTCGCGGCGGTGCAGGCCCTAACCGAGGGCAGGACGCGGTTCGACGTAAAGCTGGTGCAGATGGTGCGCCTGTTGCGCGCGGGCGAGCCGGTAAAGATGTCCAAGCGGTCGGGCAATTTCGTCACCCTGGCCGATGTCGTCCGCGAAGTGGGCAAGGACGTGGTCCGCTTTACCATGCTGACGCGCAAAGCCGACGCGCAGATGGATTTCGACTTTGCCAAGGTGGTCGAGGCGTCGAAGGACAATCCCGTCTTCTACGTCCAATATGCCCATGCCCGCGTCCATTCGCTGCGCCGTCGGGCCGCCGAGGCGGGGATCGAAGTCGCAACGGGAACGCCCGACCTGTCCCGCCTTGATACGGTGGAACTGGGGCTGGTGAAGCGCATGGCGCAGTTTCCGCGCATGGTGGAAAGCGCGGCTCATGCGCGTGAACCGCACCGTGTCGCCTTTTATCTCTATGACTTGGCGGCGGAGTTTCACGCGGCATGGAATGCGGGCAACGACGATCCGTCGCGGCGCTATGTCATTGCCGGTGACGTGACGTTAACCCAGTCGCGTCTTTATCTGGCCGATGCGATCGGGCAGATCATCCGATCGGGCCTGGCCATCATGGGCGTCGAGGCCGTCGAGGAGATGAAATGATGGCGCCTGCCGCCGACGACCGCGGACTGGACGACGAGGATCGGCTGCCCTGGCTGGAAACGGCGGAGGAAAGCTATGAGGAACGCGCGCCGATCGGCCGCGTCATCCTGTTGGTCGTGGCCGGGCTGGCGATCATCGCGGCAGCGATCGCGGGGCTTTACTGGTATCAGGACCGCCCCTCGACCGGCGGCGGATCAGGCGAGATGATCGCCGCGCCACCGGGCGACTACAAGGTCAAGCCCGACCAGCCCGGTGGTATGCAGGTCGCGGGCGAGGGCGACAGCGTGTTCAAGGCAAGCGACGGCGGCGAAATCGCCAATGCGTCGGTCGACCTGTCGGCGGTGCCCGAAGCGCCGCTGGCAACCGGCACGCGTCCGGCGCCCAAGGCGACGCCCGCGCCCAAGGCCGCGGCGCCGCGGGTGTCCGAAGCCGTGCCGCCGCCATCGGGCCGGCTGAGCGCCGACAAGGGCAATGCCGCCGCTGCCAAGCTGCCGCCGGTATCGGGCGGCGGGGCAGGCGGCGCGGTTGTCCAGCTCGGCTCCTTCCCCAGCGCGGGCGCGGCGAATACCGCATGGAAGCAGTTGTCGGGGCGTTTCGGCTATCTGGCGCAACTGGGTCAGTCGGTGCAGGCGGCCGAGGTCAATGGCCGCACCGTCCACCGGCTGCGCGTCAACACCGGCAGCAACGCACAGGCGCGTGAAGTTTGCGGCAAGCTGAAGGTCGCGGGCGAACCCTGTTTTGTCGTGGCGCAGTAAGGACGGGGCTTTCGCAAAGGGGGGCGCCGGGCTAACCCGGCGTTCATGCTGCCGGTCATTTATGGCTTGTCGGGCCTGACGCTCACGCCCGACGAGCGTGCCTTTTTCCACGACGCCGATCCGCTCGGCTATATCCTGTTCGGCCGCAACGTGGCGGATCGCGCGCAAATGCGCGCGCTGACCGACGATCTGCGGGCGCTGTCGGGTCGCGATGAGCTTCCAATCCTGATCGATCAGGAGGGCGGCCCGGTTGCGCGGATGAAGCCGCCCGAATGGCCGGCCTTTCCCGCCGGTCCTGCCTTTGCCGCGCTGTGGGACATCGCGCCTGCCTCCGCGATCGAGGCGGCGCGGCTGAACGGCCATGCACTGGGCCTGATGCTGAGCGAAGTCGGGGTGAGCGTCGATTGCGCGCCGCTGCTTGACGTGCTGGCGCCCGGCGTCACGCCCGCCATCGCGACCCGCGCCTATGGCAGTCAGCCGATACAGGTCGCCGCGATCGGGCGCGCGATGCTCGACGGGCTGGCAGCGGGCGGCGTCGTCGGCGTGGTCAAGCACATGCCGGGTCACGGCCGCGCGCGCGTTGACAGCCATCTCGAACTGCCGCGCGTGTCGGCGAGCGCAGACGAACTCGAAGCTGATATCGAACCGTTCCGCACGCTGGCGCACGCACCGATGGGCATGACCTGTCATTGCGTATTTGAAGCATGGGACAGCGAACGCCCCGCCACGCTGTCGCCGGTCGTGATCGGTGACGTCATCCGTGGCAAGATCGGCTTTCAGGGCCTGTTGATGACCGACGATATCGACATGAAGGCATTGAGCGGCACGGCGGGCGAGAAGGCTGCGGGGGCACTGGCGGCGGGATGCGATGT
>NZ_DATJLI010000030.1:0-35940 GCF_035490575.1 Sphingomonas sp. | reverse complement strand
CGCAGTTCAG
This sequence comes from Sphingomonas sp., assembly GCF_035490575.1. Classification (GTDB taxonomy): domain Bacteria; phylum Pseudomonadota; class Alphaproteobacteria; order Sphingomonadales; family Sphingomonadaceae; genus Sphingomonas. The sequence continues at coordinate 35,930 of NZ_DATJLI010000030.1, read as the reverse complement.
CAATTCGCGCGCGCTGACCGGCATCACCTCGATCGGTGCAGGCGAGTCCGTGATCTTCTTCGAAACCGCCGATCTGGAAGCGACCAAGGCGGCGTTCATCGCCAACTGGTTCGGCGGCACCGCGCCCGATGACGTACAGTTCGGCGCCTATACCGGCTCCGGTGTCGGCCTCAGCACCGGCGGCGATCAGGTCAACCTGTACAATTCGACCGGCGAATTGCAGGCGAGCGTCAGCTTCGGCGCCTCGCCCGCCGACAATCCCTATGCGACGTTCAACAACGCGGGCGCGGTCAACAACGCCGAGATCACGACCCTGAGCGAAGCCGGCACCAACGGCGCCGCCGCCGTAACCAATGGCGACGTGACCGAAATCGGATCGCCCGGCACCGTCGGCCGGCTGTTCGTGTCCGAAGTGGCACCATGGGCAAGCGGCGACAGCCCGGTCGGCGCGGACTGGTTCGAAGTCACCAACACCACCGGCCTTGCCATCGACCTGGCAGGCTGGAAGGTCGACGACGCATCGCAGTCGCCGATCGCCGCCGTCGCGCTGAACGGTGTCGGCAGCATCGGTGCCGGCGAGTCCGTGATCTTCGTCAATGGCGGCGCTGGCGAGGTTCAGGCGTTTGTCGACACCTGGTTCGGCGGCACGCTTCCCGCCGGTATCCAGATCGGCACCTATGACGGTTCGGGCATCGGGTTGAGCACGGGCGGCGATCAGGTCAACCTGTACGACGCGGGCAACACGCTGCGCGCAAATGTCGTGTTCGGTGCGTCCACCGGGCTGCCGTCGCTTGCCACCTTCGACAATTCGGCCGGCGTGAACGGCAATGTCAGCCAGCTCAGCTCCATCGGCGTGAACGGCGCCTATCAGGTGGTGACTGCGGACGGCACCGAAACCGGATCGCCCGGCACGATCGAGACCGTGGTCGACGACAACAATGCCGCACCGACCGCGATCACGCTCGCCAATGCAATCACCACGATTGACGAGAATAGCGGCACGATCGAACGGGTGAAGCTCGCCGATGTCGTCGTTGCCGACGATGGCCTGGGCGGCAATGCGCTGGCCGTCACCGGCAGCGACGCGGCCTTTTTCGAAGTCGACGCGACCGGCCTGTATCTCAAGGCGGCACGACCCTCGATTTCGAAACCCGGGCAAGCTACGCGGTCAGCGTCACCGTCGATGATCCGACGGTGGGCGGCACGCCCGATGCCAGCGTCGATTTCGTGCTCGGCGTCAACGACATCGTCGATGAAGGCACCGGCCCGGCGATCCGCATCACCGAAGTCGCGCCTTGGGCCAGCGGCGACAGCCCGGTCGGGTTCGACTGGTTCGAGATCACCAATTTCTCGGACGCCGCGGTCGATGTCGCTGGCTGGCGCGTCGATGACAGTTCGAACAGCTTCGCATCGTCGGTTGCGCTGAACGGCGTCGGCAGCGTGGCGGCCGGCCAGTCGGTCATCTTCCTCAACACCGACGATCTGGCGCAGGGCAGCGCCGCCTTCATCGACACCTGGTTCGGCGGACAGGCGCCGCAGGGCATTGTCTTTGGCAGCTATGACGGTTCGGGTATCGGCCTGAGCACGGGCGGCGACGCCATCAACCTGTTCAACGCCACCGGCGACGTCATGGCCAATGTCGCCTTTGGCGCGGCGACCGGCGCACCGGCGCTGGCGACCTTCGACAATGCCGATGGCCTGAACAATGTGTTGCTGACGAACCTGGCGGTTGCCGGTCAGGACGGCGCGTTCCGCATCGACAATGGCGAGGGCAACACCGAAACCGGCTCGCCGGGCTATATCGCCCGGTCGCTGATCACCGGCGACGATGGCAACAACACGCTGACCGGCACCGTGCTTGACGATACCCTGCTGGGCGGTGCGGGCAACGACACGCTGTCGGGCCTTGGCGGCAATGACTGGATCGTCGGCGGTGCCGGGTCCGACACGCTGCGCGGCGGCGAAGGCAGCGACGCCTTCTTCTTTGCGCAAGCCGACAATGGTGCATCAACCGCGCGCGCCATCAAGAAAGCCGTCGACCGCATCGTCGATTTCTCGTCCGAAGACATTCTCGTCACCGATATCGCGCTGTTCGACAGCAACAGCAATGACGTGATCACCTTTGGCAGCAATCGGGTGCTCGACCTGACCGGCGGCGGACAGGTGAATATCACCGATGCGGCGGGCAAGCGGGTTACCGCAGTCGAGTTCGACGGCATCTGGCGCGACGAAGCGACCGGGATCGATCATTACGTCTACAGCCTGGTCGGCTCTGCGGCCGGTGTGTCGACGCTGGATATGTTCGGCTAGGCCGTAGACTCATAAGCCCGCAGCCACAGCCGCATTGAGGCAAGCTGGACCATGCCGAGGAAGTTAGCGGCGAGCTTGTCGTAACGGGTGACGACGCGGCCAAACTGAGGTGGTCGCGGAGATTCGGATAGTTGTTAAGCTCATCCCGACCTGCAGGAATGAAAGGGAATGAAGACGACGAGGAAGCGCTACAGCTCGCAATTCAACGCCAAGGTGGCGATGGAAGCGATCCGGGGCGACCTGACGCTGGCGGAGCTGGCAGCGAAGCATGGCATCCACCATACGATGATCGGGATCTGGAAGCGTCAGGCGATGGACGGCATGGCTGGCCTGTTCGAAGGTGGCGATCAGGGTTCGAAGGCTTCCAGCTAGGCGGAGATTGAGAAACTGCACGCCAAGTTCGGCCAACTGGTTGTGGAACGCGATTTTTTAGCCAAAGCCCCGGTCGACGAGTGTGGCACGGAGACGGTCTATGATCGAACCTGCTCATCAGCGCCTGTCGATCGCGGCGCAAGGCCGCCTTTTGCTGATCAGCCGATCATCTTACTACTGCAAGCTGGTGCCGGAGGCCCAAGAGACGCTTGCGCTGATGCGGGTGATCGACGCTGCGTTCCTCGACATGCCGTGGACGGCAGCCGGCAGATGGTCCGGCACCTACGCCGCAATGGCCACGACGTTGGGCGACGACGGGTGCGCCGGCTGATGGCGAAGATGGGGCTGGCGCCGATCTACCAGCGGCCGCGCACGAGTGATCCGCACCCGCAGCACCGGATCTGTCCCTATCTGCTACGAAACCTGGCGATCGAGCGGCCCGATCAGGTCTGTGCGCGGACGTGTGAGCTGCTGCCGGTTCCGTGGACACCAAGATAAGGTGTTTTTAGAGCTGGAGGATGGAGATGCAACGACGGAAATTCAGCCGCGAGTTCAAGCTCGAGGCGGTGAAGCTGGTGCGAGAGCGCGGGGTATCGGTGTCGCAGGCCGCCCGCGATCTGGACCGGCATGAGAACGTGCGGCGCAAGTGGGTGCGCGAGCAGGCGACTGACTTGGGATCAGCGTTTCCCGGGCACGGCGTGATGAAGCCCGAGTAGCAGGAGATTGAGCGGCTGCGCCGCAAGCTTGCCAGGATGAAGGCGGAACGCGATATTCTAGAAAAAGCGGCGGCCTACTTCGCCAGGGACTCGATATGAGGTTCGAGTTCATCGCGAAGCACCGAGGGATCTGGCCGGTGTCATGGATTTGCGAAGCGCTGGTGTTTCGCGTAGCGGCTTTCACGCGTGGCTCGTTCGCGCGCCTAGTGCCCGCGCCCGCAGCGATGAGGAGTTTGGCGCCGAGGTCCGCGCCAGCTTCATGTCCAGCTATCGAACGTACGGTGCACGCCGGGTCTGGCACGATCTTCTGACCGAAGGCCTTTCATGTGGCTTGCATCGCGTCGAGCGGCTGATGCGTGTGCATCGCCTGAGGGCGCGTCCGCGACGTCGTGGCCTGCCCAAGGACGATGGTCGGCGATCGGTGATTGCCGACAACATCCTCGACCGCCAGTTCACCCCAGAGGTGGCTATCTCAGCCCCATGGACTTCGAGCGGCAAGCGCATGTAGCCTAACTTGATGTCCATGGGACCGGCAGCAGCTCAGGGTTCGTCTACGTCGCGTTCGTCATTGATACCTACCCCAGGCGCATCGTCGATTGGCGAGCCCGCAGAACGGCCCATGCCAGCTTTGTCCTCGATGCCTTGGAACAGGCGCTTCATGATCGCCGGCCGACCCACCGGGGCGGCCTCATCCATCATAGCGACCGCGGGTCGCAATACGAGTCCATCAGGTACACCGAGCGCCTTGCCGAAGCCGGGATCGAGCCCTCGGTTGGCAGCGTCGGCAACAGCATGACAACGCTTTGGCCGAGACGATCAATGGCCTTTACAAGGCCGGGGTGATCCACCGCCGTGGGCCGTGGCGCAGCTTCGAAGCCGTCGAATACGCGACACTCGAATGGGTTGACTGGCTCAACAACCGTCGCCTGCCGGAGCCCATCGGCAACATCCCGCCTGCCGAAGCCGAAGATCAATATTACGCTGCCGCACGAAACATCGATATGGCAGCGTGACTCACGACCCAATGCCTCCGGCAGACCCGGTGCGGTTCATTCCTCCCCATCACGTCACAACAAAACACGGCGTAAGTACGGTCTGACCAAATCATTATATTGCCGCTAACCTTGTCACTTAAGCTGGCCGTAATGGCAGCACCGATAACGGTTCTCTCGACTTTCAGGGAACCGTTATGTCCTCCAATCCGGAAGTGTTAGCCTTTAGGTCTTCTCTTCATTTAAGCAGCCTTGAAGTGTGGAACCCCGGAGCTTTCGCCACCGCGATACGGCCCGCAAGCGCATGACGGCACGGACCTATAGATTGCCCGGCAACGCCTATGTCGAAGCCCGTGAAACCGAACGCATGGTCTTAGGGCGTCGCGGCGTACTACGGATCGGCAATTGCCCGCCGCCGATCGACGTGTTGATTCTTGATCTGACCCGCGAGGGGTGCAGATTACAAGGCAATGCCGACGTCAGTTCGCGAATGCGAGTCGAGGTCGGCATCGCCAATGTAGGATGCATTCCAGCGACCGTGTTGTGGTGTGAAGCGAGCTATTTTGGCTGCGCTTTTGATTTGCCGCTCCCGCCCGGCTCGGTGACGGCTGCCTTCGGTTCGCACAATGTCCTGCCGTTTCCTTCCCGGGTAGCGCCCTGGGTCTCGCCAGCTTCAATCAGCAAGCTGACGCCGCGTGTTCGCCTGTCTATACTTTTTGGAACGACGATGGTGTGCTGGGGCGCGATCGGCGTGGGATTGGCCATGTTATAATACAGCCGGCTCCGCTTTAGCGAACGTGCAGCACACGGCTCTACAACCAGCGGTAACCTTCTGTCTTTTGTCGCGACTCGGGCCGGATTGGCTGACGTGCTCCCCTTTTCTCCTCCACTCATAAGTAGAGTCCGGGGTTGCCAAGATGCCCTGGCGGATGGGGTTGTGCAAAGCGCCTGGCTGCATCGGCGGGTGTCAGCCCGCCTATCCCGCTATGCGGCCGCACATGGTTGTAGTCGTCGCGCCATGCCCGCAGCACCGACCTGGCATGGCCGAGGGACGCGAACAAGCGTCTCGTTCAGGCATTCGTCGCGCAAGCTACCATTGATGGGGTGGACGGCCCCTGCACCCAGCATCGGTGTGCCATAGTGGCCGCGGTGTTGGTCCACTTAGAGCAGGAGCCGTCCGTATGCAGATTAGCATTATTGGCCTCGATATCGCCAAGCAGGTTTTCCAGGTTCACGCGGCAGATGCAGAGGGTCGCCGGGTCGCCCAAGTGCGCCTTCGCCGGGCGCAGGTGCTCGACTACTTTCGCGATCTCCCGCCCTGCCTGGTCGGGATGGAGGCCTGCGCGACGGCGCACCATTGGGCACGCGAGCTGATCGCGCTCGGACACGAGGTCAAGCTCATGCCGCCCGCGTACGTGAAGCCATATGTGAAGCGCAACAAGACCGACGCTGCAGATGCGGAGGCGATCGCAGAGGCGGTGACCCGACCGACCATGCGCTTTGTCGCGGTGAAGTCGGCGGAACAGCAGTCGATGCTGATGCTGCACCGTGTGCGCGAGCTTCTCGTGCGTCAGCGGACCATGCTTGCGACCGCCTTGCGCGCCCACCTGGCCGAGTTCGGCATCATTGCGCCGCAAGGTATCCATCGTGTCGAGAAGCTCGCCGCTGAGGTCCGCAATCCCGCAGTTCCGTCATTGGCGCAGGAGGTGCTTTCCCTCCTTGTCGACGAGCTGGCGAGCGTCTGGCGCCGCCTAGATGCGATCGATAAGCGCCTGGTGGCTCTGCATCGGACCGACCAGGTCAGCCGCCGGCTTGCTTCCATCCCGGGCGTGGGGCCGATTACGGCAAAGGCGATCGCAAGCACCGTACCCGATCCGTCGATGTTCCGCTCCGGCCGCGAGTTTGCCGCTTGGCTGGGTCTCACCCCCAAGAGCCACTCGAGCGGCGGCAAGGACAAGCTCGGCCGCATCTCAAAGCGCGGCGACCGCTACATCCGCCACTTGCTGTACGTCGGTGCCGGTAACGCAATCCGGTTCTCGAGAGCGCGTGCAGCAACAGGCGAGGCGTGGATCCAAGGCCTGCAGGAACGCCGCCCGCCCAAGGTCGTCATCATCGCGCTGGCCAACAAGATGGCGCGCATCGCTTGGGCGTTAATGACGCGCGGCGAAAGCTTTCGCTCACCGGTGACTGTGACAGCGTAGCCGCTGTCAGCCGATTGAGCTTACCGAGGTTGCGAGCGCGAAAGTGACGTGATGGCACGACCGGGCGGACCGGGGATCGACAAAGCCCGCAGAGCTTTAGGCGCGCCATAGCGCGACCGGTTGATGAGGCGTCGATCCGCGAACTCCATCAGGGCCAGCGGTCATGAAGAAGGGCCGCGACGACAGGCTGCATACATGAACGCACCCGACCCGAACGCTGCCTGACCCAAATGATCAACCTTGCAACGCAGGGGCCGTCCATACATAAAGCTCTCGACGTAGCCGTTCTGCTGCGGCTTGCCCGGCGCGATGTAATGCCACTCGATCTGCCGGTCCTGTGCCCAGCGCAGGATTGCCAGGCCGGTCAGCTCGGTCCCGTTGTCGCTCACGATCATCAGCGGCCTGCCACGTACCGCGATGATCGCGTCGAGTTCGCGCGCGACACGGGCGCCCGATAGCGACGTATCGACCACCAGCGCCAGGTTCTCCCGCGTGAAGTCATCGACAACGGCGAGGATGCGGATACGCCGGCTGCACACCAGCGTGTCGCTGACGAAGTCCAGGCTCCAGCGCTGGTTTGGCCCTTGCGGCAGCGTCATCAATGCCCGCGTTCCCATCGCTCGCTTGCGGCCCCGCCGACGCCGCACACGCAGGTTCTCCTCGCGATACAGCCGCAGCAGCTTCTTGTGGTTCATCACGATGCCCTCGCGGGCCAGCATGATCCCCAGACGCCGATAACCGAACCGGCGACGTTCCAGCGCGATCTCGCGAAGACGCGACCGCAGGTCGCCATCATCACCACGCCGATGCGCATAGCGCATCGACGATCGATCCACGCCAAGGACGGCACAGGCCCGACGCTCGCTGATGCCGAAGAGCTGCCGAACATCCTCGACAGCCCTCCGACGAACGGCAGGCCTCACCAGTTTTTTGAGGCAGCCTGCTTCAGCACCGCATTGTCCAGCATCGCATCGGCCAACAGGCGCTTCAGTCGCGCGTTCTCGTCCTCAAGCACCTTCAGCTTGCGCGCCTGCGACACGTCCATGCCGCCATAGGTCGCCTTCCACTTGTAGAACGTCGCACTGCTCACGCCGTGCTTGCGGCACACGTCCGCCGTCTTCGATCCAGCCTCCTGCTCCCGCAGGATCGCTATGATCTGCTCCTCGGTAAACCTGCTGCGCTTCATCGTCGTCCTCCTTCATGAAGGACTCTAGCTCAGACTGGCGGAGTTTCAGGGGGAGCACGTCAACAGGGGCGGCATATCGTCGTTTTTAATTATGCCGCGCTGCAAAAAGTTTGTTATCCTATATCAGGCAGAGGTATTGCCGATCCGATACGGGCCGTAAGCGGGGTGAGTAACCAATATGGGCTTGGACGCGTTCCATAGTCGAGACAGGCGGAAGCAGGGAGAGCGGGCGACGACCCCTGCTGCGGTGCTGCGGTATCGCGCGTTTGGCGGTCTCCTGCTAGTTGATGCACTGTGCCTCGTGCTGGGGTTCTCCGCTGCAGGATATGGACGTACCTTGATGTTCGGGGAAACCCGATGGGCACTGACTATCATCGCATTGGTCCCGGTCTATTTTTTTACCGCCTTCGGTGCCCGCGCCTATAACAGCGATTGCCTGCGGCGACCCCGCCGTGCAGCATGGCGGGGGGGGAGGGCGTTGTTGCTGGCGGTGTGCACCGTCATCTTGGTCGCATTCGCCTTTCAGGCGAGCGAGGACCTCTCGCGAGGGGTGATACTGTTCGGTGCGGCCGCAACCTTCGTATTCATTATGGTTGCACGATACGGATACGTATACAACCTGCGGCATTTCATCGGCGGCAATCCGTTCAATGTCATGCTATTACATGATACAGTGTCGCCACTGCCGGCCGGCAAATTCTCGGCAACTGTGGCAATCCAGGATCGGTTCGATCCAGACATACACGATCCGATCATGTACGACCGGCTTGCACGGATCATCGCCAGCGCCGACCGTGTCGTTATCGCCTGTACACCGGAAAAACGGGTGGCGTGGGCCAGCGCGCTCAAAAGCACGAATGTACAAAGCGAGATTTTCGTCCCTGAACTGGACCAGCTCGCACCGCTGGGCGTCTCGATTCACGAGCATACCTCGACGGTCATCGTCGCGGTCGGCCCACTTGGCCTGGCCGAACGCTTCATCAAGCGGGTGTTCGATGTTGCGGCGTCCGGTACCGCGATACTGGTGCTGTTCCCGGTGCTGGCACTGATCGCGTTGATGGTGAAACTGGATAGCCCCGGGCCAATCCTATTCAAGCAGGTGCGGATCGGGTGCAGGAACGAAATGTTCCGCATCTGGAAATTTCGCAGCATGTTCGTCGAAGGCAGCGACGGCGCCGGTCACCGATCGGCGTCGCGGGAGGATGATCGCATCACCCGGGTAGGCCGCCTGATCCGCAAGACCAGCCTGGATGAACTGCCCCAGATGATCAACGTCCTCAAGGGGGACATGAGCATCGTTGGTCCACGCCCTCATGCGCTTGGGTCACGTGCTGCTGAAAAATTGTTCTGGGAAGTCGATGGCCGCTATTGGCAGCGCCATTCGGTCAAGCCTGGCCTCACCGGGCTTGCACAGGTGCGCGGCTATCGCGGTGCGACACCGTTCGAGGACGACCTTCGCAACAGGCTTCAAGCCGATCTCGAATATCTTGAGCATTGGTCAATCTGGCGCGATATCAAGATCGTGCTGCTGACCTTCAAGGTCCTGCTGCACCGCAACGCATATTGATCAGGCGGGGATGCCGCAGGACAGACCTGCGGGCCGCTATAGAATCAAGGAGTTTCTCTGATGACCATCAAACCCGTTCGCAAGGCCGTATTCCCCGTCGCCGGTCTGGGCACGCGTTTCCTGCCCGCGACCAAGGCGTTGCCAAAGGAAATGCTGACCGTCGTCGACAAGCCGGTCATTCAATATGCCGTCGAGGAAGCGCTGGAAGCGGGGATCGAACAGATCATCTTCGTCACCGGCCGCGGCAAGGGCGCGCTGGAGGATCATTTCGATATCTCCTACGAACTCGAAGCGACGATGAAGGCGCGCGGCAAGTCGATGGCGGTGATCGAGGGCATCCGCCAGAAGCCCGGCTCGCCCGTCTATGTGCGGCAACAGGAGCCGCTGGGCCTGGGCCATGCGGTGTGGTGCGCGCGCGAGATCGTCGGCGACGAACCCTTTGCGGTGCTGCTGCCCGACGAACTGATGGTCGGCGGCTTCATGCGCCAGATGGTCGAGGCCTATGACAAGGTCGGCGGCAATGTGATCGGCGCTTTGGAAGTGCCCGACAGCGAAACCGACAAATATGGCATCATTTCCCCCGGCGCGGTCGATGGCCGCCTGACCGAGGTGAAGGCGCTGGTCGAAAAGCCCAAGGGCAAGGCCCCGTCGAACCTGATGATCCCCGGCCGCTATATCCTGCAACCCGAAGTGATGCATATCCTGGACGATCAGGAACCGGGCGCGGGCGGCGAGATCCAGTTGACCGACGCGATGGCCAAGCTGATCGGCAACCAGCCCTTTCACGGCTTCACCTTTGACGGGCAGCGTTACGATTGCGGCGACAAGGCGGGCTGGCTGACCGCCAACATCGCGCTCGGACTGGCGCGCGAGGATCTGAAGGGTCCGGTGCGCGCGTTTATCGACACGCTCGTCTGACGTTTCACGGTTCAAGGCCGCCTGTGGCGGGGAAAAGGACATTCAATGCGGATCAGGATGGTAGGCTCGGGCTATGTCGGGCTGGTGTCGGGCGCGTGCTTCGCCGATTTCGGACATGACGTGATCTGCGTCGACAAGGACCAGTCGAAGATCGACGCGCTCCATGCGGGTCGGATGCCGATCTACGAGCCGGGGCTGGACGAACTGGTCGCGCGCAATGTCGCCGCGGGGCGACTGCGTTTCAGCACCGACCTGGCCGACAGCGTCAAGGATGCCGAAGCCGTGTTCATCGCGGTGGGCACGCCGTCGCGACGCGGCGATGGCCATGCCGATCTCAGCTATGTCTATGCCGCCGCCGAAGAGATTGCCGGCGCGATCACCGGCTTCACCGTCATCGTCGACAAATCGACCGTGCCCGTCGGCACCGGCGACGAGGTCGAGCGGATCATCCGCGAAGCCAATCCGCAAGCCGATTTCGCTGTCGTCTCGAACCCCGAGTTCCTTCGCGAAGGCGCCGCGATCGACGATTTCAAGCGGCCCGACCGTGTGGTCGTGGGCGGCGACGACGAACGCGCGCTGGAAGTCATGCGCCAGATCTATCGCCCGCTGACGCTCAACCGCTCGCTGGTCATCGAAATGAGCCGCCGCGGGGCGGAGTTGACCAAATATGCGGGCAATGCGTTCCTGGCGACCAAGATCACCTTCATCAACGAAATCGCCGACCTGTGCGAAAAGGTCGGCGCCGATGTGCAGGACGTGGCGCGCGGCATCGGCCTGGACAACCGCATCGGGTCGAAGTTCCTGCACGCCGGTCCCGGCTATGGCGGGTCGTGTTTCCCCAAGGATACGCTGGCGCTGCTCAAGACCGCGCAGGACCATGACGCGCCCCAGCGCATTGTCGAGGCCGTGGTCGCGGTCAACGACAACCGCAAGCGGGCGATGGGTCGCAAGGTCATCGCCGCAATGGGCGGCGACGTGCGCGGCAAGACGGTCGCGATCCTTGGCCTGACCTTCAAGCCCAATACCGACGACATGCGCGACAGCCCGGCGATCGCGGTGATCCAGACGTTGCAGGACGCCGGCGCCACCATCCGCGCCTTCGATCCCGAAGGGACCGAACAGGCCAGGAAAGTGCTCGACAATGTCGAATATTGCGAAGGGCCGTATCAGGCGATGGAGGGCGCCGATGCGGTGGCCATCGTCACCGAATGGGATGCGTTCCGCGCGCTCGACCTGAACCGGGTCAAGTCGCTGCTCAGCGCGCCGGTGCTGGTCGATCTTCGCAACATCTATCCGCGCGCGACGGTCGAGGCGGCGGGCTTCACCTATCACGCGGTCGGTCGCTGACATGACGGCGCCGGTCCTCGTCACGGGCGCGGCGGGCTTTATCGGCCATGCAACGGCCCATCGCCTGCTGGATCGCGGCGAACGAGTGATCGGCGTCGATATCGTCAACGACTATTATGATGTCGCGCTAAAGGAAGCGCGGCTCGCCACGTTCGCGGATCGCGACGGGTTCGACTTCCACCGCATCGACATTGCCGATGCCGATGCGGTGGCGGCGCTGGTTCGCGACCATCGCATTCGCCGCGTCGTCCACCTCGCCGCACAGGCGGGGGTTCGCTACAGCCTGGAAAACCCGTTCGCTTATGAGCGCTCGAACCTTGCCGGGCATTTGTCGGTGATGGAGGCGTGCCGCCACGCCCCCGGTTTCGCGCATCTGGTCTATGCCTCCTCCAGCTCGGTCTACGGCGACCGGCCGATGGGCGGCGCGGGCTTTTCGGAGGATGAGGCGGCGACCGATCCGGTCTCGCTCTATGCCGCGACCAAGCGCGCGTGCGAGTTGATGAGCCAGTCCTATGCGCGGCTCTATGGTTTTCCGCAGACGGGGCTGCGCTTTTTCACCGTCTATGGTCCGTGGGGTCGCCCCGACATGGCCTATTTCGGCTTCACGCAAAAGATCATGCGCGGCGAGCCGATCGAGGTTTATGGCGAAGGCCGCATGGCGCGCGACTTTACTTATATAGACGATATCGTCGACGGGATCGTCGGCGCGCTCGACCACCCGCCCGCGCCGGGCGGCCACCGGGTGCTCAATATCGGCGACAGCCATTCTGTCGGCCTGATGGAAATGATCGAGACGCTGGAGCACGCGATCGGGCGTGAGGCGGTCAAGGTGATGCGCCCGATGCAGCCGGGCGACGTGACCGCAACCTATGCTGACATCTCCCGCCTCAATGCGCTGACCGGCTACAAACCAAAGGTGATGCTGGCCGAGGGGCTGGCCCGCTTCGCCGACTGGTATCACGACTTCTACCGGATCAACGCGCGCGGCTGAACGTGAAAAGCCCCGGCCGGTGTGACCCGGCCGGGGCTTTTTCGTGGCCCGCCACCCTTGCTGTCCGTAACGGAAGGGGCAGGCCCGCCGCCGGTCCCGGTGAACGGGCCATGGCGGCGGTTACGCGAATATGCTTACTCGATATCTGCCGTGCTTATTGCAGCAGCGACAGGACGCCCTGCTGCGACTGGTTGGCCTGCGCCAGCATCGCGGTCGAGGCCTGGCTCAGGATCTGCGACTTGGCGAGTTGCATCGTCTCGGCCGAGAAATCGGCGTCTTCGATCCGGCTGCGCGCGTCGGTCAGGTTGGTCGCGTTGTTGGTCAGGTTGTTGACCACCGACTGCAGGCGGTTCTGCGATGCACCAAGCGAGGCGCGGTTGGTCGAAACGGTGCCCAGCGCGGTGTCGACCAGCGCCAGGGCCGCCGTCGCGCCGGCCGCGGTCGAAACGTCAGCGGCGGTTGCGGCGCTGAGGTCGAGGTCGGTCAGCGACAGTTCCACCACGTCCGTCGCGTTGGCGCCGGTCTGGATCGACACGACGCCTGCGGTGCCGGCGGTGCCATCGAACAGCTTGACGCCGTTGAACTCGGTGTTGTCCAAGATGTCCGTAATTTGCGAGGTCAGTTCCGTAACTTCGGCCTGCAGGTTGGTGCGGTCCCCGGCGTCATAGGTGCCCGATGCCGACTGGACGGCCAGTTCGCGGACACGCTGCAGCATGTTGGTCACTTCGCCCAGCGCGCCTTCAGCGGTCTGCGCCATCGAGATGCCGTCATTGGCGTTGCGGATGCCCTGGTTCATGCCGCGAATCTGCGATGTCATCGACGTCGAGATGGCGAGGCCGGCGGCGTCGTCCTTGGCGGAATTGATGCGCTTGCCGGTCGACAGACGCTCCATCGCGGTGTTCAACGACTGATTCGCGGTCGCCGATGCATTTGCGGCCCGCAGCGAGCCGATATTGGTTCCGATCACGGTCATAGTTCGATCTCCATTCACCCGAACCGCCCGCCATCCCCCCAAAAATATTCCTGGGACCCGAGCAGCTAAACCAGTGAACGACCGGCGATCGCCCGGCTTTAGCAAAAAGATTCCGGCCAAAACCGCCCCGTGCGGGGGTTAATATAATCCCTACGCGCGCGCGGGCCACAGGAGCGGAAAATCCTTGCCGCCCCCGGCAGATTTTACCCGTCGTTAACCAACCCCCCGCTACTTCGCGATCATCAAGGGGGCCGATTTTCAATGACAACGATCATTCCGTCGCGCGCGGTGCAGCGCGACCATTATCTGCTGCTGTCCGTCCTTCGGTCGCAGGGTCTGGAAATCGCCGATGCCGACGCCGCGCCGCGTCCCGGCGACCGGTTCCTGGTCGCGGGCGGCGAAGCGATGGCGGTCCCCGCGCAGACGATGATCGTGGCCCGCGGGCGTCAGATCGCCCGCCCCTTCACCGATGGCGCGCCGGCGATGGTCGGGTTCGATGACAACGACGCCGCGACCGGTGCGGGCTTCGCCAGCGCGATGCTGCGCCAGCCCGATGCGGTGGTCGCCGCCGACCCCGAAAGCCTGGCGCTGCTGGCGCTGGCCGAACGCGTCGGCCGATCGGACATCACCGTGCTCATCAACGGCCCGACCGGCACCGGCAAGGAAGTGCTGGCGCGCACGATCCACCGCGCGTCGGACCGGCGCGACGGCCCGTTCGTCGCGATCAATTGCGCGGCACTGCCCGAAACCATGCTGGAAGCGATGCTGTTCGGCCATACCAAGGGGTCGTTCACGGGCGCTTCGTCGGGCGGTCAGGGCTTTTTCCGCGCGGCCAATGGCGGCACGCTGCTGCTGGACGAGATCGCGGAGATGCCGCTGGGGCTTCAGGCCAAGCTGCTGCGCGCGCTTCAGGAACGCGAAGTCGTGCCGATCGGCGCAACCGAGCCGGAGAAGATCGACGTCCGCATCATCGCCTGCGCCAACCGCGACCTTCAGGACGAAGTGGCGGGCGGCCGTTTCCGCGCCGACCTGTATTACCGGCTGTCGGTATTCCCGCTGTCGACGCGTGCGCTGATCGATCGCAAGGCCGACCTGCCCGCGCTGGCGACCGCGATGATCGTGCGCCATGGCGGCGGCCGCGCGCAGCTTCCCTGGCTGTCGGCCGACGCGCTCGACCGGCTGGACGCGCATGACTGGCCGGGCAACGTCCGCGAGCTAGAAAACGTCATCCAGCGCGCGCTGCTGCTGTCGACGGGCGAGCGGATCGAGGCGTCGGACATCATCTTCGACCGCCCCAGCGCGCCGCGCGCCGTGGCGAATGACGAAGGGAATGGACGCCTGTCGAACATCGTGCAGATGCACGAGTTTCAGGCGATCCGCGACACGCTGGCCGCCTGCAACGGCAGCCGGATCGAAACCGCGCGGCGGCTGGGCATTTCGGAGCGCACCCTGCGCTACCGCCTGGCGCGGCTGCGTGAACAAGGTGAGACGATCACCGATCAGAGGGCTTCGGCATGAGCGTGAACGGCATTGGCGGCGGCGCCTTGAGCGTCGACCGGATCATGGCGATGCGCCAGCAGATCCTCGAGAAGAACCAGGCGCTGTCGCGCGCCAATCAGGACGTGGCCGCGCCCGCTACTGCACCGCAATCGGCCGCGCCCGCGGTCAGCAACTTCGCCGACACGCTGGAAGGCGCGCTGGGTCAGGTCAACCGCGCCCAGCATCAGGCCAGCAACCTGTCGGCCGCCTATGAACGCGGTGAGACGATCGATATCGCCAAGGTGATGCTCGCTCGCCAACAGGCCTCGGTCGGTTTTGAAGCCACGCTGCAAGTCCGCAACAAATTGCTGTCCGCCTACAAGGACATCATGAGCATGCCGGTGTAACGCGCCATGTCGAACGCTCTCGCAACATTGCCGCCCGCCCTCGCCCAGCCGCTGAAGCAGGCCCAGGGGCTGTTCCAGCAACCTGCCGTCCGGCGCGCCATGCCGCTGGTCGCCATTATCGGCCTGATCGCCGCCGCCGCGCTTGCCTGGGTGATGATCGCCCAGCCGCCACAGCGCGTGCTGTTCCCCAACCTGGCCGATGCCGACAAGGCCGCCGTCAGCGACGCGCTGTCGGCGGCCAGCATCGCGTCCACCATCGACCCGTCGGGCGCGATCACCGTGGGCGAGGATGATTATCACCGCGCCCGCATGTTGCTGGCCGGACAGGACCTGCCAAAGGCGGCGCCCGGCGGCTATGCCATTCTCGACCAGTTGCCGATGGGCGTCAGCCGCGCGGTCGAGGGCGAGCGGCTGAAACAGGCGCGCGAAACCGAGCTGGCACGCTCGATCGCGGAGATCGACTCTGTCACCGACGCGCGCGTGCACCTCGCCACGCCGGAGGCTTCGGTGTTCGTGCGCGACAATGCGCGTCCGTCCGCTTCGGTCATCGTCCGGCTGGAGGCGGGACGGACCCTGTCCGACAGCCAGGTCCGCTCGATCGTCAATCTGGTCGCCGGTTCGGTGCCCGGCATGAAGGCCGACGACGTGACCATTGTTGACCAGATGGGCGCGCTATTGTCCTCCAAGGACAGCCAGACCGGCACAAGCGCCGGCGACGCCCGCATCGATTACCAGCGCCGGGTGGAGGACAAGTTCCGCCTGCAACTGGCCAAGCTGCTGACGCCGCTGGTCGGCGCAGGCAATTTTTCGGCCGAGGTGCAGGCCGATGTCAATCTGGACGAGAATCAGGCGACGCGGGAGACGTTCGACAAGTCCGGCGTGATCCGCGCCGAACAGGGCCAGTGGCAAAGCCCACAGGCCGCCGCGGGCGCCCCCGGCGGCATTCCCGGCGCGCTGTCGAACACGCCGCCCGCCACCGCCACGCTGACCAACCCCAACGACCCCGAAACCCAGCCCGGCGCCGGCGTGATGCGCGCCGAGGGCAAGGCGAGCGAGGAATATGCCCGCACCTATGACCTGGGCAAGCAGGTATCGGTCACGCGTTCGGCCCCCGGCAATATCAGTCGCCTGTCGGTCGCGGTGCTGCTGCGCGAACCGGCCGGAGCCAAGCCACGCACCGCCGCCGAAATCCGCCAGATCACCGAACTGGTGCGCGCCGCCGTCGGCTATAGCGCGGCGCGGCAGGATCAGGTGACGGTCATCAGCCGTCCCTTCTCCGCCGAAGTGACCGATGCCGATGCACGCGCCTGGTATGACGCGGACTGGTTTCCGATCGCCGCGCGCAACGGCACCGCGCTGGTCATTGCGCTGTTGATCCTGTTCGTCGGCGTCCGCCCGATCGTCCGGTCGATCGCGAGGAAGCGCGGCGACGAAAAGCCCGCCGATGCGCTTGCCCTGCCCGCCGCCGATGGAGAGGTTTCGGCCGAAGCGTCCGCCGTGACGATGGTCGAAGGCCCTGATGGCCAGCCCGTCGCGGTCGCCAGCACCGGCGCGCAGCCCGAGCCGGTCAGCATCGAAATGCTGCAATCCGCCCGCAGCTATGACGAACGCGTCGGGCTGGTGCGCGGCTTCACGCGTGACAATCCCACCCGCGCGGCGCTGGCCGTGCGCGACATGATCCGGGGCGATGCGGCATGATGGAACCCCTGCGCCAGTTCTCCGGCGTCGAACGCGCCGCGGTGCTGATGATGCTGGTCGGCGAGGAAGAAGCCGCCGCGATCCTGCAAAAGCTGGAACCTGAGGAGGTCCGCCAGCTGGGCAAGGCGATGTTCACCGTCGCCGATGTCAGCGAGGAAGAAGTCGAATCGGTGCTCGACACCTTTGTCGCGCACGCCCGCGACCGCACCGCGATCGGCTTTGATCCCCGCCCCAAGATCGCGGGCATGATGAACAAGGCGCTGGGTCAGGAAAAGGCCGACAGCGTGCTGGCACGCATCACCCCGCCGGAGGCCGCGTGCGCGATCGACCTGCTCGACTGGCTCGACGCGAACGAGATCGCCAGCCTTATCGAAACCGAACATCCCCAGATCGCCGCCGTGCTGATCGCCAATCTGGACCCGATGGTCGCGGCCCAGGTGCTGGAAATCCTGCCCGAACAGATGCAGCCGCAGATCCTGCACCGCGTCGCCAGCCTTGGCCCGATCACGCCGGAAGCAATCGAGACGCTGAAGGCGGCGCTGTCGTCGCGCATCGGCCAGTCGTCGCAATCGGGCGCGGGACTGCAACTGGGCGGCACCAAGGATGCGGCCAAGATCCTGTCGAGCGCGCGCAAGGCGACCGAAGCGCGCGTCATGCCCAAACTGGCCAAGATCGACCGCGAGGTCGCGCGCCAGATCGAAGAAGCGATGTTCGTGTTCGAGAACCTGCTCGACATGGACGACAAGAATCTGGGCGTGCTGATCCGCAACATCGACACCGACCTGCTGGTCCGCGCGCTCAAGGGCATCGACGAGGCCGGTCGTAACCGGTTCCTCGGCTGCATGTCGGCGCGTGCCGCAGACGGCATTCGCGACGAGATGGAGGCGCGCGGGCCGATGCGCCTGACCGAAGTGCTCGACGCGCAGAAATCGGTCATCGCCACTGCCCGCTCGCTGGCCAAGGACGGCACCATCATGATGGGCGGCGGGGAGGATGACTATGTCTGACAGCTGGTCGCCCCAGCCCGTGTTCGGCAGCACGCCGCCCCTTGCCTTTTCGGCGGGCTTTGCCGGGCGTCACGACGATATCGGCGATGCGCTGCGCCGTGCCTTTGCCCCGCCGCCGGGGTTTGCGCCGACCGCGCCGGGCCGCCCCGAAGCCGCAGCGCAACCGCCGCGACATCCCGAACCCGCCGCCGATGGGCCGCGCCATTTCCACCCCGCCGACCGGGAGGTAAATCCGACCGAAGGCTGGGACCCGTTCGCCGCCGCTGCTGCCGCGCCGGAACTCGCCCCCGATACCGCCCACGCGATCGCCGCCGCGCGCGCCGAGGGATATGAGGAAGGTCTGCGCGTCGCCGGTGACGAAGCGACAGCGGCGCAGGCGCGCGATCGCCGGCTGATGGACGAACTGACCCATGCGCTGGCCCGCGCCACCTGGGTCGACCGCGAACGCTTTGCGCGGCAGATGCGCCAGACGGTGCTGGCGCTGGTCGGGCAACTGGTGGGCGAGGCCGGTGTCAGTGGCGAAAAGCTGGCCGCGCGCATCGATGCCGCCGTCGATCTGCTGACCGATTCGGCCGAATCGGCGATGCTGCGGCTGAACCCCGCCGACATGGCGCTGGTGGAGGGCCGCTTGCCAAAGACCGTGTTCCCCGTCGCCGACGCCACTATCGCACGCGGTGCCTTCAGCCTCGAAGCCGCTTCGACCATTGTCGAGGACGGTCCCGACCGCTGGATCGAACAATTGACCCAGGCCATTGACCAAGTGCCGCTGCCCACATGCTGACCCGCTTCGCCGACGATTATCTGGGCGCGATCGGCACGGCCGCCTTTGCGCCGCGCCCGCGGGTGTCGGGGCGGCTGGCCTCCTATGACGGCCTGCTGATGGAGGCAGTCGGCCTGTCGCTGCCGGTGGGAACCGTGTGCGAGATCGGTGACGGCGCTGCGCGCGTCGAGGCTGAGGTCATCGGCTTTCGCGGCAACCGCACGCTGATGATGAATCTGGGCGGTCCCGCTGCCCTGCTGCCGCAGGCGCCGGTGCGCCCGATCGGTGCGCCGGGCGAGGCAGAAGTCGGTGCCGCGCTGCTCGGTCGGGTGGTCGACGGTGCGGGCAAGCCGATCGACGGGCGCGGCCCGATCCGCGGCGCCGGGCGCTGGCCGCTGGCGGGGCATATCCAGAACCCGCTCGATCGCGGGCGCGTGTTGCAGCCGCTCGACGTCGGCGTGCGCGCGATCAACGGCCTGCTGACCATCGGCCAGGGCCAGCGCGTCGGCATCATGGCGGGGTCGGGTGTCGGCAAATCGGTGCTGCTGGGCATGATCGTGCGCGCGGCGCAGGCCGATGTCGTCGTCGTCGGCCTGATCGGCGAGCGCAGCCGTGAAGTCGCCGACTTCCTCGAAACCAAGATTTCCGGGGAGGCGCGCGCCAGGTCGGTCGTGGTCGCCGTGCCCGCCAATCACTCGCCGGTGTTGCGGATCCGCGGCGCGCTGCGTGCCACCGCCATTGCGGAGGCGTTCCGTGCCCAGGGCAAGCGCGTGCTGCTCATCATGGATTCGCTGACCCGTGTCGCCCATGCCGGGCGGGAAATCGGCCTGGCGCTGGGCGAACCGGCATCGGCGCGCGGCTATCCGCCGTCCGCCATCGCGATGCTGCCCAGCCTGATCGAGCGGGCGGGCACCTGTGTCACCTCCGGCGGGTCGATCACCGCCATCTATACCGTGCTGGCCGACGGCGATGACGGCAACGATCCCGTGGTCGATTCGGCGCGCTCGATCCTCGACGGGCATATCGTGCTCAGCCGCGCGCTGGCCGAACGCGGGGTCTATCCGGCGATTGACGTCGGCCCATCGGTCAGTCGCGTGATGACCGACATTGCGCCGCGCGATCATGTGCTGGCCGCGCGCACGCTGCGCCGACACCTGGCGACCTATGAGGAAAATCGCGACCTTGTGCTGATGGGCGCGTATCGCGCGGGCGCGGACCCGGCGATCGACGCCGCCATCGCCGCGCATGGCGCCGTCCTCGAATATATCCGCCAGGACGCGAACGAGGTTGTGTCGCTTGGCGATGCCGTGGCCGAGCTGACGGGCGTGTTCGGCAATGCCGGCTGACCCGAAAAAGCTCGACCGCATCCTGCGCGTCCGCACGCTGCAACTGGGCCTGACGCGCGCCGAGGAAGCGCGTGCCGCCGAACGGGTAGCGAGCGAGACGGCGCTCAAGACCCGTATCGCCGAACTGGCCGCCGATGCGGCCCCCGCCCCTTCTCCGCGCCCCACCGATGCGCTGGGCTTCGCCGCCGCCGCGCATTACCGCGACCGGCTGCACGCCTCAGCCGACATGGCCGAAGCGCGCGTCGCGTCGGCGCATCACGGGCTGGCCAGCGCACAGGCCGCCACGCGGGAGGCACGTCGCGATCAGAGCGCGGTCGAAAAGCTGATCGCGCGCGCCGAACACGCCGCCGCGCTCAAGGCGATCCGCGCGCTGGAGGACTTGCCGCCGACCCGCGCGCAAAACCGGCACGATCCTTGCTGAATGAGCGGGTAGATGCTGCCCGATCTTATCCTTTCGTTCGGTGCCACCGGCCCGAACCCACCCGCCGCCGCTGATCCCGGCGACCGGACGGCGCGCGCGCCGTCGCCCTTTGCCGCACTGCTCGGTTCAGCCAGCCTGACTCCGCCGTTGACAGGCGCCCCGCTGATGGCGCGACCAACCGCTGCCGCAACGGGGGAACAAGCGCCGCTGGTGGTGACCACGACGATATCGTCGCCGGCGGGCGTGCAGTCGATACTATCGCCCCTTGTCGCCCCGCCCCTTGCCGGGACCGGCGGACAGCCGACATTGAGTGTCGCCACGACGATATCACAGGCAATACCCACCGCCATCACCGCCGATCAGGCGCTGATGATGGCCGCGCCTGCCGCGCCCGCTGACCGGCAGCAAGCTGCCGCGCCCGGCAAGGTCTTGCCGCCGCCTGTCGGCACTGCCGACGTTCGCTTCGCCGGCGCGCCGATCGCGCTTGGACAATTCTCATCGCTCGCCACCACCGGAGAGGCGGTGAGCGCTGCGACGCCGCAGGCAAAGGCAATGGTCGCGTTCCCGACCCCCGGCAGGACGCAAGCGCCCGATGCGGCGAAGACCGTTGCCGCCGCTGTCGTATCCGGCGACGCGCCGGTCGTTCCAAGCAGCGACGCCGCGCCGCCTGCGTCGGACAATGATCGAGCGGTTTCGACCGAGGCTGAACCGGTCAGCACTTTGCCCGAACCGCCGCAGCCCATCGGCGCAGTCGCTGTCCCGCTTGCACCGGCAAGTGTCGATCGCCCGACCGTCCAGTTCGCCTTGACCGCGGCATCGGCCGCGCCTGCGCGCACGCCGCCGCTGAACGCCGCCCCGGCGACCGCGTTGCCGATGGCTGCCGCTGACAATGCCGACGCCCCGGCTGGGACCATGGGCGATGTCCCGGTCGCTTCCCCTCAGCCGCGCGCGGATCGGTCGACACCTGAATCGAACGGCAGGACATTGGAAGGCCCGCCGCTGGATCCGCCATCAATAACGGAGGTGACGACCGCCCCCCGGGTCGACCTGGCGAGCACGGCGTCACCGCTTCCCGCTGACGTTACAGGGCATGCACCCAAACTTGCCACGCAACCATCCGACGGCGGCATCCCCATAACTGCATCGGCGCCAACCGCGCCCCAAACCGTCTGGATTCCGTCGCCTGCCGAACGCCCAGGGGCATCACCGATCGCAGTGCCGCCCGAATCCGCCGCCGCGCGCCCGGCCGACGCCGCAATCCCGCCTTTCGTCAGCGTGGAAAGCCAGGGAGCCGCCACGCCCGCCACCGATCGCACGGCCAGTGTGGAACCGGCGTCAGCGACCGCTCAACCGGCTCTGCCGCAATCAGCCAGTCCGGCATTACCCGCCCCCATGGCCGTCGGGGGTGCGCCAACCGCCGAGCAGGCACCGATCGCCCAGCCGTCTGCAATCCAGCCGGCAAGCCCGGCATCACCCGCCGCCACGGCAGTCGACGGCGTGGCGACCTTTGAGCGAGCGACGATCGCTCAACCGGCTGCGCCCCGGCCTGAAAGCCCGCCATCGCCCACTGCCACGTTCATCGTCGATCCGGCGACCGCTGCCCCCGCGACCGCCAAGGCCGCGTCGGCGCCATCGCCGATCGCCGCTCCGCGTGCCGGCAAGTCACGACCATCTGCCCCGATCGTGGCGCTTCCCGTCGACGCCGCGCCGGCGACGCCGACCGGCGCGCGCACCGACCAGTTGCTGCGTGCACGGCCCAACACCGCCTTTGCCATCGATCTCTCCAGCATCGCGCCGCCAACGGTCGAGGCGGCTGCGGTCGTTCATATCGCGCCGCACGATGCGTCTGCGCCGCTCGCCGCCACCGCCGCCACGCCGGTCGATACCGGGCGTCAGGAATGGCTGGCCGCGATGATCGACCGGATCGAGACCGTGCTGGGTGCCGATGGCGGCGGCACGCGTGAAACGCGCATCACCCTGTCGCCCGACGCGCTGGGTGAAGTGTCGGTGCAGCTGGTGGAGACCGATCAGGGCATCACCGTCATGCTCGACGCCGCCACGCCGGAGGCACAGGCGCTGCTGGCCGAGGCCGCACCGCGCCTGGCCGACATGGCCGAGACGCGCGGGCTGAAACTGAACGGCCAAGCCATGGCAGGGCACGGCGAGCAGCAAGGCGGGCAGCAACGCGCGCCGCACCGGCCCGATGCCGACGCACCCCTTCCGAACCGCCGCGCGCAACCGGGCGCGGTCGACCCATCAACCGACGAACGTATCGCCTGATCGCGGGGATTTTGAGACATGAGCGACACCAAGGACAAGGCCGCCGAGCCGAAGAAAAAGGGCGGCAAGATGAAATGGGTGCTGATCGGCGTGGGCGCGCTGGTCCTGGCCGGCGGCGGCGTGGGCGGCGGCCTGTATGCGACCGGCGTGATCGGTGGCGGCGGCGATCATGCCGAGGCCGAATCGGACCGCCCCCGGCTGGTGCCCAAGAGCGAGCAGAAGCACGCCGGCGAGGATGAAGGCGGCGAAGGCGGCGGCGAAAGCACCCCCGGCGGTGAGGGCGGCGAGGAATATGCCTCCAACTATTACACGCTGGAAAAGGAATTCACCTCGAACCTGGCCGACAGCGTGCACTTCATCCAGGTCGGCGTCGCGGTATCGACCGCCTATGACGACAAGGTGCTCACCAACCTGAAAACGCACGAAATTGCCGTGCGATCTTCCGTGCTGATGGCGCTGTCGGAAACCAACGAGGATCAGGTTTTCACTGCCGAGGGCAAGCAGCAGCTTCAGAAGCGGCTGGTGAAAGCGATCAACGACACGCTGAAGGAAAAGGAAGGCTTTGGCGGCATTGGTAACGTCTACTTTACCAATTTTGTTGTTCAGTGACCGGGCATGGTTAACGAGGCTTCAGGAAACGCCGCGTCGGATCGACGCCAGCGCACGCGGCATGACGCGACGCACGCGGCTGCGCTCGGCACGGCGAACCTGAATCCTTTCGGCGACCTGCATACCCTGCAACATCTGTCGGCCCGGTTCGCGCGCGGCTTGCGCGGCGTGTTCGAGCCGATCCTGCGCCGCGCGACGCGTAGCTGGGCCGAACCGCTCAGCGTCATGCGCTTTGCCGATTATGTTGCCGAACGGCCAAAGGGGCTGACCGCGTGGCTGCCGCTGGCGATGAACCCGGCGGCGGGCAACGCCATGCTGGTCATCGACGGGCGCTTCACGCTGGAACTGCTCGACCTGTATTTCGGCGGTCTGGGCGAAGCGCCCAATCCCCTGCCCGGCGAGTTTTCCGCGTCGGCGGAAGCGCTGGTCGAACGGCTGGGCCGCACCATCGTCGAGTCCCTGTCGATCGCGTGGGAACCGGTATCGCGGCTGGAGTTCACGCCCGGCCGGGTCGAGATCAACCCCGCCATGCTGTCCGATTTCGATGGCGACGACGCGGTGATCGTCACCCGGTTCGGCATCGCGCCGGGGACCGACAAGCCGGTGTTCGTCGACCTGGTTTATCCGGTCGCCGCGCTGAAACCCATCGGCCCGTCGCTCAATGCCAAGGTTCATGGCCGCACGGCGGAACCGGAACCGCGCTGGCGCGGCGGCCTGACACGCGCGGCGATGAGCGTTCGCTTTCCCGTCCGGTCGGTGCTCGCCGAACCCGTCATGTCGCTGGGCGCACTGATGGAGCTGAAGGAAGGCGACGTCATTCCGATCAGCTTTGGCCAGCACGTGCCCATCATGGTCGGCGCGCATCGACTGGGCACCGGCGTGGTCGGCACCCAGAACGGCCGCGCCGCAATCTGCATTCACCAGCTCGAAAGTTTCGAGGAAGAGGATCTTCACGCATGAACGACATGACCGGCGGCTTTCCAACGGACGCGCCGATCAGCCCCGGCGTCGCGGCCAATTTCCGGCTGTTGCAGGACGTCGACGTCAAGCTGACGGTGGAGATCGGTTCGACCAGCCTGACGCTGCGCGAATTGCTGGCGCTGGGCGAATCGAGTGTCATCGAACTGGACCGGCAGGCGAACGAGCTGCTCGACGTGTTCGTCAACGGCACGCTGATCGGCCGCGGCGAAGTGGTGACGGTGGGCGAACGTTTCGGCGTCCGCATGACCGAACTGGTCAGCCCCGAACGCCGGGTGCGCTGATCCGATGATGTGGTCCTATGTTCTCAAGCTGGTCGTGCTGCTGCCGCTCGTCTGCGGCCTGTTGATCGGGTGCCTGTATCTGTGGCGCCGACTCGAATCGCGGATGCCCGGCAATCAGGGCGAGCGGATGCTGAAAGTGCGCGAGACGATGATGATCGCGACCGGCACCCGCCTCGCCGTCCTCGATTTCGAAGGACGCCGCCTGCTGGTGTCGGTCAGCCGGTCGGGCGTCACGCTGATCGACAAGGTCGACGCGTGATGCGTCTTGCACGGCCGATCCTGTTCGCGCTTGCAACGCTGGTGCTGAGCGCGCTCGCCATCGAACCCGCGCTGGCACAGGCGCTGCCCGCCCCGGCCCCCGCCACGCCGGGTGTCGGCGACGCGCTGGACCGCGCGCTTGGCCAG
This sequence comes from Sphingomonas sp., assembly GCF_035490575.1. Taxonomy (GTDB): domain Bacteria; phylum Pseudomonadota; class Alphaproteobacteria; order Sphingomonadales; family Sphingomonadaceae; genus Sphingomonas. Next base: position 10,683 of record NZ_DATJLI010000030.1, on the reverse strand, counting down.
TTGGGCGGTGCGAACGACGCGCCGCTGGCGCTGTCGCTGCAAGTGCTCATCATCATGGGCCTGCTCACGGTATTGCCGGGCATCATCCTGATGATGACCAGCTTTACCCGGATCATCATCGTGCTGTCGATCCTGCGCCAGGCGCTGGGCCTGCAACAGACGCCGCCCAATCAGGTGCTGATCGGCCTGTCGCTGTTCCTGTCGCTGTTCGTGATGGCGCCGACGATCACGCGCGTGAACGACGCCGCGATCAGGCCCTATGCCGCCGGACAGATCGGTGCCGAACAGATGATCGAGACGGGCGGCGCCTCGCTCCACGCCTTCATGCTGAAACAGACCCGCGTGAAGGACATCACGATGTTCTCCGGCATCGCCAAGACGGGGCCTTACGCCAGCCCGCAGGACGTGCCCTTTTCGGTGCTGTTGCCCGCTTTCGTAACATCGGAGCTGAAGACCGCATTCCAGATCGGCTTTCTGGTGTTCCTGCCCTTCATCGTCATCGACCTGGTCGTCGCGACAGTGTTGATGAGCCTGGGCATGATGATGATGTCGCCGACAATCATCTCGCTGCCGTTCAAGCTGTTGCTGTTCGTGCTGGTCGACGGCTGGGCGCTGACGATGGGCAGCCTTGCCAACAGTTTCGTGAGTTAGGGCGATGGACGCCGAATATTTCCTGTCGGTCGCGCGTCAGGCGATGTGGATCCTGGCGCTCGCCTCGGCGCCGATCCTGTTGCCCGCGCTGGTATCGGGCCTGATCTTGGGCATGGTGCAGGCCGCGACCTCGATTCAGGAACAGACGCTGTCGTTCGTGCCCAAGCTGATCGTGGTGGGCGTCAGCCTGGTCATCTTCGGCGGCATGATAATGGGTCTGCTCAGCGACTTCACCGTCAGCATCTTCGAACGCATCCCGGACTTGGTGCGATAGCGCGATGCTGGGCCTTGGCCTTGCTGTCGAGCCGCAGCTCTGGACGCTGATCTTCACGATGGTGCGGATCGGCGCGGCCTTTATCGCCGCGCCCGTTTTCGGCGCGGTCAGCGTGCCGGTGACGGTGCGCGTCATCCTGTCGGCAGCGGTCGGCGTGCTGATTACCGGCTCGATGCCGATCGCCGCGCCGGAGCAGGTGTTCGCGCTGCCCACCTTCCTGTCGATCGCGGCCGAGGCGCTGGTCGGCCTTGCGCTGGGCTTCATCCTGCAGATCGCGTTCGCCGCGCCGCTGATCGCCAGCGAAGTGATCGGCGGGTCGATGGGCCTGGGCTTCGCCACGATGATGGACCCCCAGCGCGGCGCGAGCAGCCCGGCGCTGGGTAGTTTCCTGTCGATCCTGCTGACGCTGTTGTTCCTGTCGGTCGACGGGCACCTGATCCTGGTCGATCTGGTCGCAAGGTCCTATGAACTGCTGCCGCCTGGCGCGGCGTGGCTCGGCGCCAACGCACTGCGTAACATCGCGATGTTCGGCGGCTATGCCTTTCTCGCCGGGTTCCTGCTGGCGTTGCCGGTCGGGTTCCTGTTGCTCTGCCTCAACATCGTCTTGGGCATGTTGTCGCGGTCGGCCCCTGCGCTCAACCTGTTCGCGGTCGGCCTGCCCGCCAGCCTGTTCCTGGGCGTCATCGCGCTTTTCGTCGCAATGCCCGCGATGGGGGATTACATGCTCGTCATCGTGCGCGAGGCACTGGATGCGGCCAAGACACTGGTGCTCGGCTGAATGGCGGAGACCGCGGGCGAAAAGACCGAAGCCCCGACACCACGGCGGCGCGAAAAGGCCGCGGAGGAAGGCAATATCCTCAAGTCGCGCGATCTGGGCGCGGCGCTGGTCGTGCTGCTGGGTTGCGGCTGGCTTGTCGCGTTCGGGCCGATGCTGCTGGGCGCGATCCGCGAAGTGGTGATCGCCAGCCTGACCTTCGGCCGTGCCGATGTCGAGCATTTCGAGCCATGGCGTCCGCTGGCGGAGGCGGGTTGGAAACTGGCGCCGGCGCTGGGCGGGCTGCTGCTCATCACCATGGTCGCCGCCATCGCCAGTCAGGCGATGCTGGGTGGCCTGTCCTTCAACGGCAAGCTGTTCGCGCCCAAGGCTTCGCGCATCAATCCTGGTGCCGGGCTGGCACGCATCCTGGGACCACAGGGCTGGATCGAGCTGGGCAAGTCGCTGCTCAAGGTCGTGCTCCTGGGCAGCATCGGCTGGTGGCTGTTGTCGGCGACGGCGCATCGCGGGCTGGGCGTGGTGTCCAGCGACCTCCAGAACGCGCTGGGCGGACTGGGCAGCCAATTGACAATGCTCATGCTCGCCATGTCGGCGGGTCTGGTCCTGATCGCCGGTATCGACGTGCCGATCCAGATGCTCCAGCGGCTGAAAAAGCTGCGAATGACCAAGCAGGAGGTCAAGGACGAGCACAAGGAAACCGAAGGCTCGCCCGAGGCCAAGGCAGCGCAGCATCGCCGCCGCCACGAAATGGCCAAGCGCAGTTTCCGCAAGTCGGTGAGCGAAGCGCATGTCGTGCTGACCAACCCGACCCATTTCGCGGTCGCGCTGCGATATGAACGCGGGCGCGACACTGTGCCGGTGGTGGTCGCCAAGGGGCGCGGCGCCACCGCGCTCGCCATCCGCGAGCTGGCGGGGGAGTTGACGGTGCCGGTGCTCGAATATCCGACGCTCGCCCGCGCGGTCTATTATACCAGCCGCGAGGGACAGGAAGTGCGCGACGACCTGTATCTGGCGATCGCCACGGTGCTGGCGTTCGTGTTCGGCGTCAACGTGACCGCGGGCGGCGCGCCGCCGCCGGTCGACGTGCCACTGGACGCGCGCTTCGATGAAAACGGCAATGCGCTGGCAACGGCCTAAAGAACGCGGCCCTTCGGTCGTTTCCTGAAATGGAAGGAGTGCTCCAATGGCCCTGGCACCAATTGCGTCGACGCTGGGCGTTGGCTCCGGCATCGACATCTCGGCTCTGGTCGAAGGGCTGGTGGACGCGCAGTTTTCGACCCGGAACGCAGTGCTCGACCAGCGTGAGGAAACGCTGACGGCGCAGATTTCAGCCGCATCCGAACTGAAAAGCGCGATCAGCGGCTTTTCCAGCGCGCTGGCGGCGCTGGCGCGCGGCGGATCATTGTCGACCCAGCCGACCAGCGGCGACACCAGCGTGGTCAGAACCAGCCTGCTGACCGGGGGCAATGCCGCCAATGTGTCGGCCACCGTCGAGGTGCAACAGATCGCCCAGGCGCAGGCCAGCCATTCGGGCCTGATCGACGGCAGCGACTCGGTGTTCGAAACCGGCACGCTGACGCTGACATTCGGTTCGGCCACCGTGGACGGCAACGGGGCGATGACCGGCTTTACCGCCGGCGGCGGAGCGGCCGTCGACATCGTGATCGACGAAAGCAATTCCACGCTGTCGGGCATCGCCAATGCCATCAACGCCAAACAGGCAGGCGTCACCGCCAGCATCGTCAGCGACGTGAACGGCGAGCGGCTGGTGCTGAAAGGCGCGACCGGCGACAGCCAGGCCTTTACGTTGAGCGCGACGGCCAGCGGCACCGCGCCGCCAAACCCGGATGGCAGCGCCCCGGCGGCGCTGTCCGACCTGGCGGTCGGCGTCGGTGGCGCATCGACCATCGGCACGGCGGCGCGGGACGCGATCGTGGAGATCGACGGCGTGGCGGTGCGGCGCGCGTCGAACAGCATCAACAACCTGATCCCCGGCGTCCGCCTCGAACTGGTGTCGGCAAAGCCCGGCACGCTGGTTCAGATCGGCGCGTCCGCCCCCACCGAGGGGCTGTCGCAAGCGGTGCAGGATTTCGTCAGCACCTATAACGAACTGCAATCGATGATCGGCGCCGCGACCAATCCGCTGGGCGGCAGCCTGCGCGCCGACACGGCCGCGCGCAACCTCAAGACCCAGCTCAGCCGCCTCGTCGCCACGCCGCTGCTTGACGATGCCAGCGGCCCGCGCACGCTGGCCGAGATCGGCGTCGCGACCAATCGCGACGGCACGCTGCGCGTCGATACTGCGCGACTGGTGAGCATCCTGTCATCGGACCCACAGGCGGTGGAGGCGATGTTCGCGTCGGGTGCGGGCCTTCCCGCGGCGATGTCGGCGATTGCCACTGCCGCAACCGACACGCGCATGGGCCTGGGCGCCAGCGAGACGCGCTACACCGATCAGGTCGAGGATGTCGCCGATGCGCGCGAAGCCGCGCTGACCGCCGCCGAAACGCTCAGGACGCGCATGACCCAGCAATTCGCCAGCATGGATGCGCGGGTGGCATCCTATCGCTCGACGCAAAGTTTCCTCGAACAGCAGGTCGCGGCCTGGAACGCGCAGAACGATTGACGATGGCACGTTACGCAACCGCGCTCGCCGGGGACCCGGCGGCGACCTATTCGCGCGTCGACCTGGCCAGCCGGACGGGTGGCGCGGACCCGCACGCGTTGGTCGAATTGCTTTACGGCGAAGCGATCCGCGCGCTGACCGGGGCGGCATGGGCCATTGAGCACAATGATTTCCGCATGAAAAGCGAACGGCTGACGCGCGCCACGGCGATCCTGTTCGCGCTGGAGAACGGTCTGGATTTCGAGCGCGGCGGCGATGTTTCGCGCACGCTCGCAACCTTATATCGGGGCCTGCGCTCGCAAGTGGTCGAAGCCAGCATCGGCAACGATCCCCTGCCCTTTCGCGACGCCGCCGCCCAGCTCAAGGAAATCGCTGATGCCTGGGCCAGCGTCCGGCACTGACCCGTTCAGGTCGGCGGCAGTTCCAGCATCAACTGCGCGGCGCGCACCGGCGCGAAGCTGCGGCGGTGGATCGGCGACGGTCCCAGCCGCTTGAGCGCGGCGCGGTGATCGGGCGCGGCATAGCCCTTGTTCGACGCCCAGCCATAGCCCGGCCACATCGCATCATAGTCGCGCATCATCGCGTCGCGCCGGTGCTTGGCGACGATGGATGCGGCGGCGATCGACAGGCAGCGGGCATCGCCGCCGACCACCGCTTGGCTGGGCCACACCCATTTCGGACAGCGATTGCCGTCGACCAGCACCATCGCGGGCGCTACGTCCAGCGCCTCAACGGCCCGCGTCATCGCCAGCATCGTCGCCCACAGGATGTTCAACTCGTCGATTTCCTCGACGCTGGCGACACCCACACCGACGCGCGCGCAGTCCAGCAGCGCGGCGCACAGATCAGCCCGGCGCGCGGCGGTCAGCACCTTGGAATCGTTCAGCCCCTCGGGAATGCAGGCGGGGTCGAGAATGACCGCGGCGGCAACAACCGGCCCGGCCAGCGGCCCGCGCCCGGCCTCGTCCACGCCGGCGACGGGGCCGGTGTGGCGCCCTTCGAAACTGTAATCAGGCATCGCGCAGCCGCCATGGCGGAAAGCGGCGCATCTCGCCCGCCTGATACAGGCAGACGATGTTGTCGGCAGGATCGGTCAATCGCGCCTCGCGCCAGCCCCATTGTTCGTCATGTGGCGCTTGCGCGAAGGTCAGACCCTGCGCCTTGAGATAAGCCACCATCAGGTCGAGGTCCCCGCATTCCAGGAACACGACCGGCGCGGGCAATGCCTCTTCGGCCTCAAGACTCAGCGTCGCGCCCCCCTCGCTTTCGAAGCGCGCGTAACGATCTTCGGCGCGCACGATCTGGCGCAGGCCCAGCAGCCGATAGAAATGCTCGCTGGCGGGCAGGTCGCGGGCGGGCACACTGATATGATTGAGCATCGGCGCCCAGCGCGATGCATTGAGGTCGAGGCGCACCGATTGCTGCGCCATCGGCCCGTGCCCCCGCCCCAGCGGCACCGCATCCTGCATGGCGATCCGCACGAACCGGCGCGCACGCGCGACCGCTTCGGGCAACGACCAGTCGCGCGCCAGTTCGCACGCGATCGCGGTGGACAGCGTGCAACCGGTGCCGTGCGTCGCGTCGCCGTCGATGCGCGGATCGCTCCATTCCATTTCGGGCGTCACACCCGGTTCGGCGGGCTGGAACAGGCGGTCGGTCACCTGCCGCCCCTTGGCATGCCCGCCCTTGACCAGCAGCGCGCGGCCGCGCCGCTGGACCAGGCTTTGCGCCGCTTCGCGCTGTGCCGCCTTGTCCAGCACGCTCATGCCCGATAGCGCTTTCAACTCCGGCAGGTTGGGCGTGGTGACGGTGGCGACGCGCATCAAGCGTTCGAACGCGGCGATCGTCGCATCGTCGGCCAGCGTCGCGCCCGATGTCGCCACCATCACCGGATCGAACACGATCGGCAGGCCGGGCATTTCGGCCAGCCGCGCTGCCAGCGCTACGGCGGTCTTTGCCGAACCGATCATGCCGATCTTGACCGCATCGACGCCGATGTCGCGGATCACGCAATCGATCTGTTCGATCACCATTTCGGTCGGCACCGGATGCACGGCGGCGACGCCCATCGTGTTCTGCGCCGTGACGGCGGTGATCGCGGTCATGGCGTGCGCGCCCAGCATCGTCGCCGTCTTTATGTCGGCCTGAATGCCCGCGCCCCCGCCCGAATCGGACCCGGCGACGATCAGGATGCGCGCCGTCATGGCCGGTGCCGCCGCGTGGCGGCGGCGGGATTGCGCTTCAGCCGCTCCCCCGTGCGCGTCGGGCGGTCGGACAGTTCGCCGCCGCAATTGGGGCAATGTTCGTCGAGTTGGTCGGCGCATTCGGCACAGAAGGTGCATTCGAACGAACAGATGAACGCACCATGCGCCTGGGGCGGCAGGTCGGTGCCACAGCGTTCGCAATCAGGCCGCATTTCCAGCATCGCGCCTCCATCGCGCGCATGGCCCCGCTTGGCAAGCGGGCGGCGTTGGTGTCTGGTGTCACCAAAGGACGACAAAGGGGGATTTTCGATGCGTTTCGCGTTTCTTGCCGCCACCGCCACGCTTGCATTCGCCGCTCCGGCGGCGGCGCAGCAGCAACCGCCCGCGCCCGCCGCGAAACCGGCCGCGCAGGTCAGCTATATCCATGCCGGCACGCTGCTGGCGCGTCCGGGCGAGCGGGCGCGGGGCAATTCGACGATCATCGTGCGCGACGGCAAGATCGCCGAAGTCCGCGACGGCTTTGCCGCACCGGAGGGCGGTGCGCGGCTGGTCGACCTGAGCGACAAATATGTCCTGCCCGGTTTCATCGACATGCACGTCCATTTTTATTCGTCGGGCTATCCGCAGCAGGATCGGCTCGACGCGCCGAACAAGGACCTTGAGGACCAGTTCGTCGGCGCGATGGCATCGGCGCGCAAGACGCTGGATGCGGGCTTCACCACGGTGCGCGACCTGGGCGGGGAGCCGCGTGGCATCCGTGCGCTTCGCGACGCGATCGAGCGGGGCGAAGTGGAGGGGCCGACCATCGTCAACGCCGGTCGCATGATCTCGGTCACGGCGGGGCATGGCGACGCCAACGGCCTGCGCCGCGAGCTGGCGCATGTCGAGCGCGAACAGTCGCCCGAGCTGTGCAACGGTCCCGATGATTGCCGCCGCGCCACGCGTGAACAGATTTTCACCGGGGCCGAGGTCATCAAGTTCGCGGCATCAGGCGGCGTGGGGTCGAACATCGCCGGCGGGCTTGAGGCGCAGATGACCTTTGACGAGATGAAGGCCATCGTCGACACCGCCCATGCCTTTGGCCGCAAGGCGACGGCGCACGCGCACGGCAAATCGGGCATCGATACCGCGCTTCGCGCCGGCGTCGATTCGATCGAACATGGCAGCTATATCGATGACGAGACAATCGCCCTGTTCAAGGAAAAGGGCGCCTATCTGGTCCCCACCATGCACGCCTTTGAAAGCGTGATCCGCCAGGGCCGCGCCGGGGAACGCCCGCCCGCCAGCGTCGCCAAGGCCGAACAGGTCGCCACCGTGGTCAAGGCCAGCCACCGCAAGGCGTTCGGCAGCGGCATCAAAATCGCCTTCGGCACCGATTCGGGCGTCGGCCCGCACGGCACCAACGCGCTCGAATTCAAATATATGACCGATGTCGGCATGGACCCGGCCCGCGCCATCCGCGTGGCAACCATTGACGCCGCCACGCTTTTGGGCCGCGCCGACCGCATCGGCACGATCGAAGTGGGCAAGGACGCCGACATCATCGCGGTGGCGGGCGATCCAGTGGCCGACGTGACGCGGCTGCAAACCGTCCCCTTCGTCATGCGGCGCGGGGTGGTCCACAAGCTGGGCGGCGAACATCAGGCGGTGGCTGCGAACTGACCGCGCGGGCGGCGGGGGCGACGCATCCCGCCGCACCCCCGGTTGCGCGAATGGCGCGATACGCTATTCGCCCGACCCTGATTCATCATCCAGCACCACGAAGGACGACATGAGCGACAACATCTCCGCCGAGCAGCTGCGCCTCCTGATCGAGCGGGTCGAGCGGCTCGAAGAAGAAAAAAAGGGCATCTCCGACGACATCAAGGACGTCTATGCCGAAGCCAAGTCGACCGGTTTCGACGTCAAGACGATGAAGTCGATCATCCGCCTGCGCCGCATGGAAAAGCACCACCGCGACGAAGCGGAAATGCTGCTCGAAACCTACAAGCAGGCACTCGGCCTCGTTTGACGCCCCCTTGAGCCGAAGGGGCGGGTGCGGCTAGAGCGCTCGCCCTATCGGCGCCGATCTGCAACCGCACGGCGTCCCACAGGATCAACGCACCCGGAAGGCGCGCACGGCAATGGCAGGTCACAGCAAGTTCAAGAACATCATGCACCGCAAGGGTGCACAGGATAAGAAGCGCTCGTCGCTGTTTTCCAAGCTCAGCCGCGAAATCACCGTCGCGGCCAAGATGGGCACGCCCGATCCCGACATGAACCCGCGCCTGCGCGCCGCCGTCAACGCGGCCAAGGCGCAGTCGATGCCCAAGGACAATATCCAGCGCGCGATCGACAAGGCGCTGGGCGGTGATACCGACAGTTACGAGGAAATCCGCTATGAGGGCTTTGGTCCCGGCGGCGTCAGCCTCATCATCGAGGCGCTGACCGACAATCGCAACCGCACAGCCACCAATGTCCGCACCGCGGTCAGCAAGAATGGCGGCAATCTGGGCGCATTGGGTTCGGTCAGCCACGGCTTCGACCGCATGGGCCTCATCAGCTATCCCGCCGATGTGGGCGATGCCGAAAAGGTGTTCGAAGCCGCGCTGGAAGCGGGCGCGGAGGATGTTTCCTCCAGCGAGGACGGCCACGAAATCTGGACCGCGCAGGACGCGCTGCACGAAGTCGCCACTGCCATCACCCCCGTGCTGGGCGAACCCGAAGGCGCCAAGCTCGCCTGGCGGCCGCAGACGATGGTCGCCGTCAGCGAGGATGACGCCGCCACGCTGTTCAAGCTGATCGATGCGCTGGACGATGACGACGACGTCCAGACCGTGTGGGGCAATTACGAAGTCTCGGACGAAATCATGGAGAAGCTGGGCCAATGATCCCGCCCCGTACCTCCCCGGCACGGGGAGGGGAACCATGGCCGCAGGACATGGTGGAGGGGTTTGCCGCGCGCGACGCTTCGCACGGCCGATGCTGATCCTGGGCCTCGACCCCGGCCTTGGCACCACCGGCTGGGGTCTGGTCGAGCAGCAGGGCAACCGGCTGATCCATCGTGGCAACGGGCGGCTGCGGACCGATACCGCCGCGCCGCTGGCCCGCCGCCTCGCGCATCTCGACATGATGGCCGCCGCGCTGATCGCCGATCACGCGCCGATCGCGGCAGCGTGCGAGGAAGTGTTCGTCAATTCGAACGCCCGCTCCACGCTGAAACTGGCACAGGCGCGCGGCGTGCTGCTGGCGGCGGCGGGGCGCGCGGGGCTTGAGGTCGGCGAATATGCGCCCAGCCTGGTCAAGCAATCGGTCGTCGGCACCGGCCGCGCGGAAAAGGCGCAGGTCCACGCCATGGTCGCGCGGCTGATGCCCGGCATCACCATCGCCGGTCCCGACGCGGCGGACGCGCTGGCGGTGGCGATCTGCCACGCCCACCATCTCGCCAGCGCGCGGCGGGGTATTTGATAGATTCCAGATAACCTCGTTCGAAATCAAGCAGACATTTTGCGTTAGCAAACTGAACGCAAAATCTGCGGAATGCCAATCTTCAATTTGTTATTTTCGATTCCAATCTTCATCTCAACCAAGATCGGGATGCCAAGTAAGCCTATCACCCCATTCGCGCGATAGTGCGCGTGCGCTATCCCGTAGGTCGTTAGAAGCGTCTAATAGAAAGAATGCACGAGCAGAAAATGCGGAAGCCCGCAACGCATCTACTGAAAACCCCATAGATGCGAGCCTTTTACCCCAATGCGCCAATTCTAACAGATGCCCGCCCGACATGCGCGTTTGGTGGTGATAGACAATCAGCGTCCGACGGGGTCTACGCAATCCTTCCAATTCGGAAAGCGCTACGCTTTTACCGGCTTTACTGCGCCCGGGATTAAAATTTGCCGTTTCCAGACCATTGTCGGGATCTAGAAATACAATCTCAGCGTCCGATACCCGGTCCACGGCAGCGCGAAACCAAGCAAGCCGACCAGACCGGCGCTCAACGCTTGGGCCAATCGTGGGAATGGGATCGTTGAAGTAGGTTGCGTCCGAAAGGAGGTTCGCCCGTTCCAAAGCCGCGACATTCCGGCGGCCGCTATCGACTATCGTTTTCAAAGCATCAAATAGTTCAGGATCGCGGGATCGCCAGCGGATCGGGTCGTTGAGGTAAGCTACATGC
>NZ_DATJLI010000029.1:0-7152 GCF_035490575.1 Sphingomonas sp. | reverse complement strand
GTGGGGCGATACCCGCCCGCTTCTTGGGCAGCGGCAGCACTGCGGCGATGCGCGCAGCTTCCCGCTGGCTCAACCTGCCCGCGCCATGGCCGAAATAACGCTGCGCGCCCGCATCGACGCCGTAGGTGCCGATACCGGTTTCCGCGACGTTCAGATAGACTTCCATGATCCGCTTTTTGCCCCAGATCGCTTCGATCAGGACGGTGAACCACGCCTCAACCGCCTTGCGGAAATAGCCGCCGCCCTGCCACAGAAAGACGTTTTTCGCGGTCTGCTGGCTGATGGTCGAGCCACCGCGGATGCGGCCGCCACCGGCGTTACGCATCGCCGCCGCCGCGATCGCCGAATAGTCAAAGCCGTGATGCGAACAGAAGTTCGAATCCTCGCCCGCGATCACCGCGCGCGCCATGTCGATGTCGATATCCCCGATCGTGCGCCAGTTCTTGGCGACACTGCGCCCCGCCAGAATGTCGCCCGCCATGGTGAAGGTGAAGGGCGGCGGCACGAACCGGTAAAGCCCGACGATCGCCACGCTGAACAGCACAAAAGCGATTGCCGTTTTGGCCAGCCAGCCGGAAATCCGCCGACCCCATTTGCGATTGCGCCCCGCGCGCGCCTGTTTCCCTGCCCTGACCATCCTCGTCGGTTAGCGCGACAGGCCGGGCTTGAAAATCGGCTTTCGCCCGCGTGTCAGCTCAGCGCCAGCAGCCGCTTTTCGCCTGCCAGCCGCATCATCGCCTTTTGCAGCTTCTCGAACGCGCGCACCTCGATCTGGCGGACCCGTTCGCGGCTGACGCCATAAACCTGGCTCAGTTCCTCAAGCGTCTTGGGATCGTCGGTCAGGCGGCGTTCGGTCAGGATGTGCTTCTCGCGCTCGTTCAGGTCGTCCATCGCCTCCACCAGCATGGTGTGGCGCACATCGGCTTCCTGCGCCTCGGCGACGCGCTGATCCTGCAGCGGTTCGTCATCGGCCAGCCAGTCCTGCCACTGGCTTTCCGAATCCTCGCGCATGGGGACGTTCAGCGAGGTGTCGCCGCCCATCGCCATGCGACGGTTCATACTCGTCACCTCATCCTCGGTGACGCCCAGATCCTTGGCGATCTTGGCCACGTCCTCGGGCCGCAAGTCGCCGTCCTCGAACGCGTCCAGCTTGGCCTTCATGCGGCGCAGGTTGAAGAACAGCTTCTTCTGGGCCGCGGTGGTGCCCATCTTCACCAGCGACCAGCTCCGCAGGATGAACTCCTGAATCGACGCGCGAATCCACCACATGGCATAGGTCGCCAGGCGGAAGCCGCGATCTGGCTCGAACTTCTTCACGCCCTGCATCAGGCCGATATTGCCCTCCGAAATCAGCTCGGACACCGGCAGGCCATAGCCGCGATAGCCCATGGCGATCTTGGCCACGAGTCGCAGGTGCGAGGTGACAAGCTGTGCCGCCGCTTCGGTGTCGCCATGATCCTGGAACCGCTTGGCGAGCATATATTCCTGCTCGGGGCTGAGGATCGGAAACTTCTTGATCTCGGACAGATAGCGGTTGAGGCTGGCCTCGCCGCCGAGCGCCGGGATCGTCGCGGGGACGTTGCTACCGCTGGCCATGACCGAATCTCCCTTGATGACAGACGAATGTCGCCGCTGCACCGATGCGCGGCAATATCGTCAAATGACTATACGACAAGTTGGTTGAACAGTTCCTGCATGTCGCCCGGCATCGTGCTTTCGAACGACAAAGCGGCGCTTGTTACCGGATGGATGAACCCCAGTCGGGCGGCATGCAATGCCTGACGCTGGAAACTTAACGTTTCCAGCACCGCGCGGTGCGCCGCCTTTGTCCGGCCATAAACCGGGTCGCCCAGCAGCGGGTGGCCGATCGAGGCCATGTGCACGCGCACCTGATGCGTGCGGCCCGTTTCCAGCCGACATTCGACCAGCCCCGCTTCGCGCAGCGGCTTTATCAGTTGCCAGTGCGTGATGGCATGTTTGCCCGCGTCACCGCCGACGATCGCCATCTTCTTGCGGTTGGCGCTGGATCGCCCCAGCCGCGCGTCGACAATGCCCTTGCCCGCAACCGGCACGCCGCCGACGATCGCCAGATATCGCCGGTCGATGCTGTGCGCCTTGAACTGCCTTGCCAGCCCTTCATGCGCGCGGTCATGCTTGGCCGCGACGATCAGCCCGGACGTATCCTTGTCGATCCGGTGCACGATGCCCGGCCGCGCCACGCCGCCGATCCCCGACAATTGCCCCGCACAGTGGTGGAGGAGCGCATTGACCAGCGTGCCGTCCAGATTGCCCGCCGCCGGGTGCACCACCAGTCCGGCGGGCTTGTCGACGACGATCAGATGCTCGTCCTCGAACGCGATGTTAAGCTCGATCGCCTGTGCTTCGTTATGGGCGGGTCGGGGAGCGGGAATCTCGACGCGAAACGATGCGCCGGCGACTGCCTTTCGCGCGGGATCGCGTGCCGGTCCGTCGGCGCCGATGACCGCGCCCGACGCGATCAATGCCTTGAGCCGTTCGCGCGACAGCGTGGGCACCGCTTGCGCCAGCGCACGGTCCAACCGCCAACCACTGGCAGCGTCCGAAATCACGGCATCGATGGTGGCAACCCCCCGGTCCATTCTTGTAAGGGATTTGGGTGTCGAAGGTCATTCTTTCAAGTGCAGCGATCGGCGTGGTTACAGCGGCGGCGCGTGCGGCGCATCCGCTGGAAGCGTGCGGGCTGCTGCTGGGGGCTGGCGAGCGTGTCGAACAGGCGAGCGTCGCGGCCAACGTCGCGGCATCGCCGCGCGACCGGTTCGAGATCGATCCCGCGCACCTGCTGGCCGCGCACCGTGCGGCGCGCGGCGGCGGCCTGGGGATCCAGGGTTACTGGCACTCGCATCCCAATGGCGATCCGCGCCCATCGGCAACCGACGCCGCCATGGCCGATCCCGATGGCCGGCTTTGGGCGATCGTCGCGGGCGGCGACATGCGGCTGTATCGCGCGGTCGCGGCGGGCGATCTGCATGGCCGCTTCGTCGCGGTGGCGTGGTCGCCAGGCGATCCGTCGTCCTGATCGCTTGCACCCCCCGGCGCGCTGGGCCACAAGGCGCGCTTGCGAGAGGGAGCCGATTGCGTTGCAAACCAGTCCGACCGAATTCGCCAGTCTTTTATGTTCGCGCCTTTGCCACGACCTGCTCAGTCCGGTCGGGGCATTGAACAACGGGCTAGAGCTGCTGGCCGACGAACATGACCCCGAAATGCGCGCCCGCTGTCTTGAGCTGCTGGCCGACAGCGCGCGGGCATCGGCGAACAAGCTCAAGTTCTTTCGCCTGGCGTTCGGTGCGGCGGGCGGGTTCGGCGAAATGGTCGACACGCGGGAGGCGCAGGCCGCGATCGAGGGATTGTTCGCCGACAATCAGCGGCTGGAACTGGGCTGGATGGTTGAGGCCGGGCAACTGCCCAAACCGGCGATCAAGGTGCTGTTGAACCTGGCGCTGATCGCGGGCGACGCGCTGGTGCGCGGCGGGCGGCTGGATGTCGGCGCCGAAGCGGAGGGCAGCCGCGTCGAGATCGTCGTGCGTGCCGATGGCCCACGCATCGTGCTCGACCCCGAACTCCGCACCGCGCTGGACGGTTCGGGCGCGGGCGGCGGGCTGACCCCGCGTTCCGCCGCCGCCCATCTGGTGCGCCAGCTGGTGGACGAAAGCGGCGGTTCGCTACAGGTTTCGCCGGCCGAGGCCGAAGTGCTGCTGTTCGGCGTGCAATTCGCCGGCGGGTAAACTCCGTCTTAACCGCAGCCGTCCAAGGGTCACTCGCCAAGCCGGCGGGGGACCATGGACGACCTGTTGCAGGAATTCATCGCGGAAACACGCGAAACGGCCGAGGCGCTGGCCGGGGAAATCGTTGCGTGGGAAGCCGCGCCCGACGATTCCGCGCGGCTGGACGCCATTTTCCGCTTCGTTCACACGGTCAAGGGGAGCTGCGGCTTCCTCGACCTGCCCCGCCTCGAACGGCTGGCCCATGCTGCCGAGGACGCGCTGGCCGAAGTGCGGGGTGGCCGCCGCGCGCCCGACCGGCGGCTGGTCAACGCGGTGCTCGCGATCGTGGACCGGATCGGCGAGATCGTCGACGCCATCGACAGCGGCTGTGCGCTGGAGGACGGGAACGAAGACTCACTGATCGCCGCGCTCGATCCGGCGACGCCGGGTGTGTCCGACGTGTCGCTTGGTGGCGGCAGTGCCGGGCCGGTCATGGTCCGCACGCCCGCGCGCAGTGTCCGGCTGAGCGTCGATCTGCTCGACCGGATGATGAGCGGCATGTCCGAAATGGTGCTGGCCCGCAACGAACTGGCGCGCCGGATGCGTGCGGGTGAGGGCGATCCCGCTACGGAGGCGGCGCTGGAACGCCTGTCGGCGACCGTCGCTGAAATGCGCGAGACGGTGACGCGCACACGGATGCAAAAGATCGAATCGCTGTTTTCCGCGCTTCCCCGGCTGGTGCGCGACACGGCGGCCAGCCTGGGCAAACAGGTCGTGCTGTCGGTCGAGGGCAGTGATGTCGAGCTGGACCGTGAGATGATCGAGGTGATGCGCGATCCGCTGGTCCACATCATCCGCAATTCGATCGATCATGGGATCGAGGATGTCGCGACGCGCCGCAAGGCCGGAAAGGCCGAAGCGGGCTGCCTGACCGTCGCCGCGCGACAGGCGGGCAACCAGATCGTGGTCGAAGTGACCGATGACGGCCGCGGCATTGATACCGACCGCGTCATTGCCAAACTCGCCCGCTCGGGCCGCGACGAGGGCACGCTCCGCGCCTTGCCCGAGCGTGATCGGCTGGCGCTGATCTTTGAGCCGGGGCTGACGACCAAGGACGATGTATCGGCGATTTCGGGTCGCGGCGTCGGCATGGATGTCGTGCGGACCGCGATCGAGGTGATCGGCGGGCGCATCGAACTCGACAGTGTTTCCGGGCGGGGTCTGCGGATCGCGATCCATGTGCCGCTGACGCTGTCGATCCTGCCGACGATCATCGTGGGCCTGGGCGACCAGCGCTTTGCCGTGCCGCGCGGCGTGATCGAGGAAATCGTCGCGACGCGGGGACAGGGCGTGGCGATCGACCGGCTGGGCGGGCGGATGGTGGCGACGGTGCGCGACCGGCGGCTGCCGGTGGTGCCGCTGGGCGCGCTGCTGGGCTTCGGCAAGGACGACAATGAGCCGGCGATGCTGATTATCGCGAATATCGGTGTCGGCGCCTTTGTGATCGGTGTGGATGAGGTGCTGGATCATGAGGAACTGGTCATCAAGCCTGCCGCGCCAGCGGTGATGACGGCGGGCGTCTATGCCGGACAGACGCTGCCCGACAGCGGGCGGCCGATGCTGCTGATCGATTGCGCGGGCGTGGCGCATGTCGCGGGCCTGAACTTCCGCCGGGAGGCCGAAATCGTCGCCGCCAATGACCAGGCGGAAATCGCGCCGGTCCTGTCGCTGCTGACGTTTCAGGACCTGGACGGGGTTCGCCGCGCGCTGCCGCTGGCGGCTGTCGACCGCATCGAATCGGCCGGGCCGGCGCAGGTCCATCGCACCGGCGGGCGCCTGCGCCTGCTGGTTGACGACGCATTGGTGCCGCTGGCGACGCAGGCGCCGATCCCGGAACGTGCCTTTGCCGTGCTGCGGTTGCGCGATGGCGCGGTCGAGGTTGCCTATGCGATCGACGAAGCGAGCGATATCGTAACGGTGCCGGCCGAAATCGCGCCGCCGGCCAGCGATGGTCCGGTCGCGGGCGTCGTGCTGGTCGCCGGCGATCCGGTCGAATTGATCGATGCACTGTGGCTGTTCGCCAATCACGGCGAAATCCGTGGCGCTGCTCGCCAGCCCTTGTGCGTGCTGGACGAAGGCGATGGGGGCTGGATGTCGACGTTCCTGGCGCCGATGCTGCGCGGCGCGGGCTGGCGCGTCGCCGCGCGGGCGGCGGGAGAGGCGCCCGATGTGGTCATTCGCCTTGACGACGACGACACGCCCCCCCCGCCGGGCGGCACGCTGGTACGGCTGGCCAGCGATCCCGGTCGTGCGGCGCGAACGGGGGCCATCCATCGCTATGACCGTGAACGGCTGCTGGCGGCGGTCGGCGCCGGGCGGGAGCAGCGGCGTTGAGCGGCCTGTTCCTGGTCGCCCAGGTCGCGGGGCACGCGATCGCGGTCGAATCCTCGGCGGTCGAATCGGTTGTCGATCTGGGCGAAGTCACGCCGACGCCGCTTGCCGCGCGCCATGTGCTGGGCCTGGCGACGCTGAGGAGCCGTGTCGTGACCGTGCTGGACACCGCCGGCGCGCTGGCGGGGGTGGCGGGGACGATCGCGCCGCGCCGGGCGATCGTGTCGCAGATCGACGGCCATCATTACGCTTTCGTGGTCGATACGCTGGACGATGTGGCCGAATTCACCCCGCGTCCGCTGGCCGCCGGCGTGACGCTGCCCGGCATCTGGGCGCGGGCGGTCGACGGGGTGATCGACCGTGACGGGGAGGCGGCGCTGGTCATCGACCTGACGGCGCTGGTCCCCGGCCTTCAACACGCATCGGTGGATTAACGCGACGCTTACGACCGTCGTGCAACGACGGCACCGGGTCGAAAAAGAGTAGGGCGTTGAATGAAAACCTGTCTGGTGGTCGATGATTCAAAGGTTATCCGCAAGGTCGCGCGGCATATCCTCGAGGGTCTGTCCTTTGACGTGCGTGAGGCCGCGGACGGCCGTGAAGCGCTGGATGCCTGTCTAGCCTTCCCGCCCGATGTCGTGCTGCTCGACTGGAACATGCCGGTGATGAGCGGCATGGATTTCCTGCGCGCGCTGCACCAGACGGACCTGGCGAAAAAGCCCAAGGTGGTGTTCTGCACCACCGAAAACGGCATGGCGCACATTCGCGCAGCGATCGAGGCGGGCGCCGACGAATATGTCATGAAGCCGTTCGACCGCGAAACGCTGCAATCGAAACTCCAGATCGTCGGTATGGCCTGAACCCGACATGGCGACACGGCCCTTCATCGACGGACAAGCCGATTCGCGACCCGTAAAGGTCCTGATCGTCGACGATTCGATCGTGGCGCGCGCTGTGCTTCGCCGGATCATCGAAAGCGACCGTCGTTACCACGTGGTGGCGGCGCTGGGCGATGCGATGG
>NZ_DATJLI010000028.1:0-28724 GCF_035490575.1 Sphingomonas sp. | reverse complement strand
TGCTTTCGCGGCAATGACTGGAAAGGGTCGGGACATGGGCGACTGGACGATCGGGATCATCGGCGGGTCGGGCCTGTATGATGTGGAGGGGATCGAGGATGGCCGCTGGGTCGAAATCGAAACACCCTGGGGCGCGCCATCCGACGCGATCTATACCGGTCGCATCGGCCATGCCCGCGTCGCCTTTCTCCCACGTCACGGCCGCGGGCATCGCATCGCGCCGTCCGACCTGAACACCCGCGCCAATATCGACGCGCTCAAGCGTCTTGGCGTCACTGACATACTGGCCGTCTCCTCGATCGGCAGCCTGGCCGAGAAACGCGCGCCCGGCACCTTCACCATCGTCGACCAGTTTGTCGACCGGACGGTGGGTCGCGCATCCAGCTTTTTTGGCACCGGAATGGTCGCGCATGTCTCGATGGCCGATCCGGTCTGCCCGCGCCTGTCGGCCATGGCCGCCGATGCGGCCGAAGCCGCCGGGGCCAGCGTGCATCGTGGCGGCACCTATTTGGCGATGGAGGGGCCGCAATTCTCCAGCCGGGTCGAAAGCAACCTCTATCGCCAATGGGGCTGCGACGTGATCGGCATGACCGCCATGCCTGAGGCCAAGCTCGCGCGGGAGGCGGAACTGCCCTATGCGCTGGTCGGCATGGTCACTGATTATGATTGCTGGCGCGAGGGCGAGGAAGCGGTCGATGTCGCAGCCGTCATCCGTCAGTTGAGCGCCAATGCGGCGCGCGCGCGGGCGATGGTCGTCAACCTGCTGCAATCATTGCCCGCCGAGCGACCGCCCTCGCCCATCGACACCTGTCTGGACACCGCGCTTATTACCACCCCCGCCGCGCGCGATCCGGCTCTGCTGGAAAAGCTCGACGCGGTTGCCGGCCGGGTGCTGGGTTAGTCGGCACGCCAGTCGCGGCGGCGGATGCCCTGGGCATAAAGCAGCGCCGTCAGGTCGCCATGCTCGACCCGCGCAGCCGCTGCCGCCGCAACGACGGGCTTGGCGTGATAGGCGACGCCCAGCCCCGCCGCCCGGATCATCGGCAAGTCGTTGGCGCCGTCGCCCACCGCCAGAGTCTGCGACAGGGCGATGCCCCGTTCGGCCGCCACCGCGCGCAACGTCGCTTCCTTGGTGGCCGAATCGACGATCGGCTTGCCGACCGCCCCCGTCAATTCGCCATCCTCAATCACCAGGCGGTTGGCGATGGCGCGGTCGAACCCGATCTGCGCGGCGACCGGCTCGGCAAAGCGGGTGAAGCCCCCCGATACCAGCACGCTATGGGCACCGCGAGCGCGCATCGTCTGGATCAGCGTCCGCGCGCCGGGCATCAACGTCACCCGCTCGGCAAGGCAGCGCTCGATCGCGCTTTCCGCCAGTCCCTTCAGCAAGGCGACTCGCGCATCCAGCGCGGCTGCGAAATCCAGCTCGCCACGCATCGCGCGTTCGGTGACTTCGGCGATCTGCGGCTTGATGCCGGCATAATCGGCCAGTTCGTCAATGCATTCGACCGGGATCATGGTCGAATCCATGTCGGCGATCAGCAAGCGCTTTTCGCGATCAGCTGCGGCCTGAACCAGCACATCGACGCCGGCAAAGGCGCCCTCCAGCGCGCCGCGCACATCGCCCACGTCGTTGCCGGTTACAAACAGGTCGACCGCGACGGCCTCGTCCAGCCACGCAGGCTGTTCGGCGGTGGCGCCGGTTGCGGCAATCCGGTCACGCGCTTCGGAAACCAGTCCCGCATCGATCCGATCCGATGCTATCAGCGTGGCAATGAGCAAGTCCGCGTCCCCCCGGAAACCAATGGTCGCGCTAATCGCAGGCCCGACCGCCAGCGGCAAGTCCGCACTGGCGCTGGCGCTGGCCGAACGAACCGGCGGCGTCGTCATCAATGCCGATTCGGCGCAGGTCTATCGCGACCTTCGCATTCTGTCGGCCCGCCCATCCACAGAGGAAGAGGCGCGCGCACCCCACCGCCTGTTCGGCTATATCGATGGGGCAGAAGCATGTTCGGCGGCACGTTGGGCAGCCGATGCGCGCGATGCGGTGGCCGCTGCCCATGCCGAGGGTCGGTTGCCGATCCTGGTCGGCGGCACGGGCCTGTATCTGAGAACGCTGATCGACGGCATTGCGCCGGTGCCCCCCATCGACGCCGCGGTTCGCGACGAAGTGCGTGCGCTGCCTGTGTCGGTGGCCCATGCCGCCTTGTCGCGAGCCGATCCCGCCGCCGCCGCTCGTCTCAATCCGGCGGACACCACGCGCATAGCACGCGCGCTGGAGGTCGTCCGCTCGACCGGACGCCCGCTTGCCGCCTGGCAGGCGGAACAGGTCGGTGGGCTGGCGGGCGAGATCACGCTGGCGCCGCTGGTCCTGCTGCCCGACCGCGGATGGCTGTTCGAACGGTGCGACCGGCGACTGGCGACGATGTTCGATACCGGCGGCGTCGAGGAGGTGCGTGCGCTGCTCGACCGCACCGATATTGCCGCATCCGCACCGGTGCGCCGGGCAATCGGGGTCCCGGAAATTGCCGACTGGCTGGGCGGCCTGATCGACCGGGCGACGGCGCTCGAGCGGGCGTGTCTCGCCACCCGGCAATATGCCAAGCGCCAGTTCACATGGTTTCGCAACCAGCCACCAGCCGACTGGCCCAAAGCCACGGACATCGAGAACGACGACTTGTTACAATATTTCTCAATATTGCCTTGACGCGTATTTTTCATGCGGGTAGCAGCGCCCCGTCCGCGACGGTATCGCGGTGCAGCAACTCTGGAGACGTGACGTGACCGAGAAGAGTGGAGCCGATATCCTTGTCGAGGCGCTGACCGACCTCGGCGTGGAAGTCGTGTTCGGCTATCCGGGCGGCGCGGTGCTGCCGATCTATGACGCGCTGTTCAAGAACGGGCAGGCGCGCGGCGATCGCGCCATCCGCCACATCCTGGTCCGCCATGAACAGGCCGCGACCCACGCTGCAGAAGGCTATGCCCGCTCGACCGGAAAACCTGGCGTGGTGCTGGTGACATCGGGACCGGGCGCGACCAACGCGGTCACGGGCATCACCGATGCACTGATGGATTCGATCCCGATGGTTGTCATCACCGGACAGGTGCCGACTGCCCTGATCGGATCGGACGCATTCCAGGAATGCGACACCGTCGGCATCACGCGCCACTGCACCAAGCATAATTATCTGGTGAAGGACCCCGCGCGGCTCGGCGATATCGTGCACGAGGCGTTTCACATCGCCACATCGGGCCGCCCCGGCCCGGTGGTGATCGACATTCCCAAGGATGTTCAGGTCGCCACCGCCAGCTATCGCAAGCCCGGTCCCATTCAGCACAAAACCTATCGCCCGCAGGTCAAGGCCGATCGGTCGGCGATCGAAACGGCGGTGGACATGCTGGCGGCGGCCGAGCGGCCCGTTCTGTACACCGGCGGCGGCATCATCAATGCCGGGCCAGGCGCCAGCGCGATGCTGCGCGAACTGGCGCGCATCACCGGCGCCCCGGTCACGTCGACACTGATGGGTCTGGGCGCCCTGCCCGCCAGCTCGCCGCAATGGCTGGGGATGCTGGGAATGCACGGCACCTATGAAGCCAATCACGCCATGAATCAGGCGGACCTGATCGTCGCGATCGGCGCGCGGTTCGACGACCGCGTGACGGGCCGGCTCGACGCCTTTGCCCCGCACGCACGCAAGATTCATATCGATATCGACCGGTCGAGCGTGAACAAGATCGTCCGCGTCGACCTGTCGATCATCGGCGATGCCGGCCTTGCGCTGGAAGACATGGTGCATGTCTGGAAAGCACGTCAGCACGGCAAGCCCGATCTGGCCGAATGGTGGCGGCGGATTGATGGGTGGCGCCAGATGCGCTGCCTCGACTTTCCGGAGGTTGGCGACGCGATCATGCCGCAGCGCGCGATCCGGGCGCTGCACGACGCGACCCAAGCCCGCGCGCCGATCATCACGACCGAAGTGGGCCAGCACCAGATGTGGGCCGCACAGCATTTCGGGTTCGAGGCGCCGAACAAGTGGCTGACCAGCGGCGGACTGGGCACGATGGGCTATGGCCTGCCCGCCGCGATCGGCGCGCAGATCGGCAATCCCGGCGCGCTGGTGATCGACATCGCCGGCGAAGCATCGATCCAGATGAACATCCAGGAACTGGCGACCGCCGCCCAATATCGTCTGCCGGTCAAGATCTTCATCCTGAACAACGAATATATGGGCATGGTGCGCCAGTGGCAGGAACTGACTTATGAAAGCCGCTATGCCGAAAGCTATTCGGACAGCCTGCCCGATTTCGTGAAACTGGGTGAGGCCTATGGCTGGAAGGGCATCCGCATCGAAGGGCGCGACCAGCTGGAGAGCGGGATTGCCGAGATGCTGGCGCATGACGGCCCGGTGATCGTCGACTGCATGGTGGCAAAGCTCGCCAACTGTTTCCCGATGATCCCGTCGGGCGCGGCGCATACCGACATGATCCTTCAGGCCAATGAAGTGTCGGGCACGATGGACGACGAAGCCAAGGCACTGGTTTGACATGACAACACCTCCCCGGCGCGGGGAGAGGGACCGCCGGGCGCATGTCCGGGGGTGGAGGGGGCGGCAGCGGTCGGCGCGCTTGCGCCACGCTCTCCACTGCTGGCCGGTCCCCCTCTCCCGCGCCGGAGCGGTTCAAGGGGAATGACGATGCACATCCGCGAGGAACAACCCGAACGCCATACGCTGGCGGTTCTGGTCGATAACGAACCCGGCATCCTGGCGCGCATCGCCGGACTGTTTTCAGGTCGTGGTTACAATATCGAAAGCCTGACCGTAACCGACGTGTCGGAGGATGAGGCGGTCAGCCGCATCACCATCGTAACCTCGGCAAGCGCAGGCGTGCTGGAACAGATCATCGCCCAGCTCGACCGGCTGGTGCCCGTGCACAAGGTGGTGGACCTGACCGCTGCGGGACCGCATGTCGAGCGCGAACTGGCGCTGGTGAAAGTCGCCGGCACCGGCGACCACCGGATCGAGGCGCTGCGGCTTGCCGATGTCTATCGCGCGCGCGTGGTCGATGCGACGACCACCAGCTTCATCTTTGAAGTCACCGGCGGCAGCGAAAAGATCGACAAGTTTGTCGAGCTGATGCGCGAGGTCGGCCTGATCGAGGTCGCGCGCACCGGCATCGTCGCCATCGCCCGCGGCAAGGACGCCGCCTGACTTCACCACCGATTACTGAAATCAAGCAAAGGGATCACCGAGAATGCGTGTCTATTACGATCGTGACGCCGACCTGAACCTCGTCACCGGCAAGAAAATAGCCATTCTGGGCTATGGTTCGCAGGGTCATGCCCATGCCCAGAATCTGCGCGATTCGGGCGTCACCGATATCGCGATCGCACTGCGCCCCGGCTCCGCTTCCGCTGCCAAGGCCGAAGCCGCCGGCTTCAGGGTCATGGCGAACAAGGATGCCGCGCAATGGGCCGATATCCTCATGATCCTGGCGCCCGACGAGCATCAGGCCGCAATCTATGATGCGGATATCAAGGGCAATCTGAAACCCGGCAGCGCGCTGGCGTTCGCGCACGGCCTGAACGTGCATTTCGGCCTGATCGAGCCGCCCGCGGACATCGACGTCATCATGATCGCGCCCAAGGGGCCGGGCCACACAGTCCGCAGCGAATATGTGCGTGGCGGCGGCGTGCCCTGCCTGATCGCGATCCATCAGGATGCCAGCGGCAACGCGCATGACGTGGCGCTTGCCTATGCCAGCGGCGTCGGCGGCGGCCGGTCGGGCATCATCCAGACCGACTTCAAGGAGGAGTGCGAAACCGACCTGTTCGGCGAGCAGGCCGTGCTGTGCGGCGGCATCACCCACCTGATCCAGGCCGGTTTCGAGACTTTGGTCGAGGCCGGATATGCGCCGGAAATGGCGTATTTCGAGTGCCTGCACGAAACCAAGCTGATCGTCGACCTGCTGTATGAAGGCGGCATCGCGAACATGCGCTATTCAATCTCGAACACCGCCGAATATGGTGACATCAAGACCGGCCCGCGCATCATCACCGACGAGACCAAGGCCGAGATGAAACGCGTGCTCGCCGACATCCAGTCGGGCCGTTTCGTCCGGGATTTCGTGCTCGACAACCGCGCCGGCCAGCCGGAGCTTAAGGCCAGCCGAAAGGCCGCCGCAGTCCACCCGATCGAAAAGACTGGTTCAGAACTGCGCGCGATGATGCCGTGGATCGGCGCGAACAAGTTGGTCGACAAGGACAAGAACTGACTGCGGACGAAACGGCGCTTCCGATTGGGGGAGCGCCGTTTCGGAAACACAGCGTTCGCCAGTGAGTATTTGACTTCCCAGCTGGCGAGGGCGACCAATCGTCGCTCAACCACAGGGGAAGTTCGATGCACAAGACCCTCGCCATTCTCGCGATCGTCACGGCCATGCCGCTGGCCGCACAGTCCGCCGCGCCGCAGCTGCCGGGTCAGCAGGATGCGTCGCGCATCACTGGCGGCACCTATCGCGCCGATCCTTCGCACTCGCTGATCGAGTGGGAAGTCAACCACTTCGGTTTCAACGATTATTTCGGCCTGTTCGGTGATGTCGCGGGCACGCTGACGCTCGACCCCAAGAACCCGGCGGGTGCCAAGGTCGACATGACCATCCCGGTTTCAAAGGTCGTGACTGCCAGCACCGGTCTGACCGAACACCTACTGCGCGCGGGCAAGGACGGCGGCAAGCCCGACTTTTTCGGTCCAAGCCCAGCTGACGCCCGTTTCGTGTCGAACCATATCGTCGTCGACGGCAATGAGGCCGAGATCCACGGCAATCTGACGCTCAACGGCGTGACCAAGCCGGTGACGCTGGCCGCAGAGTTCGTGGGCGCGGGCGCCAATCCGATGAACAAGAAGGAAACCGTCGGCTTTCACGGCGAAGCGACGATCAAGCGTTCGGACTTCGCGATCACCACCGCGCTGCCGATGGTGTCGGACGAAGTCAGCATCGACGTGACCGTGGCCTTCGAAAAGGCCTGACCGCCAGCGCGCGCCGCGGGATCAAGCCGCGCGGCGCGTCGCCACAAAGCCTTCGAACGTCGCACGAACGCCAGGCGCCGCTGCCGCCGTGAGCAACGTTATACGCGCCATCAGCGCGTCCGCATCATGTCCCGGTGCTGCTTGCGCCATTTCCCATGCACCGAACTCGCGTTCGGCAACGACGCGCTTGGACAGCACGACCAGCGCCCGGTGCCGCTTATCGGCCTTGATCCGTTCGATCGTCGTCGCGACGGCCGCGTCCTCCCCCTCCAGCACCTGAAGAAAGCGGCGTTCGTCGGCATAGAGCATTCCGGTCAGGTGATCGCGGGCGTTGTTTCGCCGCGATACGCGCAGAATGCCGTCAACCTCACGCTGATCCATGACCTGCGTGGCCGAACTGACGTAAATGAGTTGAAGCATTGTCGAACATGTTCCTGATTCTCGTTCAGGAATGACCTAATCTCAAAATCTTACCAAAAATTGCAGCCCGGCGCGGCTGGACAGGCTGGACCTTGCGCCGGTGCCATGGCATTTGATCCTGCATGTTCGCCAACGCCGCCCTTCGCCTGCGACTAATCCGCCCTTAGGGGCTGTCGGCGATTGCGCGTGCCCCTAAGGGTGATTTCGATCTCATTTGGCTAAACTCGCGGCGGGCATCGTCATGCCCTTCGCTTGCGACGAAAGGCCCGGCAAATGCTGCGCGACCCCTCGACCAAATATCGCTCCTTCCCCACGATCGACCTGCCCGACCGGCAATGGCCCGCACGCACCATCACTCAGGCGCCAGTATGGCTGTCGACCGACATGCGTGACGGCAATCAGGCACTGATCGACCCGATGGATGCCGAAAAAAAGCAGCGCTTCTTCGACCTGCTGGTCGATGTCGGCGTCAAGGAGATCGAGGTCGGCTTTCCATCCGCCGGGGCGACAGAGTTCGATTTCATTTCCGGCCTCGTCCGCTCCGGCCGCGTGCCTGACGACGTGACCGTTCAGGTGCTGACCCAATCGCGCCGCGACCTTATCGAGCGCAGTTTCGAAAGCCTTGAAGGCGCACGCAGCGCGATCGTCCACCTGTATAACGCGGTCAGTCCCGCGTGGCGCCGGATCGTGTTCGGCATGAGCCGCGACGAAGTGCGCGAGATCGCAATCACCGGCGCGAAAATCCTGCGCGACGAAGCCGCGCGGCGGCCCGGCACCCGCTGGCGCTTTGAATACAGCCCGGAGACGTTCTCAACCGCCGAACTCGATTTCAGCCTCGAAGTCTGTGCCGCGGTCATGGACGTGCTGCGCCCCACGGCGGCCGACCCGATCATCTTCAACCTGCCCGCCACGGTCGAGGCGGCGACGCCCAACGTCTATGCGGATCAGGTCGAATATTTCTGTCGCAACATCCCCAACCGCGATGCCGTGATCGTCAGCCTGCATACCCATAATGATCGCGGAACCGGCGTGGCTGCGTCCGAACTGGGGCTGATGGCGGGCGCCGACCGGGTTGAGGGGTGCCTGTTCGGCAATGGTGAGCGGACCGGCAATGTCGATCTGGTGACGCTGGGGCTGAACCTCTACACGCAGGGTATCGACCCCGGCCTTGATTTCTCGGATATCGACCGGGTCATCCGCACCGTTGAATATTGCAATGCCCTGCCCGTGCATCCGCGCCACCCCTACGCCGGCGACCTTGTGTTCACGGCGTTTTCGGGCAGTCATCAGGACGCGATCAAAAAGGGTTTTGCCGCACAGGCCGCCCGCAACGACGATTTCTGGGAAGTGCCCTATCTGCCGATCGATCCCGCCGATCTCGGGCGCAGCTATGAAGCTGTCATCCGCGTCAATTCACAGTCGGGCAAGGGCGGCGTCGCCTGGGTGCTCGAACAGGACAAGGGCCTGAAACTTCCCAAGCGGCTGCAGGCTGATTTCAGCCGCCATGTTCAGACACTGGCGGATACGACCAGTCGCGAACTGAATGCCGGCGATATCTGGCAGGCATTCGAACAAGCCTATCGCCTGAACGGCGGCCAGCATTTCGCGCTCGACGGTTATGAGGAGACGCGGGCGCCCAATGGCGACCGCGTGTTTGCCGGACAGATCGTGGCGGGTGGCAAGCGCGTTTCGGTCAGTGGGCGCGGCAACGGCCTGATCTCCGGTGTCATTGCGGCGCTTCGCGACGGGCTTGGCATCGTTCTGGAGGTTGCCGACTATTCCGAACACGCGATCGGCACGGGATCGGACGCGCGCGCGGCCGCTTATGTCGAATGTCGCGACGGCGCGGGCCGGACCTTTTGGGGCGTGGGCATCGATGAGGACGTGGCGACCGCCAGCGTTCGCGCCGTGCTGTCCGCCGCCAACGCCGCGCGGGGCTGATCCGGCCAAAAGGGGAAGCGGCGTCAGCCCTTGCCCATCAGCGCCAGCACTTCCTTGCGGCTGCGTTCGTCGTCGCGGAACACGCCCATCATCCGGCTGGTCGTCATGACCACGCCGGGTGTCCGCACCCCGCGCGCGGTCATGCAGCCATGCGTCGCCTCGATCACCACGGCAACGCCGCGCGGTTTCAGGTGATTCCAGATGCAGTCGGCAACTTCGGCCGTCAGCCGTTCCTGCACCTGCAACCGCCTTGCAAATCCGTGCAGCACGCGCGCCAGTTTCGAAATGCCGACGACATGGTCCTGCGGCAGATAGGCGATGTGCGCCTTGCCGGTAATCGGCGCCATATGATGTTCGCAGTGCGACTGGAACGGAATGTCGCGCAGCAGCACGATCTCGTCATAGCCGCCGACTTCCTCGAACACGCGCGCCAGATGGCGTGACGGATCATCGCCATAACCCACGCAATATTCGCGCCACGCCTTTGCAACGCGGCGCGGCGTGTCCAGCAGCCCTTCACGATCGGGATCGTCGCCCGCCCATTGGATCAGGGTCCGAATGGCCCGGGTAACGTCGTCGGGTATCACCGGCTCGACGCCGGCGCTCACCAGATCGCCCTCGGCCATTGCATCATTTTCGTCTCGCATCCGCATTCCTTAGGCGTCTGGCGGGCGGGACGCCATCGCCGTGTCATCCGGCGGTTTGGCACAGAATGGTGCGGGCGGCAGATGGACGAAAGGCCCTCTCGCCCCGCCGATTGTGACTGGAATGCCACAATTTCGTCCGCTGCGGCGCTGTTGGCGGGCACGGCATGTCGAAAATCGCTTGATCTTGTTCGATCAGACCGGAACAGTCGCCGCCATGCAGGCGCAACCCGCGTCGGCAAGCGTATGAGATTTGGGGGGCTTTATGGCCAAGGCAACGACTGCAGCAAAGGGTGGCGCACGCGGTGGCATCGCGACACCCGTTACCCCTTCGCCCGAACTGGCCGAAATCGTCGGCGCCGGCCCGCTGCCGCGCAGCGAAGTCGTGAGCAAGATGTGGGAATATATTAAGAAGCACGATCTTCAGAACCCGCAGGACAAGCGCGAGATTCTGGCCGATGACAAGATCGAGAAGATCTTCGGCAAAAAAAAGGCCAGCATGTTCGAAATGAACAAGCACCTGAGCGCCCACCTGAAATAAGGTTCGCCCCTCTGGTGGTTGAAATGGCCCGGCTGCTCATTCGAGTGGCCGGGCTTTTCTTTTCGCTCTTGCGGAGGAACCGCCTCACCCCGATCTTTTGAGCGACATGAACCGATCGTCGTTGCAAGGCCCGCTGGCCGACCTCGCCCGCTCACGGCTGATCGCGGGCGTGCGCTCCACGTTCAACGATCAGAGCCGGGGGGAGCGCCCGGTTCAGCGCAGCGGGAGCGCGCTGTTTCCAGCCGACAGCGTGATCGGGCGCGTGCACGGCGATGTGACGACGATGATGGTCGGCGGCATTGCGGCATTGTTGATGCAGATGCTCGACCCCGCCGTGCTTGCCGGTGTCTGGGATCATTCGCGGTTTCGCGATGACATGCTGGGGCGGCTGCGGCGCACCGCGCGGTTCATTGCCATCACCACCTATGCCGATGTCTCGGACGCCGAGGCGGCGATCGCCCGCGTCCGGCAGATCCACGCGCATGTCGCGGGCATCCTGCCCGATGGCACGCCGTATCGCGCCGACGATCCGCTCGCACTGGCATGGGTCCATGCCTGCGAAGCCACGTGCTTCCTCGACGCCTGGATCGCGTTTGGCGAGCCGTCGATGTCGACTGGCGATCAGGATCGCTATTTCGATCAATCCGCACTGGTCGCGGAACGGCTCGGCGCCGCCCCCGTGCCGCGCAGCCGTAGCGACATGGCCGACTTCATCCAGAGCCACCGATCGCGGCTGCATGTCGATGGTCGCACCCGCGACGTTGCCCGCCGCGTGATCCGCGCAACCCCGCCCGACCGCGCAACGGCCGTGGCGCAGCGCGTCATCACCCCCGCCGCAATCGACCTGCTGCCGGCTTGGGCGCGGTCGATGCACGAACTGAAAGGCTCCGGCATGGCGCGCCCGTTCGTCGCTGGTGGCGTTCGTGCGCTGGCGGGGTCGCTGCGATGGGCGTTTCGGACCCGCCGCGACTGAACCAAAAGGATGGCCGCCCGTTGCATCTATCACAGGCAGCGAGGGATTTCAGCCATGAAGCAGCGTGACGACGCCCCGGAAATCGAACCGTTCGATGGCCCCGCCGGCGGATGGGGTTCGGTTCGTAGCCTGGCCGACATTCTGCCGCGCGAACGCGTCGGCCCGTCCGCGCTCGCCGAACTGGCGCGACAGAACAAGCCCGACGGCTTTGCCTGCGTCAGTTGTGCATGGTCGAAACCCGCCAACCCCCTGCCATTCGAGTTTTGTGAAGAGGGGGCAAAGGCGACCGCATGGGAACTGACCAGCCATCGCACCACCCCGGCCTTTTTCAAGGAACATTCGCTGACGGACCTTCGCGGCTGGACCGATTACGAACTGGAACAGCATGGCCGCCTGACGCACCCGATGAAATATGACGCGGCGACCGACCGTTACGTCGCGGTCGAGTGGGACGAGGCATTCGATGCGATCGCTGCCGAGTTGAAGCAGATCAATCCAAAGTCGGCGGTGTTCTACGCCTCCGGTCGGGCGAGCCTTGAAGCGTCATACATGTATGCGCTGATGGCCCGGCTTTATGGGCATCAGAATCTGCCCGACAGCTCCAACATGTGTCACGAATCGACCTCCGTTGGTTTGAAACAGGCGATCGGTGAAGCGGTGGGCACCACGCAGCTTGAGGATTTCGAGCATTGCGACGCGATCCTGTTCTTCGGACAGAATGTGGGTTCCAACGCCCCGCGGATGCTCCATCCGTTGCGCGACGCCCGCAAGCGCGGGGTCGAGATCATCGTCTTTAACCCCCTGCGCGAACGCGGGCTTGAGCGCTTTACCGATCCCCAGAACCCACGCGAGATGCTGACGCGCGACGAAACGCAGATCGCGACCCAATATCACCAGCTACGCGCCGGTGGCGACATTGCCGCGATCATGGGCATGGCGAAGTTTTTGGTCGAATGGGACGATCAGGCCAGGGCCTCTGGCGACACGCGCATTCTGGATCAGGCGTTTCTTGACCAGCATTGCCACGGCGTCGATGCGTTCCTCGACGCGACGCGCGCGGCTGACTGGTCGGCGATCGTGCGTGAGAGCGGGCTGGAGAAATGGGCCATCGAACAAGCGGCGCGCGTCTACGCCCGGTCAAAGGCGGTGCTGGGCATTTATGGCATGGGCCTGACCCAGCATGTAAAGGGCGTCGACAATGTTCGAATGCTCGTTAACCTGCTGCTGATGCGCGGCAATATCGGCAAGCCCGGCGCGGGGCCGACGCCGGTGCGCGGGCATTCGAATGTTCAGGGCCAGCGCACGGTCGGCATCACCGAAAAGACCGAACTGGCGCCGGTCGGCAAGTTGAAGGAACTCTATAATTTCGATCCACCGACCGAAAAGGGGCTGGACACGATCGAGACTTGCCGCGGCATCATCGATGGCTCGGTTCAGGCGTTTATCGGACTGGGCGGCAATTTTCTGCGCGCCGTGGCCGATACCGGCCCGATGGAGGCGGCATGGGGCAAGTTGCGGCTGTCGGTGCAAATCGCGACCAAGCTGAACCGCAATCACCTGTTCCCCGGCAAGGTAACATATCTCCTCCCCTGCCTCGGTCGCATCGAGCGCGACGAGCAGGCGACCGGGCCACAGGCCGTGTCGACCGAGGATTCGACCAGTTGCATTCACGGCTCCCGCGGCCGCGTCGACCCCGCCAGCCCGCATCTGATGTCGGAACCGGCGATCATCGGCGCCATCGCCAAGCGGCTGCTGCCGCCCAATCCGGCAATCGACTGGGACGCATGGGTCGGTGACTATTCCAAGGTCCGCGACGCCATCGAAGCGACCTATCCGGAAAAGTTCGCCGACTATAATCAGCGCATGTTCCAGCCCGGCGGCTTCTGGAAAGGAAACAAGGCGGCCGAGCGCATCTGGCAGACCGAGACCGGCAAGGCCGAGTTCCATGTGCCCGATTCACTGAATGCGGCCGGGTTCGAGGACAAATCGGGTCGGTTCCGGCTGATGACGCTGCGATCGAACGATCAGTTCAACACCACCATTTACGGCTATCACGACCGTTTTCGCGGGGTAAAGGGCACGCGTGATGTGCTCTTCATGAACCGGGAGGACATTCGCGAGCGTGGGCTGGCGGAGGGTCAGCGCGTCGGGTTGACGACCGACCTCGCCGATGGCGTCGACCGCCGCCTCGATGGCTTGATCGTCGTGCCCTATGACATTCCGCGCGGGTGCCTGGGCGCATATTATCCCGAAGCCAATGTGCTGATCCCGCTGGAACACCATGCGGAACAAAGCCATGTCCTCGCCGCCAAATCGGTGCCGGTGCGGCTGCTGTCCTAGTCGCCCGGATCGGCCGCCGCCAGCGCGCTGGCGAGCGGCTCGATCTGTTCCTTGGGAATGCGCCTTGCGATCACCGGCATCGTCGCGTGCGGCTTGCGAGCATCAACCACCTTTTCATCGCCGCGCCAGTTGCGAAGGCGGTCGGCGATATAGGTCGCGCGTTGACCAGCGATGACCGGGTGGGCGCGATCGGGCGCATGGCAACCGGCGCAGGCGGGAAGCTGGTCGGCGTGCCGCCCCTCTGTCAGCAGCGGATGCGTTCGCGGCAATGGCCCTGCCTGCAAACCGGGCATGGCTGCGAAATGATCGGCCAGGGCCCTCATCTCGGCCCGCGTGAGTTGCGATGCCGCGACCTGCATCACCGCGCTCGCCCGGTCGCCGCTGGCATAACGCTCCAGCGAAGCGAGCAGGTAATCGGCGCGCTGACCGCCGAGCACCGGAATATCGGGCTGCCCCCGGCCACGCCCGTCATTGCCATGGCACCCCGTGCAAACTGCCGTCACGCCGGGGCGCACACCGGCCACGTCGACGCCCGCCGCCACTTCGGTCAACGCGCGATACTCAGCGGGCGTCATCGTCGGCAATCGTCGCACGAACGCCACCATGCGGCGCACCTCGTCCGGGCGATCCTTGGCGCCCCAGGCGGGCATCCCGGTATACTTCACGCCATGCTCGAGGATCCAGTAAATCTGCCGGTCGGTCCATTCGCGCGCATTGATGGCCAGGTCGGGGGCATGGGGTGTCGCCTTCTGCATCACTGGCGACGGCCGCACGCCGGGCGCGCCGTGACAGACCGCACAGGATTGCCGGAAATGCCCTGCGGCGCTGACCAGGCCCTGATCGGTCGTGACCTCTTCCGGGGTCTGAAAGCTGCTATAGGTCTTGACCGAGTTACGCATCACCCAGTGCAGAAACCAGTCGGTGACTCTCCAGTGGCCGGACGATGCCGCGATCTGGAACAGGCCCGACCAGGCAAAGGCCATTCCCGCCAGCGCCAATGCTCCCAGCGCGAGCGCAACGCGCTGCCATGTCAGCCGGATCGTCATGTCGAAACCTCGCGCATACGCAACAGGCCCGCGAGCATTGCCAGACCTCCGATAAGATAACTCGCCGCGCCGATCATCAGCATGACCACGCCGCCCAGTTGCTGGTCGGCCAGCGGCTCCAGCCCGTGATGGCCGATCGCCGTCCCGTCATAAAGGGGGCGCGGCGCCAGCCCGATCAGCGCGCCCAGCAACGTCATGTGCATCGACGTCAGCAACAGCGCGCCGATGCCGCTCGCCCGGTGCCGCGCGGCCAGCACGCTGCTCCACAACAGGAAACCGGCGGCCAGATACATCGCCTGTTCAAGCACCATCGCGGCCCGCATCGCGTCCGCCGCGGCACGCAACGCCGGCAGGTGCCAGCCCCACACCACTGCCAGTTCGATCAGCATCGCGCCCATCGGCGTAACGTGCCTGGGCCAGCGTGTCGCAGGATCGGCGCGCGTGCCGCTGAGGCCCAGTGCAATCAACGGCGCGGCGACCGCGACCGCCAGCATATGCCCGGCCATATGCCCGGTCATGCCGAACCCACCCGCTGCCAGCCACCATCCCACCGGCAGCAACAGCGCGCCCGCCCCCAGGCTGACGCGCCGCTTCACCGGCAATCCCCGATGAAAACCACCGGCAGGGCGGTAAAGATCACGCCGATGAAGCTCAGCCCCGCCAGCAGCAATGTCGATTTCGCCAGAAAGCGCAGCCGGTCGATATCGGTCGAATCCTCGTGCGGAGGCTCGTCGCCGGGCATGTTCGATTGCGTCCATGCGATCCACCCCGATGTCAGGATCACCGCCAGCGCAACCACCGTTCCCGCGACGAACAGCCACGGCACCGTCGCGAACGCGCCGACCTTGGCGCATGAAACCGCCGCCCACAGGTAGGAGAACAGGAAATGCGCCGCCCAACTGGTCGGCGGGACAATCAGCGTCCATAATGTGACGCGCAGCCGCGTCGCCCACCCGGGCAGGCCCCGTTTCACGCAACCTCCGGGAACAGGCCGATCGTGGCATAGGTCACGACCGCCGTCAGCGCGAAGAAATGCATGTAAACGGTGATGTTGCGAATTTCGGCATCATATCGTGGCGTCATCTTGCCCGCCAGGCTGCGCGCCAGCACATAGCCCTGCATGATGATCGCCACGCCCGAATGCGCGGCAGTCCAGATCGCCAGCGTCCACACGATTGCGGGATAGACATGCGCCTCAGGGTCCATGCCCGACAGCCACGGTCCGGCCAGACCGGAACAAATGCCCGCCCCGCTCAGCACGATCCCGGCGCCAAGCAACAGCCGCGCCACGCCCACGCCGCCCCGCGCATGAACCTCCCGCGCGCCGATCGTCGCGGCCCAGCTTGCCAGTCCGACCGCCATCGCGATCATGGGCCACATCATGCCGGGTGCCGCATCCATCCCCTCGGGCGGAAAATCGGCGTGGCGCGTCCAGAAGAAATAATAGCCGAATACCAGCCCCGAAAACGCCGTCGCGTCGGCCATCATCGTGATGAACATCGCCCACCATCCCGGCGATGACGATCCGGAGATGTAGAGCGGCAGTTCCATGCCATGACCGATCGGCTTGCTCTCCTTTTCGGGGATTTCCGCGGTGCCGGTCCACAACCACCACAGCACCATCGCCAGCGTCGCGAACGCACAGGCGAGCGCGGCCCAATACAGGTGATAGGTGGTGAAAATGAACACGCCGCCCAATGCGATAGCCGTCAGCATCGGCTTGAAACTGGGCGTGCCCAGTCGGATGACGGACAATGGACGCGCATCCAGCACGGTGGTCACGATCGTCTCGCGCCGCCCCTCCTCCGCATCGGGCAGGAAGAAGCGGCCTTCATCGACCTTCTTCACGAAATCGGGCTGGTCCCACAACGGATAACGGCTGGAGATCAGCGGCACGCATCGCACGCCCCAATGATCGTCGGCGCGCGGGTCCTCCAGCCATTCCAGCGTCCCCGCGTTCCACGGATTGCGCTCCCCCACCCGCCGACGCGGCGACAGCGCCAGGTCGACACAGATCACCGCCACGCCCGCCGCGAAAAGATAGGCGCCGAGCGTCGAGGCGAGGTTCAGTCCCCCCAGCCCAAGCTCCGCCGGATAGGTGAAAACCCGGCGCGGCATCCCCTCAAGCCCCGAAAAATGCATCGGAAAAAAGGTCAGGTTTGCGCCAACGAACAGCATCCAGAACGCTGTGCGACCCAGCCGGTCGGACAGCTTCTTGCCGGTAATCAGCGGCCAATAATAATAAAGCCCGGCGAACAACGGCATCAACGTGCCGCCGATCAGCACATAATGCAGGTGCGCGACGACGAAATAGGTATCGTGCGCCTGCCAGTCGAAAGGCGCGACCGCGACCATTACCCCCGTCAGCCCGCCGATGACGAAGATGGCAAGGCTGCCCGTCGCATAAAGCAGCGGCGTCGACCATGTGACGCGCCCGGCCCATAATGTCGCGATGAACACGAATATCTGCACGCCCGTCGGGATCACCACCGCTTCGGACGCGGCGGAGAAAAAGGCCAGGCTGATCTTGGGCAGGCCGGTCGTGAACATGTGGTGCACCCACAGCCCGAACGACAGGAACGCCGTCCCCACGGCCGCCAGCACGATCCACGGATAGCCCAGCAGATGCCGCCGCGCGAAGGTCGGCACCAGCATCGCGAATAATGCGATCGACGGCAGAAAGATGATATAGACTTCGGGGTGGCCGAATATCCAGAACAGATGCTGCCACAGGATCGGATCGCCGCCCCGGCTGGCATCGAAGAACGGCCAGTTCAGCAGCCGCTCCATCTCGAACAGGATGTCGCCCGCGATCAACGGTGGAAAGGCGAACAGAATCATCACCGCCACCACCAGGATATACCAGGCATAAAGCGGCATCAGGTTCAGCCGCATCCCTGGAGGACGGCATTTCAGCACGCCGACGATCAGCTCGACAGCGGCGGCCACCGACGACACTTCGATGAACGACAGCCCCAGCATCCAGATATCGGCGCCCAGCCCCGACAGGTCGGTGCGCGTCGTCAGCGGCGGATACATGAACCAGCCGCCATCGGGGGCCGCGTTGAAGAAGATCGAGCCGGACACGAACACCCCGCCCAGCAGGAACGACCAGTAGCCGAAGGCCGAAAGGCGCGGGAACGGCAGGTCGCGGGCGCCAAGAAGTTGCGGCAGGATCAGGATCGACACGGCCTCGAACATCGGCACTGCGAACAGGAACATCATCATCGAGCCGTGCAGCGTGAACAGCTGATTGAAGGTGTTCGCGCTCACCAGGTCATTGTCGGGCGCGGCAAGCTGCGTCCGCATGATGAGCGCCAGCACGCCCGCGAACAGCATGAAGCCGAACGCAGTCAGCGTATACCACACGCCGACCCGGTCGTTGTTGGTATCGGTCCAGCGAAGGAAAATGCCCGTGGGCGGCGCCCAGACGGCGCGCAGCCGTTCCTCCTGCGCGCGGCGCAGTTCGGGGTCGTCCTGTGCGTGCAGGCTCATTTCAGCCCCTTGAGATAGCTGGCGATGGCGCGCGCGTCGGCCTCGCTCAATTGCGGATAGGCGGGCATCCGCACGCCCGGCTTGGCATCCTGCGGCGCGCGGATGAAGGCAGCGGTGCGCTCGACCGTGGGCGGCAGGATACCCGCGCCCAGCGTCAGCCGGTCGCCGAAGCGGCTGAGATCGGGACCGATCACCGCGTCATGCTCGGTCCCGCGCACCGCATGGCATCCGCCGCAACCATTGGCGGCGAACAGTTCGGCCCCGCGCCCCTGCCCCGCACTCGCCGCTGCCCGCCCCTGATCGGCGAGCCAGCTATCGAACGCATCGGCGGGCATGGCGATCACGTCGAATGCCATCAGCGCGTGGCTCAATCCACAGAACTCGGTGCACACGCCGCGATAGCGACCGGGCTTGTCGGCGCGCACGACCAGGCTGTTGGTGCGGCCGGGAATCATGTCCATCTTGCCGGCAAGGCCAGGAATCCAGAAGCTGTGGATCACATCGCGCCCGGTCAGCTCGAACGCCACCGTTCGACCGACAGGCACGCGCACTTCATTGGCGGAGAGCAGGACATTGCCGCCGGGCAGATGATAGCCGACCCGCCACCAGAATTGCTCACCCTCGACCGTCACCGCCAAATCGCCCGGCCCGGTTACGCGCGGGCGCATGGCGGGCAGAGCAAAGATCAGCAGCACGGCCAGGATCACCGTCGACCCGACACCGCCGAGCCACAGCACCAGACGCATCCCCTGCTTGTGGGTAATCGCCCCCTCCGGCGCCGTGACCGCGCGCCAGTAAAGCGTTGCCATGAAAGCTGCGATCAGCGCCGCGCCAATGACCAGTGCGATGGTGATGACACGAATTTGCTCGGCCTCGGCGCCAAAGGTCGACAGCGCGGATTGGTGCCGATTGCAGCCGCCAATCAGCAATGTCGACAGGATTGCCGCCGCTTTGCGCCGCACGTCGATTGTTTTTCCCCCGTCCTGATTCGCCCTTGATGGAAATCTTTGCCGCCTCGCCGGTTCCATGGCTCTGACATTTATGGGACGCCACGCGATGACCGAATGGATCACCGACCTGATCGAAAAGTCCGGTTATCCCGGCATCGCGTTCCTGATGTTCCTGGAAAATCTGTTCCCCCCGCTGCCGTCCGAAATCATCATGCCGATGGCGGGCTTTACCGCAAGCCGAGGCGAGCTCAGCATCATCGGCGTGCTGGCCGCGGGCACGGCGGGCACGCTGGCGGGCGCGATCTTCTGGTATTCGGTCGCCAAATGGCTGGGCGAGGAACGGTTGAAGCACTGGGCGGCGCGCCACGGCCGCTGGATCACGCTCAGCCCGGAGGATATCGACCGGATCGATGACTGGTTCGACCGGCACAGCCGCTGGGCTGTTCCGCTTGGCCATCTGGTGCCGGGCATCCGCACACTGATCTCGATCCCGGCGGGCCTGTTCGACATGCCGCCCGCCCGCTTCGTGCTGCTGACCACGCTTGGCGCGGGCGCATGGACCAGCGCGCTCGGCCTGGCCGGCTATGCGCTGGGCCAGGAATATGATGCGGTCGAACGCTGGATGGGGCCGGCCAGCACCGCGATCATGGCCACCATACTCGTCTACTATATTTACCGCGTCATCACGTTCCGACGGGGACGCGCCTGACGGTTCAGGCCGCCTCGCCCGTCTCTTCGGCGGCGTCCAGGCCGTAAGCGGTGTGCAGCACGCGCACCGCCAGTTCGGTATAATCTTCCTCGATCAGCACGCTGACCTTGATCTCGCTGGTGGTGATGGCCAGGATGTTGATGCCGCGCGCGCCCAGCGTGTTGAACATCGTCGCCGCCACACCCGCATGGCTTCGCATCCCGACGCCGACCACCGTCACCTTTGCCACGCGCGGATCGTGGATCAGCCGCGCATGACCGATCGTCGCGCGCTCCTTTTCCAGCGTGTCCAGCGCGCGGGCCAGGTCGGCCTTGGGCACGGTAAAGGTCACATCGGTCGACCCCGTTGCATGGGCAATGTTCTGAACGATCATGTCGACATTGATCCCCGCCGTCGCCAGCGGACCAAAGATCGCCGCCACCGCGCCGGGCCGGTCGGGCACTTCGACCAGCGTGACCTTGGCCTCGTTCTTGTCATGCGCGATGCCGGTGATGAGCTGGCGTTCCATATCGTCGATCTCCTCTTCGCCCACGATCAGCGTGCCGGGGCGCACCACACCGTCTTCGCCAACGAAGGATGACAGCACCTGCACGCGCACGCCTTCCTTCATGGCCAGCCCGACGGAACGCGTCTGAAGCACCTTCGCACCGACGCTCGCCAGTTCGAGCATTTCCTCATACGTCACCTTGGCAAGCTTGCGCGCGCGCGGCACGATCCGCGGGTCGGTGGTGTAAACGCCGTCGACATCCGTATAAATGTCGCACCGGTCGGCCTTCATCGCCGCTGCCATCGCCACCGCCGAGGTATCCGACCCGCCGCGACCCAGCGTGGTCACGCGTCCGCCATCGGTCGCGCCCTGGAAACCGGGTATCACCGCAACCTCGCCATTGGCCAGGCTCTTGTCCAGCTCGGTCGTATCGACATCCTCGATCCGGGCAGAGGCATGAACGTCGCTGGTGCGGATCGGCAATTGCCAGCCCTGCCAGCTGCGCGCGGGCACGCCCGCCGCCTGAAGCGCGATCGCCAGCAGTCCCGACGTCACCTGCTCACCCGACGACACCACCACGTCATATTCGCGCGGGTCGTAAAGCGATGACGCCTCGCGACAGAAACCGACCAGACGATCGGTATCGCCCGCCATTGCCGACACGACGACCGCGACCTGATTGCCCGCGTCCCATTCGCGCTTGACCAGTTTCGCGACGGTTCGGATTCGCTCGATGCCCGCCATCGAGGTGCCGCCGAACTTCATCACGATGCGCGCCATGGTGTCTCTTTCCCCCCTTGGGTGCGTTCGCGCCGGCTGATAGGGGGATGAAATGGCAAAGGCAACGACGATCGACCCGGCCGAAGCGGCGCATTTCGGCAAGCTGGCCGCCGACTGGTGGAACCCGCGCGGCACATCGGCGATGCTGCACCGGCTGAACCCCGTCCGCCTGCAATATCTGCGACAGGCGATCGACATGCATTGGCACAGCGATCGCGCCGGGTTCACGCCGCTTGCCGGACGGTCGGCGCTCGACATCGGGTGTGGCGCCGGATTGCTGGCCGAGCCGCTGGCACGAATGGGCGCACGCACGACCGGCGTTGATGCCGCGCCCGAGAATATCGGCGCCGCTGCGGCCCATGCCGGGCAGGCGGGTCTCCACATCCGATATATCGCGGGCGAGCTGGACCAACTGGCGGGCGAACAGTTCGATCTGGTCACGTCGATGGAAGTGATCGAACACGTCACCGATCCGGCGGCGTTCGTCGCGGGACTGGCGGCCGCGCTTGCGCCTGGCGGATTGCTGGTCATGTCGACGCCCAACCGGACCCCCCTGTCCCGGCTGGCCATGATCGACGTCGCCGAGACGATCGGCATGATCCCCCGTGGCACCCACGAATGGGACAAGTTCATGACGCCGGACGAATTGACCGACCTGTTGCGCGACGCCGGGCTGACGGTGAGCGACGTTACCGGACTTGGCTACAGCCCGTCGCGCGGCTTCACGCTGGGCGAGGATCGACGCCTGAACTACCTGCTGACGGCAGTCGCGGCCTGACGCTCAGAACAGGCGGCCGCCCTCAATTGTTGATGATGCCCCCGGCATTCTGATCGACCAGATACTGCCCGCCCGCGCGCGCCGCTTGTGCCAGTTGATCCCATTCGGCGGCGGTGCGGCATTCCCGTTTCCGGGCGATAAGCGAACCCGTATCCGCCAGCTTGCGACAAATGCGGCGTTCCTTCTGAGGGGCGTCAGCCTTGGCCTGTGATGCCTGCGGCACAAGCAATACAGCAGCAATCAATAACATGGGCATGGTGAATACTCCGGCTTTCGTGATCCTGCATTCGGTATTCGGCAAGGGTGCCGAAACGGCTTAAATGCATTGCAGCATAGATGCGCCGCGAACAGAAGTCCGATCCGCCGATAAAAGCGCCAAAAGCGCTTCGGCTTCGCGTGATCCCGCTATATTCCGTCCTCGCGATGGAAAACCAGAACGACCTTGGCCGAAAGCTGCGCGACCCCGATTGGTATGTGCACCGTTATGATCCAATCCGCGATGCGGTGCATCTCATACCGGCGACGCGCCAGATGCGGCGTCAGAGCGCCTTCCTTACCGACGAATATCTGGCGAAAGCCATCCCGGAAGCGATCGCTGCGCCACGTATTGCCGCGTTGCGCGTCATCGAGGGCACAACACGACAGCATTTTATCTTTCACTCCGCCTTTTGCTGTTCGACATTGCTCGCCAACGCGCTCGATCACCCCGGCTCGGCAATGACGTTCAAGGAACCCGTCCTGCTGAACGACCTGAGCGGCTGGCGACGCCGGGGGGCGGGCGCAGGCGAGCTGCGCGACCGACTGGGCGACATGCTGCGACTTCTGGGAGCCTCGACCCCCACGGAGGCGTGCGCCATCATCAAACCCTCGAATGTCACGCTCGCGCTTGCGCCGGCAATGCTGACCCTTCGACCCGATGCTCGCGCGTTGCTGCTGTATGCACCGCTTGAAACCTTCGTCGCTTCCGTCGCGTCAAAGGGGATGTGGGGCCGATTGTGGGTCCGCGATCTCTGGAAAAAACTGGCTGCCGACGGTCTTTGCGAACTGGGCTTCGAAACCGGCGCCGCCATGGAATGGACCGACCTTCAGGTGGCGGCAATGGGCTGGCTGGCGCAACATCGCCTGTTTGCCGCGATGGCCGATCAATTCGGACCACGTGTCGTTACGATGGACAGTGCCGCTTTGCTTGCCAATCCCCGGCACGCCATCGGCGCACTTTCGGCGCATTTCGCGCTCGGACTGTCCGCCGACGCGATCCGTGACATTGTCGACGGTCCCGCATTCAGCCGAAATGCAAAAACGGGCGAACGTTTCGGCCCTGCGGATCGCGATGCCGTTCACGCCGCGGCACGAGCCGCCAATCGGGATGAAGTGGAAAAGGTCGCCGCCTGGACTCGCGCGGTTGCACAGTCGAATGACATGGCCCTGGCACTCCCCCGCCCGTTACTGGGATGATCCCGATTCATCTGCCCTGCGCCACGACCGCATGAAAAGGGCGGGCTCTTTCGAACCCGCCCTCCCCATTTTCAACGATCTTCGCGATCAGAAGCGAACGCGTGCCGAAGCTGCAAACCGGCGACCCACTGCGTCGTAAGTGGACGGATAGGTGTTGCCGCTGTTGTAGGAGGTCGAACCGATCGTGTTGCCGACCAGCGGTGGCTCCTTGTCGAGCAGGTTCTGCACCGCCACCGTGAACGTGAAGTTCTCAGTCGCGTTAAAGCGCATCGTCAGGTCGAAATAATCATATGCTTCGATGGTGTTGAAGTCATATGTGCCGGCCGGAGACGTGACTTCTCCGACATAAGCGGCATCGGTCGCTGCGAACTCGTAATCAACGCTGTTCAGGTGACGCCACAGCAACGAGACATCGACATCGTCAAACGTCAACGTCGTGCGCTGGCTCCACATGAACTCCGGCTGGATCGAGCCGCAGTTGACGGAATACAGGCCGACGCAATCCCGATTGAACGCACCGGGCACCGACTGGAACTCGCTACGGTTGGTCCAGTTACCGTTGAACCCGAGCGCCAGACCGAAGATGCCGAAGTCGCGCGTGTAATTGACCGTCAGATCAATACCGTCGGTCAGGTAACGACCGCCGTTCGACAATGTGATCGGCAAACCGGGAGCCGTCTCCGGATCGCCCGACAGCGAGCCGTCGATGGTGTTACGACGGATGGCAAGACACGCCGGATTGGTAAGGCTCAGATTGCCTTCACCAAAACAAGCGTCGATCGCGTCACCCGGCGTCGGCTGGCTGATCGCCCGTTCGATCTCGATCCAGTAATAGTCGATCGAAGCCGAGAAGCCGCTAAGAAAGTCCGGCTGCAACACCGCACCTGCCGACCAGCTATTCGAACGTTCCGGCTGGAGCAGCGGGCTGCCGCCGCCGGTGTAGTTCGCCTGACCCGAAGTCGGCACCGCGATCTGACCGATCAGGCCAGCCGGTGCGCCCTGTGCAATGCAGACCTCACGCAACAGACCGCTCGGAGTCGGACGACCGGGAATCGCTTCGCCATCGTCGGCAAGATTGGCGCAGGGATCATCAGACAGGTTGGTCAGCACGGTGTTCACCGGGCTGAACAGCTCGTTGATGTTCGGTGCGCGAACCGCACGCGAGAAATTACCGCGTGCCTTGAAGCCACGAACCGGCTCCCAGGTTCCCGCCACCTTCCACGTCGTGGTCTCGAAGCTGGGGTTGCCCGGCGTGTCGATGCTGTAGCTCGAATAGCGGATGCCGCCTTCCAGTTGCAGGCT
Source organism: Sphingomonas sp. (assembly GCF_035490575.1). Lineage (GTDB taxonomy): Bacteria > Pseudomonadota > Alphaproteobacteria > Sphingomonadales > Sphingomonadaceae > Sphingomonas. The sequence continues at coordinate 3,835 of NZ_DATJLI010000028.1, read as the reverse complement.
CTCGAAGAAGGGGCGGTCGGAAATCAGCGGCAGCACCACTTCGCCGATGGCTTCATACACGTCGTAACCGCCGGAGATCGAAGGCGTTGCACCACCGGCGCCGCCCAGATCGCCCGACTCGGCAAGCGAGTCGGCGCCCTGCTGCGCGGTGTATTTCCGATACTCGCCACCAACGGCGAAGCTGATCGGCTCCGACGCGAGCGGCGAGGACACGCCGATGTCACCACTGATCGTGCCGCGAACCTGCGCCAGCGTCGTGCGAACGAACGAGCTGCTGGCCGCTGTCAGGAAGTCGGCGCCCTCGGGCGAGATCGAACCGTTCGGGCCAAAGAAGTTGACCGGAACACATCCGTTCGCAGGATCCTGGCAAGTCACCGTGCCGTCATCGGCACGATTGACCAGCAGCGACTGCGCCACGCGCGAGTTCAGCGAGTAGCCCTGGATCGACTGGCGATTTTCGCTTTCGCCATAAGCACCGAACAGGTCGTAGCCTACATTCCCGGTGATGTTGCCGCGAACGCCGGCGCGATAATCGAAGAACGTCGTCGTGTATTCCGAAACGCGCGGCCCGAGTTCGGTAGCACGACGGAACAGCAGCACGTCGTCGACCTGCCGATAGGTGGGGTCGTCAACACCCGTCGCAGTTGCCGCAGCGGCACATTCCGCGGCGCTGAAACGCGCGGTATAGCCCACACCCGGATCGGTATCGAACGCGCAGAATGCATTGCGCTGCGCCGCCGACAGGAACGGATTGTTCAGGCTGACGGAAACCGGCAAACCAAATGCACCCGAGGGGGCGATAATCGTGCTGACAGTATTCTTCGAGAAGATCGCACGATTGTAAACTTCAACCGATTCCGACAGCTCATAGTTGGCCGCTGCATAGATATTGTAACGCTCAAACGGCGTCTGGAAAATATTGTCCGGATTGAAGTTGAACGGCGTAAACGCCGCGCTGTTGTTGAAGCCCGTGCCAGCAGCGTTGATCTGGCGAGTGCCCTGGACCGAATTACATTCGATCGCAAAACCTTCGCCGCAAATGGTGCTGTCGGTAATCGAGTTGGCGCCGGTCGGATTGATTCCCGAAAAACGCGACGGCGTCGAAGTGCCCGAGCCACCCAGACCGCCCGAGAACGAGTCGACCTGTGCGCGCGAAATATCGCGGTCGCCCTGGAAAACTGGATCGGCCTGTTGATAGCCGACGCTCAGAACCGCGTTACCACGGCCATCGGCAAAATTGGCCCCAACCGTCAGGTCGGCCCGGAAGATCGAACCGTCGCCGCGCTCGCTGATCTGGTTCGACAGATTGAGGTCGATACCCGCAAAGTCGGTGCGGGTGACAAAGTTCACCACACCCGAAATCGCATCCGCGCCATAGGTTGTCGACGCGCCGCCGGTGAGCACGTCAACACGCTGCACGAGCGCAAGCGGAATGTTGTTGAGGTCGACCACGCCTTCGAGGTTCGAGGGAACGATGCGAACGCCGTCCAGCAACACCAGGTTGCGGTTCGAACCAAGACCGCGAAGGTTCACAAACGACGAGCCGCCATTGCCGTTGTTCACGGCCGAACCGATGGACGGAACGACGCCGGGCAATTCGCGCAGGAGTTGTTCGGCGGTGTTGGTCTGACGCAGATCGATTTCATCGGAGCCAACGACCGTCACCGGGTTCGATGCGACCAGGTTGGGGTTGCGGATCAGCGAGCCGGTGATGACGATGTCTTCGCCCATGTTCACCGAATCCTGAGGATTCTCTACCGGGCTGGCGGTGTTCGGCTCCTGCGTCACGGTTTCCGTCGTCTGCGGCGCGGCCTGGCCAAAGGCCGGGACAGCGGCGACGGAGGACCCGATGATCAGCGTCGAGGCGAGCAGCCTCTGGCGAGTCAGCTTCTTCATAGGTTTATCGTTCCCTTTTATTCCCCGGCCACGGCGGTCGACGCGGCACAGTTCCACCGGCCCCTGATACCGGCATGAACGAAACCTATTGCGGCGATGGTCACATGAGCAACGAGATTTCGTTGCAGCGCGCCATTTCGTAATACAGGGTGGCAATATAGTCACAGTTTTGTCACGCACAGTGACCAGCTAGGACTTATCCAGGGTCGCGACGGGCCGGACAAATGGGGTAAGACATGCGGATCATATGGGTTCTTGGTGCAAGCATCGCGCTGTCGGCGCCGGCAGGCGCGCGACAGGCTGACGACGGTGCGAAAGGCAGCGCGCTGGGCGACGCGCTGGCTGCGTGTCGCAGCCAGGCTGATGCGACCGCGCGTCTGGAGTGTTTCGATCGTGCAACAGCGGCGCTGATCGCCGCGCGCGACGCGGGCGAAATCGTCATCCTCGATCGCGAAGGAATGCGCCGCGCCAAACGCCGCGTCTTCGGGTTCCAGCTCCCTCGCCTGGCGCTGTTCGGCGGCGATGACGACGATGGCGCGCGTGAGCCGGAAGTCAGCGAGATCGAATCGACGCTCGCGCGCGTCCAGAGCGTGGGCGCCGGCAATTACCTGTTCATTCTGGCCGATGAAACGCAGTGGCAGACGACCGAAGCGCGCAGCGGGATCTTTCCTCGGGCCGGGCAGCCGATCAGGATCGAGGCCGGCATCCTGGGCAGCTACAACGCCAAGCTCAACAATGGCAGCCGGACGGTCAAGGTGAAGCGGGTGCGTTGACCCGACACGTCGCGCGCCGATCGCCGGCGCGCGACACGAACCGCGCGATTATTCAGCCGCCTCGGCCAGACGAACCGGTGCGGCCCGGCGCACATCGTCATCGACATGCGCTTCGAACTGCGCGAAGTTTTCGACGAACAGATCGACCAGCCGCGCCGCCGCGGCGTCATATTCGGCCGGATCGCGCCATGTAGAGCGCGGGTCGAGAATGGCGGGATCGACACCGGGCACCGCCACCGGCACCGCGAACCCGAAATTGGCATCGACCCGGTATTCGGCGTCCTCCAGCCGACCCTCCAGCGCCGCATTCAGCAATGCACGCGTCGCCTTGATCGGCATCCGGTTTCCGACGCCATATTTGCCCCCCGTCCAGCCGGTATTGACCAGCCAGCAATCGACGCCGCCGCGCGCGATGCGCTCTTTCAGCAGATTGCCATAGACCGACGGGTGGCGCGGCATGAACGGCGCACCGAAACAGGTGGAGAAGGTCGCCTCCGGCTCGGTCACCCCGATCTCGGTGCCCGCGACCTTGGCGGTATAACCGGACAGAAAGTGATACATCGCCTGTTCGGGCGTCAACCGCGCGATCGGCGGCAACACGCCGAACGCGTCGGCGGTCAGCATCACGATGTTGCGCGGCACCGGTCCCAGATTGTCGGCGCTGGCATTGGGAATGAACTCGATGGGATAGGCACCCCGGCTGTTCTCCGCCAGGCTCGCATCATCGAAATCCAGCTCGCGCGTCACCGGGTCCATCACTACGTTTTCGAGCACGGTTCCGAACCGCTTTGTCGTCGCGAAAATCTCCGGCTCGGCCTCCGCCGACAGCCGGATCATCTTGGCGTAGCAGCCGCCTTCGAAATTGAAGACATTGGTGTCGGACCAGCCATGTTCGTCATCGCCGATCAGGGTGCGGCTGGCATCGGCCGACAAGGTCGTCTTGCCCGTGCCCGACAGACCGAAGAACACCGCTGTCCCGCCATCGGCGCCGATATTGGCGGAGCAGTGCATCGGCATCACCCCCTTTTCGGGTAACAGGTAATTGAGCACGCCGAACACCGACTTCTTCATCTCCCCGGCATAACGCGTGCCGCCGATCAGGATCAGCTTTTCGGTGAAGTTCACCGCGATCACCGTCTCGCTGCGGCAGCCGTGGCGCTCCGGGT
>NZ_DATJLI010000027.1:0-6289 GCF_035490575.1 Sphingomonas sp. | reverse complement strand
GGTCGACACGGACGGCCATGTCGCGGCGGCGACCTCTACCGGCGGCCTGACCGCCAAGCGCTGGGGCCGGATCGGCGATTCGCCGCTGATCGGTGCGGGCACCTATGCCGACGACCGTGCCTGTGCGGTATCGGCCACCGGCGCCGGCGAGTTCTTCATCCGCGAGGGCGTCGCGCACGAAATCTGCGCGCGCATCCGCTTCAAGGGCGAAAGCCTGAAGGCCGCCGCCGATCAGGTGATGGGCGAGACCAAGGCGCTGGGCGGCACCGGCGGCGTCATCGTCACCGGCCCGTCGGGCGAAATGGCCTGGAGTTACAACACCCCCGGCATGTATCGCGGCCGCGCCAGCGCGAGCGGCGACCGGGTGGTGGCGATATACGGCGACGAACAATGATGCGGCGGTTGATCCTTGCGCTGGCGCTGCTGCTCGCGCCGGCGCCAGCGCTGGCCTACGGCTTTTTCACGCATGAGGCGATTGCGCGGATCGCGATGCTGAACGTGTCCCCCGCCACGGCGCGTCAGGTCCGCGCGCTACTGGCTCGCGCGCCGCTGTTGCAGACGCCGACCTGCAAGGCGGCGACGCCGGAACAGGCATCGACTTGGCCCGACTGCATTCGCGGAATGGGCGACAGGTTCAGCTATTCGGCACCGTGGCATTACCAGAATGTCGATGTGTGCCGCCCGTTCGACCTGAAAGCGGCGTGCAAGGACGGCAATTGCGTGTCGGCGCAGATCGAGCGGCAGGTGAAGCTGCTCCAGAACCGCAATATTCCCGTGCGGGAGAAGGTGGCGGCGCTGGCGTTCCTGATCCACTTCGTCGGCGACCTGCACGCCCCACCCCATGCAGGCGACCGGGGCGATCGCGGCGGCAATGACGTCAAGGCCAGCTATGGCCCGGTGACGGCACGCTGGCTGAACCTGCACTCCATCTGGGACTCGCCGCTGGCCGAGCGCGCAGTGACGACGCCGCCTTCGCCGATTCGCGCCTATTCCGCCGCCGAGCGGGCCGAACTGGGCGCGGGCAGTGTCGAGGACTGGAGCCGACAGGCCTGGGAAGCCAGCCGCGACACCGCCTATGCGCTGGCGATGGGCGGCGATCCGTGCGGGCCGAAGCCCGACGGGCTGGTGACGGTGACACCCGAAGCGATCGAGAAGATGGTGCCCGTCCAGCGGCTCCAGATCGAGCGCGCGGGCGTGCGGCTGGCGCGGATGCTGGACGAAGCGTTCGATCCCGCAAAAGCCTTTACGCCCCAACCGCGTCGCCGCGACTGATCGAGCGCGACCCCCGCCCAGCGTGTCGGGGCGGGGGTCGACCCTTTTACGAAATGACGACCGTCACGGCGCGGCGGTTCTGCGCCCATGACGCTTCGTCCGAGCCGAGCGCCTGTGGGCGTTCCTTGCCATAGCTGATCGTGGTGATGCGGCTGGCGTCGATGCCGCGCGCGACCAGATAATTCTTGGCCGAATTGGCGCGGCGATCACCCAGCGCGAGATTATATTCACGCGTGCCGCGTTCGTCGGCATGGCCTTCGATGGTCACGCGGACATTGGGATATTGCGTCAGCCACTGCGTCTGGCTGTCGAGGATCGCGCGGGCGCTGGGATCGATGTCATAGCTGTCGAGCGCGAACAGCACCGTGTCCGACTGGACCGACTGGCGGAAATCCTCGGACGAGCCGGGGACCACGCCATTGCCGACCTGACCGGACGTTTCGCCCGTGGCGGGCGGCGGCGCGGTTTCGCCGGGCGCGGGGGGCAGCACTTCGGGCCGCTTCTTGGCGCAGCCTGCAACGGCAATGAGCGCGACGCCCATGATGAACGCGGCGGAACGATTGGCCATTTCGGAAACTCCTCCTCTTTTCGATTTCGGATCGTCAGGACGCTCGATCATTACTCATGCGACGAACCGTTGTCGTCGTGATTCGTTGCGAAACATTGCTGAACCTTGCGTGAGCAAGGCAGGTTATGGGCGAACCGGTCCCCAACTGGGGTCCGATCCATCGAGCGGGGTCGGAATACGACGTTCGTTCACGCCGGTCAGGTCGACCGACCAGACCTGTGCCCGACCCGACCCCTGCGCCGAGCGCAGATAGGTGAGCACGCGGCCATTGGGCGACCAGCTCGGTCCCTCGTCGCCCCACGCGTCGGTCAACAGCTTCTCGCCGCCGCCATCGGCGTTCATCACGCCGATCTTGAAGCCGCCGGAGATGCGCGTGAAGGCAATCATGTCGCCGCGCGGCGACCAGACCGGCGTCGCATAACGACCGCCGCCAAAGCTGATGCGCCGCTGGTTCGATCCGTCGGCGTTCATCACGTAAAGCTGCTGCGATCCGCCCCGATCGCTTTCGAACACGATGCGGCTGCCATCGGGCGAATAGCTGCCGCCGGTATCGATGCCGGGCGAATTGGTCAGCCGTTGCGGCGCGCCGCCGCCTGCGGGCACGCGATACAGGTCGGTATTGCCGTTGCGCGCCATCGAAAACAGGATGTAGCGGCCATCGGGCGAGAAACGCGGCGCAAAGGTCAGGCTGACGCCCTGCACCACCTTGCGCTGCCGCCCACTGCCGAGATCATAGACATAGATGGCGGGCTGATCGCCGACATAGCTCATATAGGCGATGGTCTGCTGGTTCGGTGCGAAACGCGGCGTCAGCACGATCGACTGACCGTTGGTCAGGAAGCGGTGATTGGCGCCGTCCTGATCCATGATCGCCAGCCGCTTGATGCGCTTGCCCTTCGGTCCCGTCTCGCTGACGTAAACGATGCGGCTGTCGAAATACGGCCCCTCGCCGGTCAGGCGGGTGTAGACGGTATCGGCGCATTTGTGCGCGGCGCGGCGCCAGTCCGCCGGGCTGACCACAAAACCCTGCCGCGCCAGTTCGATACGCGAGAACACATCGTAGAGATAACAGCCGACTGTCAGCGTGCCGTCACCGTTAGAACGGACAAACCCCTGCACCAGCGCCTGCGCGCCCGTGCCACCCCAGTAATCATAGACCGGGGCCGTCACTTCCGGAAACACCACCGCGCGCAGCTGCGCCGGTTGCAGCGGGGTGAACAGGCCGGAGTTCTTGAGGTCGTTGGTGATGATCTCCGACAATTGCCGGCCCAGATCGTCGGTCGATCCGGCGGGCGTCGACTGCACCGCCGGGGTCGGCATATAGGGGATGGCGATCGGCATCGGCGCCGAAATGCCGCCGGTCACGTCGACCTCCAACGGCGGTGGCGCCTGATCCTGCGCGGGCAAGGCGCCGTCCTGTGGCATTTCGATCGGCGGCGGTGCGACATCCTGTGCCGCGAGCGGTCCCAGCGCCGTGCAACCGGCCAGCGCGGCCAGCATCCGCAGTTTCAGCATCGAACGCTCTCCTCGAACAAACCGGCGCCGCGCATCAGCGCAACTGCCAGTTATAATTGATATTGCTCCAGCCGCCATTGGCGGTCTGATAAAACTCGGCGGGCAGTTTCAGCGGCGTGCAGGCGCGAAACGCCGCGATGCCCAGATCGACGACGCGCTGGGCGTAACGCTCATTCTCGCCACTGATCCCTGCCTGGCGCACCATTTTCGGATTGCCCGCCAGCGTGCCGTCACGATTGAGTCGGAGGTTGAGGACCGTGACGATCGCATTGGCGCCCGGCCCCGGATTGACCTGCTTGTCGGCACAGGGCTGGATCTGGCGGCGGATGGCGTCGCGGATGCCCGCCAGCGCCCGACCGTCGATTCGCGCGGCCGACGGCGGATTGGGTGCCCGGCTGTCCGACACGGTGTCGGTCAGGCCCTTGCGGAAATCCTCGCCCAGCCGCGATCCACGCGGGCGGCTGGCTTTTGATGCGGTGTCGCTGCCCGACCCCTTGGCCGCGCTCGCCTTGGGCTGCGCCTTTGCCGCCTCGCGCTTGGGGGCTGCCTTGGCGGGCGCCTTGGCAGCGGGCTTCGGCTCCGCCTTGGCCTTTTCCTTCGGCGCTTCGGCTTTCGGCCTGGGGCGGGCCGGTGCCTTGGGCGCGGGCTTGGGCGCGGGGCGCGGTTCGGGGGCGGGTTGCGGTGGTGCCGGTTCTGGTTCGGGTTGGGGCTGCGGTTCGGGCGCCGCCTCCGGCGCGGGCGGGGCGGCGTCCTCCGGCGGCCCCTGCTCCGGCGCGATCGAGGTTGCGGGCGGTTCGATCGAGACGGGGGCCTGCGCCTCCAGCCCGATTTCGTCGACCAGGCTGACGTCGATCGGCACCGGCTTCAATTCGACCGGGTTCGGCGTCGCCAGAAAGCCGACCGACAGCAAGCCAAACAGCACGACATGGCCGACAATCGCGGCGCCCAGCCCGATGCGTTCGGCGCGATCCATCCTGCCCGCTGCCCTCAGCGCTCGCCCGAACCGAGCGTCACCAGCGACACGCGGTTCAGCCCGGCTCGGTTCAGTTCGCCCATCACGCCCATGAACTTGCCGTAGTTGGTGGTGCGGTCGGCGCGGACCAGAATGGCGGGCGGTTCGCCCATAGCATTGGCGGTGGCGATTTCGGCCAGCGCGTCGGGCAGGGCGGATTCGTCAACGGGCCGGTCGTTGACGAAGATCGCGCCGGCATCGTCGATCGCGATCTGGACCGGCTCCTGTTCCTGGTCCAGCGCCTTGGCACGGCTTTCGGGCAGGTTTACCGGCACGCCCGCCGTCAACAGCGGGGCCGTGACCATGAAGATGATGAGCAGCACCAGCATCACGTCGACCAGCGGCGTCACGTTGATGTCGGCCATCGGCGCGCGCCGCCCGCGCCCCCGTCGCGAGGGTAGCTGCGCGCCCATCAGGCGAGTTCCAGCTGCCGGCTGAGCGTGGCGTGGAATCCATCGGCAAAGCGGTTCAGCCGCGCCTCGATCCGGTCGATGGCGTGAGCGAAGCGGTTATACGCAATGACGGCCGGAATCGCCGCGAACAGGCCGATGGCAGTCGCGAACAGCGCCTCGGCAATGCCCGGCGCCACCACCGCCAGCGACGAGTTCTGTTCGGCGGCGATGCTGGTGAAGCTCCGCATGATACCCCAGACCGTGCCGAACAGGCCGACAAACGGCGCCACCGACCCGATCGTCGCCAGCACGTTCAGCCGGTCGCTCATCCGGTCGATCTCCGACGCGACTGCCGCGCCCATTGCGGTGGCCAGCCGTTCGCGCGTGCCGTCACGGTCGATCGACTTGCCCGCCGTCGACCGGCGCCATTCGGCAACCCCGGCGGAAAACACGCGCGCGATCGGCATGTCGCTTTCGGCGTGCTTGCGGTGAAACGCATCGACATCGTCGGCGCGGCGATAATCCGCCTCGAACCCGTCGATCGCCTTTTTCGTGCGGCCGACCTTCATGCGAAAGCCGATGATGATCGCCCAGGTCCAGATGCTGGCCAGCAGCAGCCCCAGCATGACCCCCTTCACGACCCAGTCGGCCTGAAGGAACAATGCCACGGGCGACAGCGTCGCGGCGTCGGTGTTGATGAACGCGGCTTCCATGCGGCCTCAATTCCCTTTGGACAAAAGGCGGGTGAAAATGTCGAGCCACTGGGGCGGCTGGCGGCGCGGGCGACCGGCGGGGGTGACGAACACCGCCTCGACCGACGCGTCGACCAACATGGCATCGCCCTTCATGACTCGTTGCTGAATGACGCATGCCGCCGGGCGCGCGGCGGTCAGGCGGCTGACGACCACCAGATCGTCGTCCAGTCGCGCGGGCGCGGCAAAACGAAGCGCGACGTCGCGCACGGCATAGACGCCCTGCCCACCCTCGAACGCCGCGCGCTGGTCGATCCCCGCCACGCGCAGCATGTCGGAACGGGCGCGTTCCATGTAACGCAGGTAATTGGCGTGATAGACGACGCCCGACAGGTCGGTATCCTCGAAATACACGCGCACCGGGAACCGGTGTTCGCTGCCTTCGAAGCGGCCGGATGGGGGCGCGTCTGACGTCATGCCCGCCTGCCTTTATCGGGGCGTATCAACCGGGTCAAAGCCGTTCGGCCCTTATCCCTCGAACAGGCCGTCCTGCGTGCCTGCGGGCGGCTCGATCCCCAGATGTTTCCAAGCCGCGCCGTTCAGGCAGCGGCCGCGCGCGGTGCGGGCGACCATGCCGATCTGGATGAGGTAGGGTTCGATCACCTCTTCGATCGTGTCGCGCGGCTCGCTGAGCCCTGCCGCGAGCGTCTCCACGCCGACCGGCCCGCCGCGATAGATATCGGCGATCATGGTCAGGTATCGGCGGTCCATTGCGTCCAGCCCCAGCGCGTCCACCTCCAGCCGGTTCAGCGCACTGTCGGCGACGCGCGCATCGACC
>NZ_DATJLI010000026.1:0-2654 GCF_035490575.1 Sphingomonas sp. | reverse complement strand
GGCGTTGACAATCGCCCCCTGTCGCGCCCAGCGAAGGGGGCATGAACGCCACCGATCCGCTCGACGCGCTGGAAGCCGTCATCCGCAGCCGCCGCGGCGGCGATCCCGACAGCAGCTATGTCGCGCGCCTGTTCGACAAGGGCCGCGCCAAGATCGCGCAAAAGGTCGGCGAGGAAGCGGTCGAGGCCGCGATTGCCGCTGTGCAAGGCGACCGGGCGGGCCTGAAAAGCGAAGCCGCCGACCTGCTGTTCCACTTGATCGTGCTGCTGGTTGATTCGGGGCTGCGGCTAGATGATGTGCGCGCCGAACTGGCGCGAAGGGAGGGACTATCGGGCCTTGCCGAAAAGGCCGCGCGCGTCGACACGTCGACACGCCCACCCCAACCGGCGGCGGCGTCACAGCCCCCACAGCCGACGACGCCCTTGCCGCTCGGCGCCGATCATGCGCCCGATCATGTGCCGCTGCGCGCGGTCGAGCCGCCGCCGCCGGGCCGCCCGCGCCCGCTGCCCAATGCCCGCGAGGAGTTTTGAAACCGTGCCGATCGACGCGACCCAGCCCTATGACGACACCAATATCTTCGCCCGCATCCTGCGCGGCGAGATACCGGCGAAAAAGATTTACGAGGATGAGCACGCCTTTGCCTTCCACGATATCGCGCCACAGGCGCCGGTGCATGTGCTGGTGATCCCCAAGGGCACCTATGTGTCGTGGGACGATTTCAGCGCGCGGGCCAGCGACGCGGAAATCGGGGGATTCGTTCGCGCCGTCGGACATGTCGCGCGCGAACATGTCGGGGCGGGCTATCGCCTGCTGACCAATGCCGGCAGCCATGCGGGACAGGAAGTGCCGCATCTGCACGTCCATATCTTTGCAGGCGCGCCCCTGGGACCGATGCTTTCGCGCTGAGGAGGCGCGAAAATGTTGGCGCTCGATGGCGGATTGCGGCTGGGCGCGTTTTTTGCCGGTTGCAGATGGAACTTTTGCGGCTAGGCTCACCCCTTTCATAACGTATGCGGCGACAACAGCCGCACCTAGGGGACAGCTCAATGCTATTCGGGCGCGTGAAGCCTCTGGACGCCATTCTGGCGACCGCCGAAAAGAAATCGCTCACCCGCACGCTGGGGGCCTTCCAACTGACGATGCTGGGCATCGGCGCGGTGATCGGCACCGGCATTTTCGTGCTGACCGCCGAAGCCGCGCAAAAGGCCGGCCCGGGGATGATGATTTCCTTCATCATCGCGGGCCTGGTCTGCGCCGTCGCCGCGCTGTGTTACGCTGAAATGGCGTCGATGGTGCCGGTTTCCGGCTCCGCCTATACTTACAGCTATGCCGTCATGGGCGAGATTATCGCCTGGATGGTCGGCTGGGCGCTGATCCTCGAATATGCGGTCGCGGCGGGGGCGGTTTCGGTCGGCTGGTCGGGCTATATGGTCGGCTATATCGAGCACAGCTTCGGCATCGACATTCCCAGCACGCTGGTGCTGGGGCCGCTCGACGGCGGGGTCATCAACCTGCCCGCCATGCTGATCGCCGGACTGGTGACGTGGCTGCTGGTGATCGGCACGAAGGAATCGGCGACGATCAACGCCATTCTGGTGGCGATCAAGGTCATCGCGCTGACGCTGTTCATCATCTTGGCGATTCCGGTCATGCGGATGGAGCAGTTCGAGCCGTTCTCGCCGCTCGGCTTCGGCGGCATTTCCGCCGCCGCCGCCTCGATCTTCTTTGCCTATGTCGGCTTCGACGCGGTTTCGACCGCGGCGGAGGAGACCAAGAATCCCCAGCGCAACATGCCCATCGGCCTGATCGGCAGCCTGGGTTTCTGCACCATCTTCTACATCCTGGTGTCGGCGGGCGTCATCGGCGCACCAGGCGTCAGCGCACAGCCGGTGATGAGCGCGCTGGGCGGCATCCTGGAGCCGGGCAGCCCTGCGCTGGCCGAACAATGCGCCGCGCGCGCGGCCGAAGGCGCCAAGGACGTGGTCTGCTCCAAGGAAGCGCTGGCTTATGTCCTGCGTGAAATCGGCTGGCCGGCAATCGGCAATCTGGTCGGGCTGGCGGCGATCTTGGCCCTCCCCTCGGTCATTCTGATGATGATGTTCGGCCAGACGCGCATCTTCTTCACGATGAGCCGTGACGGCCTGCTGCCCTCGGTGTTCAGCCGCATCCACCCGAAGTTCAATACGCCGCACGTCATCACCATCATCACCGGCATCGCGGTTGCGCTGTTCGCGGCCTTCTTCCCGGTCGGCGCGCTGGCCAATATCTCGAACTCGGGCACGCTGTTCGCCTTTGCGGCGGTGTCGTTCGCGGTCATCATCCTGCGTCGCACCGACCCGACCCGCAAGCGGCCGTTCCGCACGCCGTTCATCATGGTGACGGCGCCAATTTCGATCGCGGGCTGTATCTATCTGTTCTTCAGCCTCGATTCGCACAGCATCATGCTGTTCAGCGCTTGGGCGGCGCTCGGCTTCATCGTCTATTTCGCCTATAGCCGTTCGCGCAGCCATGTCGGACAGGGCATCATCGACGTGCATGAAGACGATCCCGATGCCCCGCCACAGCCGGTTCCGCCGCTGCCCGGCGCGCCGACGCCGGGTTACAAGGACGCCTGATCCTCATTGGAAAAGGGCAAAGAAAAAGACCCCCGCCGC
>NZ_DATJLI010000025.1:0-14610 GCF_035490575.1 Sphingomonas sp. | reverse complement strand
GCGGGCATATTGGCGGCGGGGCAGCAGGCGGCAATGGGCAGCGTGCTGGCCTTTTCGCGTAATCAGGAATCCTCCGCCGACGCCGCGGGCGTGCGATACCTGAACGGGTCGAAGATCAGCGGGCGCGGGATGCTGGAGTTCTTCAAGAAACTGCAAAGTCAGGAGTTCCGCCTCGCCATTCCGCAGGACAATCCGTATAACCGCACCCATCCGCTGTCGGGGCAGCGGATCGCCAATCTGACCAACGATCTGTCAAAGGGTCCGGGCTGGTCGGTGCCGACGCCGGGGGGCTGGGACGAACGGTTCCGGCGCGTGCAGGCCAAGCTGCGCGGGTTCGTCAACGATCCCAAATCGACGCTGCGTAAATATCCCGACACCGACACCAGCATTTCGGCGCGTTACGCGCGCGCCTACGCCTATCACCGCTCGGGTTATCCGCAGCAGGCCGCGACCGAGGCAGCCGCATTGGTCAAGGCCGCGCCCAAAGACCCCTATTTCCAGGAGCTTCAGGGTCAGGTCCTGCTCGAATCGGGCAAGCCGCTCGAAGCGCTCAATCCGCTGCGTCAGGCGACGCAGGCGACCAATTACCAGCCGCTGATCGCCACTACATTCGGCCACGCATTGCTGGCGACCGAAGACCCCCGCTTTATTGACGAGGCGGAAAAGGTGCTGCGACAGGCCGTGGCACGCGACGACCAGAACCCCTTTGCCTGGTATCAACTCGGCACCGCCTATGAGCGAAAGGGCGACCAGGCGCGCAGCGCGCTTGCCGCCGCCGAACAGGCCAGCCTGACCGGCCAGCACCAGCGCGCGCTGTTTTCGGCGCGCGCGGCCATGGCGGGCTTGCCGCCCGGCACCCCCGACTATATCCGCGCGCAGGATATCCAGATGACCGCCGAAGTTGCGGTGGAAGACGAACGCAGGAACAGGCGGCGGCGGTGATCGTGAAATTGTCCAGAAGTCCGCTGTCGATGCTGCTGGCCTTCCTGCTGGCGGCGATTGCCGGGGCCGCGATCTTTGCCGCGCTGCGTCCTCCCGTCGCGACGGTCGATGCACAGGGGGTGCGCGCCGCACTGCTCGCCTACCCGGAAATGATTCCCGAGGCGATGCAGCGATTGCGCGACAATGAAACGGGCAAGGTCATCGCCGCACAGCGCGCGGCGATCGTCACGCCGTTCGGCAATGCATGGAAGGGTGCGGCCCAGCCGCAAGTCACCGTCGTCGCCTATATGGACTATGCCTGCGGCTTCTGCCGCCAGTCGCTGCCGATGATCGACCAGCTGATCGCCAGCGAGCCGGGCGTGCGCGTGGTGTTCCGCGAATTGCCGGTGTTGAGCGCGGAAAGCCGTATTGCCGCCGAATATAGTCTCGCCGCCGCCGAACAGGGCAAGTTCGCCGCGTTCCACGACACGCTGTTTGCCGCCGGTCAGTTGAGCCAGGCGTCGATCGACGCCGCGATCGAGCGCGCCGGTCTCGACCGCGCGCGGGCAAAGGCGTTCATCGCCACGCCCGCCGCCGAACAGGAAATCTCCCGCAACCTGCAAACCGCCGGGCAACTGGGCGTCACGGGCACGCCAAGCTGGGTGGTCGGCGACCGCGTGCTGTCGGGCGCGGTCACGCCCGAGGCGATGAAGGAAGCCGTCGCGGCGGCACGCAAGGCCTGAGCCGACACCTTGCCGTAACGGCAGCGCGCACTTACCTCACGGCTCTCATCCCCGGGGGGAGCGTCCCACCTTGCAGCCCATCCTAACGCTGTCCGGCGTCAGCAAGACCTATGCCTCCGGGCATCAGGCTCTGAAATCCGTCGACCTTGCGATCAACAAGGGCGAGATTTTCGCCCTGCTCGGCCCCAACGGCGCGGGCAAGACGACGATGATCGGCATCGTCTGTGGCCTGGTCGTGCCGTCGACCGGCACCATCACCTTTGACGGGCACGACATCGTGCGCGATTACCGCGATGCGCGCCGCCGCATCGGACTGGTGCCGCAGGAACTGTCGACCGACATGTTCGAAACCGTGACCTCAACCGTCCGCTTCTCACGCGGGCTTTTCGGGCGGCGGCGCGACGATGCGCTGGTCGAACAGGTGCTGCGCGACCTGTCATTGTGGGACAAGCGCGACGCCAAGATCCTGGAATTGTCGGGCGGCATGAAGCGCCGCGTGGTGATCGCCAAGGCGCTGGCGCACGAACCCGATCTGCTGTTCCTCGACGAACCGACCGCTGGCGTCGATGTCGAATTGCGCCGCGACATGTGGAAGCTGGTCCACCGCCTGCGCGAGGGCGGCACGACGATCATCCTGACCACGCATTATATCGAAGAGGCCGAGGAGATGGCCGACCGCGTCGGCGTCATCAATCGCGGCGAATTGCTGCTGGTCGAGGAAAAGACCGCCCTGATGAAAAAACTCGGCAAGCGCGAAATGGACATTTCGCTGGTCGAGCCGATGCAGTCGGTGCCCGCCGACCTCAGCGAATGGGATCTCGCCCTGACCGATGAGGGGCACAAGCTGCGCTACGTGTTCGACGCGCAGGCCGAGCGCACTGGCATCCCCTCGCTGCTGCGAAAGCTGGGCGACATGGGCGTCGCCTTCAAGGATCTCGACACGTCGAAATCCAGTCTGGAGGACATTTTCGTCGATCTGGTGCGTGAGCGCGAAGCACAAGGGGCACAGGCATGAACACGCCGGGCATCTGGGCGATCTATCGCTTTGAAATGGCGCGGTTCGGCCGCACCTTCTGGGGCAGCGTGGCCACGCCGGTCATCACGACGGCGCTGTATTTCATCGTGTTCGGCGGGGCGATCGGCAGCCGCATCGATCAGGTCGACGGCGTCGATTACGGCAGCTTCATCGTGCCGGGTCTGGTCATGCTCAGCCTGCTGACGCAAAGCCTGTCGAACGCGTCCTTCGGCATCTATTTCCCGCGCTTTTCGGGCACCATCTACGAAATCCTGTCGGCGCCGATTTCGACGTTCGAGCTGCTGGTCGGCTATGTCGGGGCAGCGTCGACAAAATCGATCCTGATCGGCACGATCATCCTCGTCACCTCGACCTTTTTCGTCGATCTGCGGATCGAGCATCCGGCGATGATGGTCGCGTTCCTGATCCTGACATCGGTGACATTCAGCCTGTTCGGCTTCATCATCGGACTATGGGCCAAGGGGTTCGAGCAGTTGAGCCTGGTCCCGGCGCTGATCGTCACGCCGCTGACGTTCCTGGGCGGCGCATTCTATTCGATCGACATGCTGCCCGAACCGTGGCGCACGGTCAGCCTGTTCAATCCGGTCGTCTATCTGGTCAGCGGGTTCCGCTGGAGCTTTTTCGGGCGCGGCGACGTGGATGTGCTGGTCAGCCTGGGGGCGACCTTTGCGTTCCTCATCATCTGCGTCGCGGTGGTCGGCTGGATGTTCAAGACGGGCTATCGCCTGAAAAGCTGACCGGTCATCGGCATCGTCGCGGCAGGGCACAGATCCGACCCTGTGCAGCCCGGCGACGATGCCGATCCGTCCGCGCAAGCGCCGGGAGTGTGTGGCGCCGGCGGACAGTCTCCCCCGAGAGCGCTGATGTTAAGCCGCTTTGCCCGAACGGGTCGATCCCTCTTTAGGGGGCGGCGATGACGGGCAGGGCGATGTGCGAACCCGCACAGACACGCTGCGTCGCCTTCACGAAATCAGCGGGCTGCGCCTTGGCGATATTGGGCACGAAACGCTGCGGATTGCGGTCGATGACGGGAAACCAGCTCGACTGCACCTGCACCATGATGCGGTGGCCGCGTTTGAACACATGGTCATGCTCGCGCAGCGGCACATCCCATGCCCGGACCCGATCGGGCACCAGCGGTTTCGCAACTTCATTCCCGTCCAGCCAGCGCCCGCGCCGCACCTCCATCGCGATCGGCAGCTGATATCCGTTCAGCGAGCGGGCATAGTCACCCGGCTGCATCGGGCGCGGGAGCGCCTCCGCATCGTCGGGATAGACGTCGATCAGCTTGACGACGAAATCGCTGTCGGTGCCGCTGGTCGATGCCATCAGTCGCGCCGCCAGCGTCCCCGTCACCGTCAGGTCGCTGGTCAGCGGTTCGCTGACATAGCTGAGCATATCGGGCCGCCCGCCCAGGAACCGCTGGTCGTCCGCTTCCCACCATGGCCAGTCGCGCGAACCCCAGGTCGAGGAGATCGGCCGTCGGCGATAAGGCACCGGATGCGCCGGGTCGGACACATAATCGCGGCACCCCTCCCCCGCCGGGGGCGCGTCGAACGACAGGCTGCCGTCGGCGCGCAGATACAGCGATCGGGTGCTGGCGTGCTTGGGCGGCCAGCTTTTGTAATCGCGCCATGCCCAACTTCCCGACTGGAACATCCGCGCTTCGAACGCGGGGCGCTCTCCCTTGCCGTGCAGCCAGTGGGCAAAGAACGGCGCTTCGATATCGCGGCGAAAGGCGGTGCCGCTTTCGGCACCGATGACAATTGGTCCCACCCGGTCACCCGCGCTTCGCCAGCTACCGTGATTCCATGGCCCGGCGACGATCATGTTCAGCTGGTTGGGATCGTCGCGCTCAAGCTGCTGATAGATGCGCCAGGGGCCATAGGGGTCTTCCTGATCCCAGAAGCCCGCGACCGACAGCGTGGCGACACCCGCACGGCCCAGCGCGTCGGTCCAGCGATGCCGCTGCCACCAGGCGTCGTAATCGGGCCGCTCGACAATGGCGGTCATCATCGGCGATGCGCCCTTGAACCAGCGCGCTTCAAGGTCCGCGACCGAACCTTGTTTCAGGAACCAGTCATAGCTGTCGAACGTGTCATAGCCGGGGAAATCGTCGTTCTGCTTTGAATGCTGGAGCAGCCACAGCCAGTCGGTGGCATAGGACAGGCGGATCGCGCCGAAGCGGTGCAGGTCGTCGTTGATCCACCAGTCATTCCACCCGGCCTGAGGACTGACGGCCTTCAGCGCCGGATGCGGCGCGGTCAGCGCGACCGCGGCGGCATAGCCGGGATAGGATACGCCCCACATGCCGACCCGGCCGTTGTTGTCGCGCACATTCTTCACCAGCCAGTCGATCGTGTCCCACGCGTCGGTCGCGTCGTCGGTGCCCTCGCCACCCTTCGACGCCAGCGCCATCGACATGGTGAAGCGCCCGTCCGATCCGAAGCGGCCGCGCATGTTCTGGTACACCATGATGTACCCGTCGCGCGCCAGATAGTGCAGGTCGGCGGGCGTCGTCGCGGGCGCGGCATCGGGAATGCCATAGGGGCTGCGCTCAAGCAGGATCGGCAGCGGGCCGGTGGCGGCGGTGGGGCGGATGACGACCGTTTCCATCCGCGCGCCGTCGCGCATCGGGATCGTCACCCGTTCATACTGGTATGCAGCCCGTGGCGCGGCAGGTGCGGGCAACGCCTGCCGCGCTGTTGCAGGCGTGACGGCCACGAGGATCAGGGCGAGAGCGGTAAGCGAGCGGCGCATCGCGCAAGATCAGCGCAAAACGCCGCCGCTGTCGAGGCGCTTTGCCTTATCCGCCCGCTTTCAGCGGTGGCGTCTGCTGGTGCTGGACCACCTGCCAGTCCTCATGCCCCAGGCGGCGATAGGTGGAGGTGCAATGCGCGACATAGCCCTCGCCGTCCGCTTTCTCGGCCTTGGCGGTATAGCCGATGACGATCAGCCCCTCCTGCGGGCGCATGATCTGCTGGTCGGAAAAGGCAACGCTGGACCAGCGCGGCGTGTCGGCCACTGCTTCCGCCGCTTGCTTGCCGGTCATGACAAAGGGCGGCGCGGGCACCACCATCACCGCTTCATCGTCGATCGAATCGCGATAATGATCGGCATCGCCGGTCCACAGGCTTTCCTCGAACGCCCAGACGCGATCATCTTCCATGTCGGCTCTCCCAATAATGATGGGAACAGAGCGGGTGGCGGAGAACGTGGTTCCCACCCCCGGCCCAAAGCCGGGGGTCGATCAGGCGGGCAGCATCAATCGTGCGGTGCATCCCCGCCCACGCACCAGTTCGAAGCTGCCGCTCAGTTGCGCCGCCAGCGTTCGCGCGATTTTCAGCCCCAGGCTGCCCGAGGCTTCAAGGTCGAATCCTTCGGGCAGGCCATGGCCGTCGTCGCGAACCTCGATCCGCAGCCAGTCCCGGCCGTCGCGCGACAGTTCCACGTCGATCACGCCGTGATCGCGTTCGGCAAAGCCATGTTCGATCGCATTGGCCATTGCCTCTGCCACGATCAGCGCCAGCGGGATCGCCGCATCCGCGCCGACCATCGCTTCGTCATCGACCATGATCCGGCACCGGATGCCCGCCCGCCCGCTCGCTTCGATCACGTCGCGGCACAGCGGCTCCAGGAAATCGCGCATCCGCCGGGCGCCGCCGCCCGCGTCATAAAGCTGCCGGCTGATCCGCCCGATCAACGCCAGCCGTCGCGACGCTTCGTCCAGCGCGATGCGTGCGTCGGGGTCGTGCACCTGGCGCTTTTGCAGGCTGATGAGACCGGCGGCGACCTGAAGATTGTTCGACACGCGATGTTGCAGTTCGTGGAACAGCATTTCCCGCGTGCGCGCCAGCACCCGGCTTAATTCACGCTCGCGCGCCAGCTTGGCGTTCGCCGCCTGCATCCAGTGGATGATGAGAATATCGGTAGCGATGACCAGCACATAGAAGATCAGCGCCATCGGCGTGCCCGGCCCGATGCCGAAGCTGTAGCGCGGCTCGATGAAGAAATACCAGGACAGCAGGCCCGATACGATGCCGGCAACCACGCCCGGGCGCACCCCGAACAGCGCCGATGACAGGATAACGGCGGGGAAGAAGGTCAGATAGGGAAAACCGCCCGGCAGCCATGGATCGGCGACCAGCCTGAGCGCCCAGGCGATAACGACGAGGATCGCGGTCACGCCATAGCCGATCAACGGACGGTCGGACGCCAGCGGCAGACGTTCGATCCATCCCGCGACCTCGTTTGCGCCGTTCCGCGTCACCAATCCCCCTGCCTGCCTGCCTGCCTGCCCCGATCGCTATCACCCTGAGATCACAAAAAAAGGCGGGACGCGACCTTATGCCGCGCCCCGCCCTTTCGTTGCTTGATCGAAATCAGTTTTCGGTGATGAATGAAGGCAGACCGACATTCTCGCCGCCTTCTTCCTTGTTCTCCGATTGCTCACGGCGGGGACCACGGTCGCGGCGCGGGCCACGATCACCGCCTTCACGACGGGGACCACGATCGCCACGGTCGCCGCGCGGACCACGGTCGCCACGGTCGCTACGCGGTTCCCGTGCGGGCCGGGTGTCCTCCAGCGGCTCGCCGGTTTCCTGGTCGACGACGCGCATCGACAGGCGAACCTTGCCGCGCGGATCGATCTCCAGCACCTTGACCTTGACTTCCTGCCCTTCGCTCAGGGCGTCGCTGACCTTCTCGACCCGCTCGTTGCGGATTTCGGAGACATGGACCAGACCGTCCTTGCCGCCCATGAAGTTCACGAACGCGCCGAAATCGACCAGATTGACGACCTTGCCGTTATAGATCTTGCCGACCTCGGCCTCTTCGACAATGCCCTTGATCCAGTTGATCGCGGCTTCGATCTGGGCGTGGTCGGACGAGCTGACCTTGATGATGCCGTCGTCATCGATATCCACCTTGGCACCGGTCGTCGCGACGATCTCGCGGATGACCTTGCCGCCGGTGCCGATCACGTCCCGGATCTTCGACTTGTCGATCTGCAGCGTCTCGATGCGCGGCGCGTGCGCCGACAGCTCGGTGCGCGACGAATCGAGCGCCTTGGCCATTTCGCCAAGAATGTGCGCGCGGCCTTCCTTCGCCTGGTTCAGCGCGGTTTCGAAGATCTCCTTGGTGATGCCGGCGATCTTGATGTCCATCTGCATCGTGGTGATGCCCTCGGACGTGCCGGCGACCTTGAAGTCCATGTCGCCCAGATGATCTTCGTCACCCAGGATGTCGGACAGCACGGCGAACTCGTCACCTTCCAGGATCAGGCCCATGGCGATGCCGCTGACCGGACGCTTGATCGGCACGCCGGCGTCCATCATCGCCAGCGAACCGCCGCACACCGTCGCCATCGACGACGAGCCGTTCGACTCGGTGATGTCGCTGGTCACGCGGATCGTATAGGGGAACTCGTCCTTGCTCGGCAGCACGGGGTGCAGCGCACGCCATGCCAGCTTGCCATGGCCGACTTCGCGGCGACCCGGCGCGCCAAAGCGGCCCACTTCACCGACCGAATAGGGCGGGAAGTTATAGTGCAGCATGAAATGCTGGTAGCTGAGCCCCCCCAGACCGTCGATCATCTGCTCGGCGTCCTTGGTGCCAAGCGTGCAGGTCGCGATCGTCTGCGTCTCGCCACGCGTGAACAGCGCCGAGCCGTGCGCGCGCGGCAGGAAGTGCGCCTCCGCAACGATCGGGCGGACGGTGCGCGTGTCGCGGCCGTCGATGCGGATGCCTTCCTTGAGGATGGCGGTCCGCACGATATCCGCTTCCAGCTTCTTCACCAGCTTGAGCGTGCCGAGATACTGGGCGGGATCGCTTTCCTTGAGGTCGGCCAACGCCTCGCGCGCCTTGGTGCGCGCGTCGTTGATCGCGTTCTGACGCTCGGACTTGTTGGTCAGCTTGTATGCCGCCTTCAGGTCGTCGCCGATCAGCGCCTTCAGCTTGGCCTTCTGCGCTGCCTGGTCGTCGTTGATCTTGAGATCCCACGGCTCCTTGGCGGCCTGTTCGGCCAGCTTGATGATCGCGTCGATCACCGGCTGCAGATTGTCGTGCGCGAACAGGACCGCGCCCAGCATGACTTCCTCGGACAGCTCATTGGCTTCCGATTCGACCATCATCACCGCGTCGTGCGTGCCCGCGACCACTAGGTCCAGATCGCCCTCGGCCACCTGTTCGTCGGTCGGGTTCAGGATGTATTCGCCATTCTGGTAGCCGACACGCGCCGCGCCGATCGGACCCATGAAGGGCACGCCCGACAGCGTCATCGCCGCCGATGCCGCGACCATCGCCAGAATGTCCGGCTCATTCTCGCCATCATAGCTGAGAACCTGAGCGATCGCGTTGATTTCGTTATAGAAACCTTCGGGGAACAGCGGACGAAGCGGGCGGTCGATCAGGCGGCTGACCAACGTTTCCTTTTCGGTCGCGCCGCGCTCACGCTTGAAGAAGCCGCCGGGGATACGCCCCGCGGCCGAGAATTTTTCCTGATAATGCACGGTGAGCGGGAAGAAATCCTGCCCTTCCTTGACCGACTTGGCGGCGGTCACGGCGCACAGCACCACGGTTTCGCCGAGCGTCGCGATGACCGCGCCGTCAGCCTGGCGGGCAACCTTGCCCGTTTCGAGCGTCAGGGTCTTTCCGCCCCACTCGATTTCCACTTTCTTGTGATCGAACATCTGATTTCCTTTGTCCGGCAGCCCTATGCCACCGGGGCCTGTCGAGCCTGTATGGCTCGCTAGAGACCTCTCCAACCCGTTCGGGCTGAGCTTGTCGAAGCCCCGTCCTTCCCTTTTCAGATGGAAGTGCAGCCCGTCGACAAGTTCGGGGCAAACGGGAGAGGCTTTGATCCGGGACACGGCCGAATTGCCGATACCGGAATATGGAAACGGCCCCGCACCGCGGAGCCGTTCCGAATTACTTGCGAAGACCCAGCTTCGCGATCAGCGCGGTATAACGATCCGCATCCTTCTTCTTCAGATAGTCGAGAAGGCTGCGGCGCTTGTTGACCATCATCAACAAACCGCGGCGCGAATGATTGTCCTTGGCGTGCGTCTTGAAATGCTCGGTCAGCGCCGAAATCCGTGCGGTCAGGATCGCGACCTGCACTTCGGGGCTGCCGGTGTCGCCCGACTGGCGGGCATTGTCCTGGATGAGCGCTTCCTTGCGCTCGGCAGTGATCGACATGTCATTTCCCTCGACATCGTTGTTACAGGTTGAAGCCGCGCACGACACGGACGTCTCCGTCCAGAACCTCGACCAGCGCGACCGGCGTATCGCCGTCCAGCGCAAAATACGGGCCATCGTCAGCGGCATGTCCGGTCAGCACCCGCCCCTGACGGAGCGATCCTGCCTGACCGGGAACAAGGGTGAGAGCCGGGATGTCGTCCAGCCCCGCCCTTAACGGCAGGAATAGGTCTTCAAGCGTCCGCGCCTTAGCGGCATCCGCCAGTTTGTCCAGTGAAATCGCCTGATCGAGCGTGAACGCCCCCGCCCGGACCCGGCGCAGCATGGTGACATGCCCCACGGTGCCCAGCGCCCGCGCGATGTCGCGCGCCAGGCTGCGGATATAGGTGCCCTTGGACACATGCGCGGTGAAGGTGGCAAAGGCGAGCGGCGCGTCCGAAATCGCGGGCTGGGCCACCAGCGAGTGGACCGTCACTGCCCGTTCGGCCATCTCGACCACCTCGCCCGCGCGCGCGCGGTCATAAGCGCGCTCGCCTTCGATCTTGAGCGCAGAATAGGCGGGCGGACGCTGGCGGATCGCGCCGGTAAAGTCGGCCAGCACATTCTGCACCGCCCTGATCGCCGGGCGACCGTCGCTGGTATCGACAATGCGCCCCTCCCCGTCCAGCGTGTCGGTCTCCGCACCAAAGGCGATCGTGAAGTCATAGACCTTGTCGCTGTCGAGCATCCGCCCGGCCAGCTTGGTCGCTTCTCCCACCGCAATCGGCAGCACGCCCGTCGCCAGCGGATCGAGCGTGCCGCCATGGCCGACCTTCAGCTTGGGATAACCGCCATCGCGCAGCGCGCGCTTGACCGCGCTGACTGCTTGCGTCGAGCCAAGACCCAATGGTTTGTCGAGAATGATCCAGCCATGCATGGCATATGCGCCTAAAGCGTTGCCCGCCACTTCGCCAGTCAGCCCCGCTTCATCTTTGGGCGCGCAGGTTGCCCTCAATTGGAGAGCGCTGATGCGAAGCCTGTCGATCTTGCTGTGCCTGATGCCGTCGGCCCTGCCCGCCGCCCAGATCTGGGACGGCGGCGGCGGCGGCGAACGCGCCATCCCGCGTGCCATAGAAGGCGTCGGCCCGACATTACGCGACACCGATGCGCGAATTCGCGACGGCCGCCGCGCCGGGCAATTCTCACGCCGCGAAGCACGCAGGCTTCGCCGCGACAATGACGAGATCGGCGTGCTGCAAAGCCGCTATGCGGCCGGCGGACTGTCCGGTGCGGAACGCGGCGAACTGGACGCGCGGGCACAGGCGTTGCGCGGCATCGTCGATGCCCGTCGCCTGGCGCCGGTCAGCGCTCCATCGCCTCGGTGAAATGGCGGCGGCACAGCGCGACATAGCGATCATTGCCGCCGATTTCGGTCTGGCGCCCCTTATGCACCGGATTGCCATCGCCATCGACGCGCAGGTTCATCGTCGCCTTGCGCCCGCACTGGCACACCGATTTCAGCTCGATCAGCGCATCGGCGATCGCCAGCAGCCGCGCCGAACCTTCGAACAACTCGCCCCGGAAATCGGTTCGCAAACCATAAGCCAGCACCGGCACGTCGCCCTTGTCGGCGAGCGCCGCCAATTGCGCGACCTGTGCGGCGGTCAGGAACTGCGCCTCATCGATCAGCACGCAACCGACGGTGCGCGTGGCATGTTCGCCCATGACGCATCCGAACAGATCGGTCGATTCGTCAAAGGGGATCGCATCGGCGCCCAGCCCGATTCGCGAGCCGATCCGTCCGCGCCCTTCGCGCTCGTCCAGCCCGGCTGTGAACAACAGGGTGTGCATCCCGCGTTCGCGATAGTTGAAATCGGCCTGCAGCAGCGTGGTCGATTTCCCCGCATTCATCGAAGCATAGTAGAAATACAGCTTGGCCATGACCGCGACCGCGCTCAGTCCCGATCCGGCGATTCGGCCTCGTCGTCCAGATCGCGCGCGATGTCGGGCGACCGCAACAGCGCGTCGATCCGCCCGCCCTCGTCAAAGCTCTCATCGGCCAGGAATTTGAGCCTGGCGGCGTATTTCAGATTCACCCGCGAGGCGACCGTGCGCTGGAGATAGGCGGTATGGGTCCGCAGCGCCTTGAGCACCGCCGCCTCGTCCGCGCCCAGCAGCGGCTTCACAAACACGGTCGCGTGACGAAGGTCGGGCGACATCCGCACTTCGGTGACGGAAACGCTGTGCGCGGCGAGCACATCATCATGCACATCGCCCCGCATCAACACATCGGACAGGATGTGGCGCACCTGTTCGCCGACGCGCAGCAGGCGGACCGAGCGCCCCTCCTGCGTGCTATCCTGCTGCCTGACCATCAATAGCTCCCCGATACGGAGCGGACGCTCAGAGCGTCCGCTCGCGCATCTCGACCTCGAAGGTTTCGAGATAGTCGCCGGCCTTGATGTCGGTGAAGTTCTGGCTGAACGTCACACCGCATTCCAGACCTGCGCGCACTTCGGCGACATCATCCTTGAAGCGGCGCAGTGATGCGATTTCGCCCTGATAGATGATGACGTCGTCGCGCGTGATGCGCGCTTTGAGCGCTTTGCGAATGACGCCTTCGGTAACGAGCAGACCGGCGGCCTTGCCATGCTTGCCCGCCGAGAACACCTCGCGGATTTCGGCGCGGCCGACGACCGTTTCGAACGCTTCGGGACCCAGCTCGCCCGCCATGCCCGCCCGGATTTCGTCGGTCAGGTCATAGATCACGTCATAATATTTGAACGCGACATGGTTGCGCTCGGCAATCTCGCGCGCCTTGGCATTGGGACGCACGTTGAAGCCGATGATCGGCGCGCCCGATGCCGCCGCCACGTTGACGTCGCTTTCGGTGATGCCGCCGACGCCCGAATGCAGAACGCGGGCGCGGATTTCGTCGGTCGAAATCTTGTTGATCGACGCGACGATCGCCTCGACCGACCCTTGCGTGTCGGCCTTGACCACCAGCGGATATTCGATCGCCTGCTTGGCCGACAGCGCCGAGAACATCGTCTCCAGGCTGGCCGGCGCAGTCGTCGTGCGCTTCTGGTTGATGACGCCCTGACGATATTCCGCGACCTCGCGGGCACGCGCCTCGCTTTCGACGACCTGCAACGGATCGCCCGCCATCGGCACGCCCGACATGCCCAGCACTTCGACCGGGACCGACGGACCGGCTTCCTTGACCTGGCGGCCCTTGTCGTCGACCAGCGCGCGGACCTTGCCGCTTTCGGCGCCGACGACGAACACGTCGCCGACCCGCAATGTGCCACGGCTGACCAGAACGGTCGCGACCGGACCCCGGCCCTTGTCGAGCTTGGCCTCGATCACGGTGCCCTCGGCATCGCGATCGGGATTGGCGCGCAGTTCGAGCAGTTCGGCCTGAAGCTGGATCTTTTCGATCAGCTCATCCAGGCCGGTCTTCTTCAGCGCCGAAACCTCGACATCCTGCACGTCGCCCGACATTGCCTCGACCACGACTTCGTGTTCGAGCAGGCGTTCACGCACCTTCTGCGGATTGGCCTCGTGCTTGTCGATCTTGTTGATCGCCACGATCATCGGGACGCCAGCCGCCTTGGTGTGGTTGATGGCCTCGATCGTCTGCGGCATCAGCCCGTCATCAGCGGCGACCACCAGCACGACGATATCGGTCACGTTCGCACCGCGTGCGCGCATTTCCGAAAATGCCTCATGGCCCGGCGTGTCGAGGAACGTGATCCGCGACTTGTCCTTCTGCGTCACCTGATAGGCGCCGATATGCTGGGTAATGCCACCGGCTTCACCCGTCACCACATCGGTGCCGCGCAGCGCGTCGAGCAGGCTGGTCTTGCCATGGTCGACATGACCCATGATCGTGACTACCGGCGGGCGCGGCTGGAGCGTGCCTTCCTCGTCGCCGGTCGTATCCAGCTTGAGGTCGATGTCGCTTTCGGACACGCGCCGATAATTGTGACCGAATTCGGTCACCAGCAATTCGGCGGTGTCATGGTCGATCGTCTGCGTCAGCGTGACGGGCATCCCCATCTTGAACAGCGCCTTGACCAGATCGGCGCCGCGCTCGGCCATGCGGATGGCCAGTTCCTGCACGGTGATCGTGTCGGGAACCTGAACATCGCGGACCTGCTTGGCCTGCGGTTCGCGCGGGCCGCCCTGGCCGCGACGCTCCTTTTCACGCGCACGCTTGAGCGCGGCAAGGCTGCGCGCGCGCGCGCCGCCATCCTCGTTCAGCGCACGATTGACGGTCAGCTTGCCCGACTGACGGCGGTCGTCGGCCTTGCGGTCGCGCGACGGTGCCGGACGCGCGGGCGCATCACGGCGCGGCGTTGCGTTCGGACCCAGCGAGCGCGTCGGCTGTGACGGCGCGGTGGGCGCGGCAGCAGGCGTCGATGTGGGCGCGGGTGCAGGCGCTTCCGCCTTCGGCTCGGACTTGGGCTGGGGCTTGGGGATTTCCGGGCGCGCGACCGGACTGAACCGACGCGGCGCCGGGAGACCGGGGTCGAGTTGCAGCGTCACCGGCTGGGGCGGCGCAGGCGGCGGGGGCGGCGGCGAAGCAGGTGCGGTCTTTGCCGGTGCTTCGGCCTTTACAGGTTCCGACTTGACGGGTTCGGCCTTGGCCGATTCCACTTTTTCCGGCTCGGGCTGAGGCGCGGGTTCGGGCGCAGCCTTTGCAGCATCGGCGGCGGCACGCGCCTCGGC
>NZ_DATJLI010000024.1:0-18944 GCF_035490575.1 Sphingomonas sp. | reverse complement strand
TTGCCATTCCGTGCGAGCACCGCGCGCGAGGCGGCGAGCGCATCGGGGACGAGATCGAGCCCGTGTTCGACCGCATCGAGGATCGAGCGGCCGCCGGCATGAACGGCCCATCCGTCGATCGCGCCCGGCCCGTCGCCGCCCGTCGCGACATCGGCAAAGGCGCGCTCCGCCAGCGCCCCGGCGATGCGCGCGGGCACTTCACCCGACAGGTGCATGGCAAAACCATGGTCGGTGATCGCCCATCGGATCAGTTCATGGCTGTCGGGCAGCGTGGTGGCGAAGGGCTGACCCAGCGCGAACCCGCCCGGATCGGCGCTCACCAGCCCGGCCGCCGCGCCATCGCCGAATTGCAGCATCGCCAGGATCGCCTCGAGATTGTCGGTCTGTTGCAGGTGCAGCGTCGAAAGCTCCACCGTCACCACCAGCACGCGCGCCGCCGGATCGGATCGAACGATATGCCGAGCCGACCGCAGCGCGGCGATGGCAGCATAACAGCCCATGAAACCGATCAGAAGCCGCTCGGTCGAGGCAGTCAGTCCCAGGCGCCGCGCGATGATCTGATCGACGCCGGGCGCGACGAAGCCGGTGCAGCTCGCCACCACCAGATGCGTGATCCCGTGGAGCGGCGTCCGCGCCGACAGGTCGGCGATCGCGGCCAGCGCCAGTTCGGGCGCATGTTCGGCATAGAGGCGCATCCGCGCCGCCGTGCCCGGCCATGCGTCAGGCGCATAGAAGCCACCGGGTTCGATCGGCGTCCGATCCTTTGGCAGCACCGACCAGCGATGGTCGATGCCGGAGCGAGCGGCCATGCGTTCGAACAATGCTTCCCCGCGCCCGCCCGCCAGTTGCGCCCGCGCCCAGTCGAGAAAGACGGGGTGCACATCGTGCGTGGGCGTGGCGGTGCCGACGGCATGGAGAAAAGCGGACAGAAACAGGCTCCCTCGAAACAGCCTTTCAACGCCCCAATCGCGCTTTCGAGCCGTTGGCGACAGATGGACCTTGTGCAGCCCATGCTGCGGCTTGTCGATTGCCGGGGGTTCGCGCATCCTGCCGCTGCACGGGCGGCGCACTGCTGATGCCGGGCACGGACCCGATCGGAGCCACTCCATGCTGCTGATGACCGACGCTGCCATTCATCTGAACCAGATCGGCTTTCGGCCCGGCGACCCCAAACAGGCGATCGTCGCCGCGCCGTCGCCCGAACCGCTGCCATGGACGCTGGAGCGGGCGGATGGTCGCATCGTGCTGAAGGGGCGGACCAGCGTTGCGGGCGACGATGCGGCGACGGGCGATCATGTCCACCACATCGCCTTCGACGCGGCCCCGGCGGGGCGCTATCGGTTGAAGGTGGCGGGCGCCGCCAGCCAGCCGTTCCCGGTCGCGCCCGGCATCTATCGTCCGCTGGCCCATGCGGCGCTCAACTTCTTTTACCATCAGCGCGCGGGCACGCCCATTCTGGCGCGCTGGGCGGGCGAGGGTTGGGCGCGGCCCGCCGGTCATGCGCCCGAAGTCGCCGCATGTTTTTCGGGCAAGGATGAGGCCGGCAATGTCTGGCCCGGATGCGACCAGCCGCGCGACGTGACCGGCGGATGGTATGATGCCGGCGATCACGGCAAATATGTGGTGAATGCCGGTATCAGCGTCTGGACGCTCCAGAACCTGTATGAAGCGGGTTTCGCCCGGCCGCTGTTCGCCGATGGCCAGGCCCGACTTCCCGAAGCGGGCAATGGCCATGACGACCTGCTCGACGAAGCGCGGTGGGAAGTCGAATGGATGCTGCGGATGCAGGTGCCGGCGGGCACCATGCTGGCGCTGCCGGTCGGGGAGCCGGCCAGCGATGGACGGCTGACGCTGGTGCGACGGGATGCGGGTGGGATGGCGTTTCACAAGGTGGCTGACCGGCGCTGGACCGCGTTGCCGATGCCGCCCGCCGACGATCCCGAGGACCGGCTGATCTATCCCCCGTCGACTGCCGCGACGCTCAACCTGGCGGCGGTCGCGGCACAGGCGGCGCGGTTGTGGCGCAATGCCGATCCTGCCTTTGCCGATCGCTGCCGCAAGGCGGCGCTGGCGGCATGGGACGCGGCGGAACGGCATCCGCGCATCCTGGCGGCGCAGGGCTTTACCGGCAGCGGCGGTTATGGCGACGGGCAACTGGACGACGACCGGGCGTGGGCCGCGGCGGAGCTGTTCGCGCTGACCGGCGATGCGCGTTTCGCCGACCGGCTGGGCAAGGGCGCGGTTGAGGTGCCGAACTGGGCCGACACGGGTGCACTCGGCACGATCACGCTGGCGGTGGCGGACGGAATGCCCGATGCGATCCGGCGTGATGCCCGCGCGCGCATCGTCACGGCGGCGGACGGCTTCGTCGCGGAGGCGGGGCAGTCGGGTTATGCCATCCCCTATGCGGGACAGCGTTATGCATGGGGGTCCAATTCGGACCTGCTGAACCGTGCGATGCTGCTGGGGCTGGCGGCGCGTTTCACCGATGATGCGAAATATCGCCGGGCGGCGCTGGGCGCCATGGACTATGTGCTGGGGCGCAATCCGCTGGGCCAGTCCTATCTCACGGGCTTCGGATGGAAGCCGATGCAGAATCCGCATCATCGTTTCTGGGCGAAGTCGCTCGACGCGTCCCTGCCGCCGCCGCCGCCGGGTGTTGTATCGGGCGGTCCGAACAACAGCGCGATGAGCGATGACGTGGCCAAGACGCTGAAGGGCAAATGCGCGCCGCAACGCTGCTGGGCGGACCATATCCGCGCCTATGCGCTGAACGAAGTCACCATCAACTGGAACGCGCCGCTGGTCTGGGTGGCGGCCTATCTGGACAGTGATCCGGCCTAAAGCTGTTCGGTCACGCTGCGGAAATAATGGTTGCCGGTCGCGATCTGGATCGGGTGCAAATGCATCGGGTCAGGGCCGTAGCCCAATATGCGGGCGACGGGGAACACCGCGTCGCAAGGCGGCTGGGCATATTGGGCGTTCCGGTTGTCGATGGGCGTTGAGGGCAACGGGATTTCGACGCCGGTAAAGGCCGACAGCCGCCGCAACTGACTTGCCGGGTCGCGTGCCAGATCCTCGTAACGCAGCAGCACATGATTGTGCAGGTGGGGCAGGTCGCCGAACAGCAGGTCATGGGCCTGTTCCCAATGCGCGATCAGTTCGCGTTCCGCCCGCCCGCTCCATTTCGCGGTGGCGCGCGCGACAGCGATCGGATGACGGATGACGAACACGAACAGCGCGGTCGGAAACAGCGACTGATACAGCCGCGAGCGCAGCAGATTGACCGGCGACTTTTCGACGCGGAGCCTTGGGCTGGCAGGATACCAGGAGTCCCATTCGGCGGCGATGCGGCGCGCGACTTCGTGCGTGTTGAAGCGGCTGGTTTCGGTCAGATGCTGGTCGGGATCGAACGCGAACGCACCGGGAATACCGTGGCGCGCGCCGTGCGGGATGGCGCCTTGCAGATACACGCCTTCCTGCTCGGGGACCGGCGCGCCAGTGATCGCGCCAATGCCGGGCGCGGCCGCCAGCAGGTCCGCGACCAGCGTCGTGCCGCTGCGGTGCAATCCGCCCACGAACACATATCGCGGTGGCGGGGTCAGGGGTGTGCGATCCGGCGTAACTTGATGCAAATCAATGGCCTTTTTTATTCGGCGGGGCTGCTGAAATGCAACCAAGCGCGCAACGATCGGTTTGGCATTGCGCTCCCGAAACGGAGACGTCGATCCCGAAATGGAGGCCCGCTGGTGCGTATCCTGTCCCTTGCGCTGGGCGGCTGCCTGAAAGCGCCTCCCGTCCAGTTCGGCCTGACCGAGGATACGGGGGGGCACATCACCTATATTCTGGGCGCGGCGATGGCGCTGGCCAAGCGTGCGGACGTGCGCGATGTCGAGATCGTCACGCGGTTGATCGACGATCCTGCACTGGGCGACGCCTATGCCCGGCCGGTCGAGGTCATCAATGACCGGCTGCGTATCCGCCGCATCGATTCGGGCAACCGTGCCTATCTGAGCAAGGACGCCAATGCCGCCGATCGCCCGACCTTTACCGCCGCGCTGATCGATCATCTGGCGCGGCTGGCGGTGCGGCCCGATGTGATCCACGCCCATTTCGCCGACGCGGCCGAGGTCGCGATTGCCGTGCGTGAGCGGTTCGGCATCCCGTTCATCTTCACCGGACATTCGATGGGCATCGACAAGCTGAACAGCGCCGATCTGCCCTGTCCAGGCATCGATCGCAGAATTGCGCTGGAAACAAGGGCGGTGCGGGCCGCCGACGCCGTCATCGCGTCCTCCCGTGACGAGGCGGAACGGCAATTGATGTGCTATGCCGGGGCCGATGCCGCACGCATTCACTGCGTGGCGCCGGGGGCCTGTCTGGACGAGGGTATCGACATCGGCACCGACCGTGCCCGCCGCCTGATCGAGCCGTTCCTGCGGTCCCCCGAAAAACCTTTGCTGCTCGCCATTGCGCGGCCGGTGGCGAAGAAGAATCTGGGCGGGCTAGTCGACCTTTATGCCGCCGATGCCGGTCTGCGGGCGCGGGCCAATCTGGCGATCGTCGCCGGGCTTCGCGATGCGCCCGACAGTGGGGAGACCGAGCAGCAAGGCGTGATCGCCGGGCTGATCGACCGGATGGATCGCCACGACCTGTATGGCAGCCTGGCGCTGCCCAAGCGGCATGAGCGGGCGGATATCGCGTCGCTTTATGCCCTGGCGCGCGAAACCGGCGGTCTGTTCCTCAATCCCGCTTTTACAGAGCCTTATGGCCTGACACTGACCGAAGCGGCGTTTCACGGCGTGCCGGTGGTGGCGACCAACCATGGCGGCCCCGCCGACATCATCGCGGCGCTGGGGCACGGCGTCGTGGCCGACCCCCGGTCGCCAGCCGCGTTCGCAGCGGCAATCCGCGGTTTGCTCGACGACCGCGCTGCATGGACAGCCGCTTCGGCAGCGGGTCGGGCGGGGGCGCGGCGGCTGGACTGGAATGCCTATGCCGAGCGTTTCGTCACCATCGCCCGGTCGCTGCGCGACGTGCCGGTGGCGAGCGCGCGGTTCGAGCGATTGTTGCTGTGCGACATCGACAATACGCTGACCGGATGCCGAGAGGGCGCGGCGGAGCTGTGTGAATTGCTGGGCGAACGGCCACAGATCGGCTTCGGCATTGCCACGGGGCGATCGTTGCAGGAAGCGCAGCGGTTGCTGGCCGAATGGCGCTATCCGGGTCCGATGGTGATGGTCACGTCGGTCGGCGCCGAAATCTACTGGCGTGCGGGCGGGCGGCTGATCGCCGACCGCAACTACGCCGCCGCGATCGACAAGGGCTGGAACCCGGCGGCGATCGCGGACGTGGCGGCGGGGGTGTCCGGGATCGAGCAACAGCCGCCCGTCGAACAGCGCCGCCACAAGCTGAGCTGGTTCGCCGATTCAGAGGGGGCGGAGCGGCTGAAACGCGCATTGCAGCGCGCAGGACACCGGGCGCGGGTGATCCACAGCCATGGCAATCTGCTGGACGTGCTGCCGCACGGCGCGGGAAAGGGCGCGGCGATGCGCTGGATCGCCGATCGCATGACCCTGCCGCTGACGCGCGTGCACGCGGCGGGCGACAGCGGCAACGACCTGGACATGCTCGAAGCCTGTCCCAACGCCATTCTGGTCGCCAATCACAGCCGGGAATTGCGGCAACTGGCGGGGCGCAAGGGCATCTTCGTCGCGCGCCGCCCCCATGCGGGCGGCATCGTCGATGCGATGCGCCAGTCCCCCTCGATGACACAGGTGATCTGTTGAGCGCACCCTTTGGTTATTTCGTCCATCATCAAGGGCGCGGCCACGCCGAACGCGCGGCGGCGCTGGTCCACGCGCTGCCGCGCGAACGCCGGGTTACGTTGTTCTGCGCGCGCGACGATATCTTTCCGGCGCTGCCGCCCAATGCGACGATCGTGAAAATCCCGTCGCTGTTCGAGCCGCCGGTCGACGCGCCGGCAGCGCTGGCCAATGCGCCAACGCCCGTGACACTGCACTGCGCGCCGCTGGGCTGGGCGACCATCGCCGAAGCGGTCGCGATCATCACCGGCTGGTTCGCGCGTGAACGGCCCGCATTGTTTATCACCGATGTGTCGGCGGAACTGGCGCAACTGGCGCGGATTGCGTCGGTGCCGTGCGTCACCGTGCTGCAACATGGTGCACGCAGCGATGCGGGGCACATGGCGGCATATGAAGGCGCGCTGGGCGTGCTGGCGCCTTATCATGCCGATCTGGAACAGCCCGGCCGGCCCCGCTGGATGCTGACAAAGACGCATCATGCCCCCGGCCTGGGGGTCGAAGTGCCGGCAATCACGCGTGACTCGGCGCGAATGGCGCTGAACCTGCCGCTGGATCGCCAGATCGTGCTTGCAGTCGCCGGTGGGGGCGGCGCCGGAACCCCGGCCACGCCGCTCACACTGGGCGCGCGGGCGGAGCCGGACACGCTGTGGATCACGATCGGTGAGGTCGCCAGCGAATGGCATTCGACACCGCCGGGCAATTTGCGTCACATGGGTTGGGTGGGCAATCCCGAACACTGGATCGCCGCCGCCGATCGTGTGGTGTCATCGGCGGGCAACACCACCGTGCACATGATCGCCGGGCTTGGCCGTCCGTGGATCGTCGTGCCCGAATGGCGATATTTCGAGGAACAGCACTGGAAAGCGCGGATGCTGGACGCGGCCGGGGCGGCGGTGGCGTTGCTCCACTGGCCGTCGCACGTCGATGCATGGGCAGATGCATGGACCCGCGCCGCCGCAATCGATCCCGCCACGCAGCAGCGGCTGGTCGAACCAAAGGCGGCAAGGCGCGCGGCGGCGTGGCTTGAGCAGCTTGGCGGCTGGGCCGATGCGCCGGCAGCCGTGGCCGCACCTTTGATCGCGGAGCCGATGGCATGACGCTGTCGATCTGCACGCTTGGGTTCGGTCGTGCCGACCATCTGGCGAATCTGGTGCATGGCCTGAACCGGCAAGACACGCGCCCAGCCGAGTTGGTCGTGGCGGTCATGCAAGCCGAACCCTATCGCCTGCCCGATACCGCCTTTCCGGTGCGACAAATAATGCTCGACGCCGCCGACCTGCCACTGGCGGCTGCTCGCAACGCGGCGGCGCGGGCGGCTTCATCCGACCGGCTGGTGTTCCTCGATATCGACTGTATCCCCGACCCCGGCTTCGTCACCGACTATGCCGAGCGGCTGGGCGAGTGGGACGCCGTGTTGATGGGAGAGGTTCTGTATCTGCCCAAGGGCGCGACCGAAACGGGGGTCGATTTCGCGCGGTTCGAGGCGCTGGGCGAGAAGCACAGCGAGCGCGCCGGGCCGCCCACCCAGCCGACGGGCGTGTGCCGCGACTATCGCTGCTTCTGGTCGCTGAACTTCGCGATGCGCCGCGACCGGTTTCTGGCGCTGGGCGGGTTTGATGAGCGCTACCGCGGCTATGGCGGCGAGGATACCGATTTCGGGCGGACGCTGGCGAACGCGGGCGTGCCGATCCTGTGGGCGCGCGGCGCGCGGGCCTTTCACCAATATCACACGCACCACATGCCGCCGGTGCACCATGTCGACAGCGTGCTCGCCAATGCGCGGCGCTTTCGCGACAAATGGGGCGAGTGGACGATGCAGCACTGGCTGCGCGCCTTTGTCCTGATGGGTCTGATCGAGCGGCGGGGCGACGATTATGCCGTATTGCGCGCGCCCGATCCCGAAGACCTGGCGCTCACCGCGCAGCAATCGCACCGGCCCTATGCCAGCAGCGCGCGCGTGCTGGAAATGCTGGAGGCGCGGCAACCGGCGATTGCATCGTCATATGCGGCGGCATAGCCAGCGACCATCGCGGATGCGCTGAAGCAGCGTTCGGCGCGCGCCCGGCACCGCGCGCGCGGCACGCGAAGTGCCCGGCGGATGGCGGCGGGCAGCGCGGCTTCATCGGCGGCCAGCGCGCCGCAATCGCCAATCACTTCCGCCATCGCCCCGCGATCGAGCGCGGCGACCGGCACGCCCGATGCCAGCGCCTCCGCCGCGACCAGCCCGAATGGTTCGTCCCACATCGGCGTGCTCAGCACGACAGACGATGACGCCACGCGCGCAGTTAGTTCATCGCCCGACAAATGGCCGAGATAGGCGTGGGGCGCGTTGAGGTGCGGCGTCAGTTCGGCAAAATAGTCCGCACATTCGACCGGCCCGATCAGGTCGAGCGCGATCCCCGCTGCATCGGCGGCGCGCAGTGCCGCGAGCGTCCCCTTGTTCGGCGTAATCCGTCCGAACCACAGCGCGCGGCCATTGCCCCGCCCGATCGGCTGCCAGCGCGAAAGGTCGATGCCGTTGTGCGCCACGCGGATCGCGTCGTCATTGCCCCATAGCGGAACCTGGCTGGATGAGGGCACCGTCAGCCGCAGCCAGGGCGCGCGGTTTCGCGCCACCGCTTCCCGCAACGGGCCAAAGGGCGGAACGTGCAGTGACGTGACCATCGGCACGCCGTCGCGCAGCGCCCAGTCGTGGATCGGCGCGAACAGGCTGTTGTTGTGGACGATATCGAACCCCCCGGCCAGCACGGCAGCCCAGCACCGGGCATAGGCGTCGGCCAGCCACGCGGTCAGCCGATCGGTGCCGCGCCAGATCGCCCAAGGAAGCTCCGCCTCATAAGCATGTGGGGAAACCGCCGCGACCGGCAGGGCCGGCGCGCTGTCGCCGCTGGCGAACAATGTCACCTGATGCCCCTTTGCCATCAACGTGCGGACCAGCAGGTCGCAATGCGCCTCCATCCCGCCCATGAACGGCTGCGCGATCGGATGGCGCAGATGCGCGATCACCGCGGTCCGGCGGGGACGGGCAGGCGCGGCAGCAGGGGTATGGAGCAAGAACGGCGCCTTTTCGTTGCGGGTTTCCCCCTGAAACGAGGGGCGCTGCACCCCGTTCCACTGGAATGCCGGGAACGGACAAGGCCTTGATTCGCTTGGGCAAGGGGCGCGTTTTCGAGGAGACATATGATGGCGAACGGATTGGCAGTGATTACCGGCGCATCGACCGGCATCGGGCGCGAACTCGCCCGGATCGCGGCGCGCGAAGGCTATGATCTCGTGCTCGTCGCCGATGAGCCGCAGATTGACGTGGCCGCGGGCGAGTTGCGGTCCGAAGGTGTGGCGGTCGAGGCCGTGGAGGCCGATCTTGCGACGTTCGAGGGCAATGACCGGATGCTGGCGGCAGTTGCCGGTCGGCCGGTCGACATCCTGATCGCCAATGCCGGGCGCGGCCTGGGCCACGCCTTTGTCGAGCAGTCGCCCGAGGAATGGCGTCGTGTCATCGACACCAATGTGACGGGCACGACCTATCTGCTGCAAAAGACCGCGCAGATCATGGTCCGGCAGGGTTCGGGCCGAATCCTGATTACCGGGTCGATCGCGGGGCTGATCCCCGGCAGTTATCAGGCGGTGTATAACGGCACCAAGGCGTATCTGGACAGCTTTGCCTATGCCTTGCGAGAGGAACTGGCGGATACGGGCGTCGGGGTGACGGTGCTGATGCCGGGGCCGACCGATACACAGTTCTTTGCCCGCGCCAACATGCTCGACACGCCGGTCGGACAGGATGACAGCAAGGAAGACCCCGTGAAAACCGCCGAAAACGGGTGGAAGGCGATGATGGACGGATCGGCGCATGTCGTCTCCGGCGTGAAGAACAAGATTCAGGCCGCGTTGTCGCACCTGACCCCCGACACGATGCTGGCGAAGCAGCACACCAAAATGGCCAAACCCGACGCCTGATCGCGGGCGCCGCTTGCCGCAGCCCCTTGCCGGGGCGGCGGCGGGCGGCCACATGGACCGCATGGCTAATGAACGCGTCGGTGCCGCCGTAACGCTCCACCCGCTGGTGACGCGGGTGCTGGCGGGCAACGCATCCCCCTTTACTTATACGGGAACCCAGACGCATCTGGTGGGCCGCGATGCGCTGGCCGTGATTGATCCGGGTCCCGACGATGCGGATCATCTGGCGGCGCTGTTGGCGGCGATCGGCGGTCGTCCGGTGGCGGCGATGATGGTGACGCACACGCACCGCGACCACAGCCCGTTGGCGGCAAGGCTGCGCGACGTGACGGGCGCGCCGGTCGTCGGTTGCGCGCCGCTCACGATGGACGATGCCGGGCCGCGCGCCGATGCGGCGTTCGATGTCGATTATCGCCCCGATCGCGTGCTGAACGACGGTGATGTGGTGGAGGGTGATGGCTGGACCCTGCAAGCGATCGCGACGCCCGGTCACACGTCGAACCATCTGGCCTTTTCGCTCCCCCAAGCGCAGGCAATGTTCAGCGGCGACCATGTGATGGGCTGGTCGACCACGATCGTCTCCCCGCCCGATGGCGACATGGGCGATTACATGGCCAGCCTGGAAAAACTGATCGGACGTGAGGAGCGGGTCTATTTTCCCGCGCATGGCGATCCCGTCGATAATCCGCAGCGGCTGGTGCGCGGCATGCTGGGCCACCGCAAGCAGCGCGAGGGGCAGATATTGCGCCTGCTGGCCCGTGCGCCGGCTGATACGGTGACGATGGTCGATGCGATGTATGCCGGGATCGACGCCCGGCTGAAACCCGCGGCCCAGCGTTCGGTGCTGGCGCACCTGTTCGACCTGCGCCGTCGCGGCGCGGTTCACGAGGGGGAGGGCGCATTGTGGCACGTCGCATGAAGCCCGATGCTTGGCGGACGATCGTGGCGCTGGCCTTGCTGCTGGCCGTGACCGGCGGGCTGCTGTTCGCGTGGAGCGACTATCGCGAACGCCATGTGGTCACCAAGCCGGTCGAAGCACCCGAGGGGCCGGCGGTAACGCAGATCGTCACCGCCAAGATGGAGGGCATGGGCGACCTGCGCGTGGCGCGGCTGTCGGGCACGGTGCAGGCGGCGGCGACCGATGTGCGCTGGGGCGGGCTGCTGAAATCGGGTCGGGTCGCGAAAATGCCCTATTCGGTGGATTATCATGTCGACCTGTCCGCGCTGTCGGAACGCGACCTGCAATGGGACGAGGATACGCGCACGCTGATCGTCGATGCACCCGATGTCGTCGCCGACCGCGCCAATGTGGACGAGGGCAAAGCCACCGTGGTCGAGCGCAGCGGCGTGCTGGTCACGCGCGAAGCCGGCGAGGAATTGAGCGCGCGTGTCTCCCGCGCGGCGGACGGCGCGGCGCAGCGGGAGGCGACTTCGCCCGAACGACTGGCGCAGGCACGCGAGATGGCGCGCGCGGCGATCATGCGGACGATGCGCGCGCCGCTGGTGGCCGCGGGCGAAGGCAATGCGCGGGTCGTGGTGACGTTCCCGGCGGAACGCGGCGTGCGCGACGGCGAACGTTGGGACCAGTCGCGCCGGCCGGAGGATGTGGTTGCCCGGCCGCGCTGAGCCGCTTCGCCCTTGATCGTGGGGGCGCGGGGGGCCATGTGAGCGCCCGAACTGGCTGACGGGGATTTTGGGCATCATGGACGCGCGCAACGGTATCGGCGGAACGCTTCAGGGCGTGGACCTGCTGGCGGAGATCGACCGGCTGCGGCGGGATCGCAATGCCGTGATCCTCGCCCATTATTACCAGAAGCCCGAGATTCAGGACCTGGCCGATTTCGTCGGCGACAGCCTGGAACTCAGCCGCAAGGCCGCCGAAACCGATGCGGATGTCATCGCGTTTTGCGGCGTTCGCTTCATGGCGGAAACGGCCAAGATCCTCAGCCCGCAAAAGACCGTCATCCTGCCCGACATGGATGCCGGATGCAGCCTGGAGGATAGCTGCCCGCCCGAACAGTTTGCGGCATTTCGCGCGCAGCATCCCGACCATATCGCGCTGACCTACATCAACAGCTCGGTCGAGGTTAAGGCGCTGTCGGACATCATCGTCACGTCTTCGTCCGCCGAAAAAATCCTGTCGCAAATCCCGGAAAGCCAGCCGATCATCTTTGGTCCCGACCGGCACCTCGGCGGCTATCTGGCGCGCAAGTTCGGTCGCGACATGCTGTTGTGGCCGGGCGTGTGCATCGTGCACGAGGCGTTCAGCGAAACCGAACTGCTCAAGCTCAAGGCTCAATATCCCGGCGCGCCGGTGGCGGCGCATCCCGAATGCCCCGCGCATATCGTCGAACATGCCGAATATGTCGGTTCGACCAGCGGTATCCTTGATTATGCGAAGAACCTGACCGGCGACACGCTGATCGTCGCGACTGAACCGCACATCATACACCAGATGCAAAAGGCGGTGCCCGACAAGCTGTTCATCGGCGCGCCGGGTGCCGACGGCAACTGCAACTGCAACATCTGCCCGTATATGGCGATGAACACGCTGGAGAAGCTGTATCTGGCGCTTCGCGACCTGACCCCGCGGATCGAGATTGACGAGGAACTGCGGCTGAAGGCCAAGCGCAGCCTGGACGCGATGATGAACATGGCGTCGGCGACGGTCGGTCAGGGTGATCTGGGTCCAGTCAAGGTGACCGGCGACTAAGGCCGGTTACCGATAGCCGCCGTCAGCGATAGACGGCGGCGACCATCATTCACGCGCCTCGACGGTCTTGACCGGCTGAACCTCGGCATAGGGCATGACCAGCCGCCCGTCGGGTGCGGCGGTGAAGGTCGTTTGCGTGGGGTAGGCGATTTCGATGCCGTCGGCATTGAAGCGCTTGAGGATGTCGAGACCGATGGCGGTGCGGCCGTCATAGAAGCTGACATAATCGGGACCGGGCGAATCGAACTCCAGCTCGAAATCGAGGCTGGATGCGCCAAAGCCGACAAAGCCCGCCCGCACGAAAATCTTGTCGTGCGCCTCCACGATTTCCTTGAGCAGTGCCGGGATGCGCGCGCAAATCTCTGGCGCGGTTTGATAGGTGACGCCGATCACGAACTTGGCGCGGCGATGGTCGCGGCGGGTATTGTTCTGAATTTCCTTGTCGAGCAGGTTCTTGTTTGAAATGATCCGCTCTTCGCCCTGAAAGCTGCGGATGCGCGTCGATTTCAGGCCGATTTCCTCGATATTGCCGAATGTGGTATCGTAACTGATGCTGTCGCCCTTGCGGAACGGCTTGTCGAAGATGATCGAAAGCGCGGCGAACAGGTCGGCGAAAATGCCCTGCGCCGCCAGACCGATGGCGATGCCGCCGACGCCCAGACCGGCGACCAGGCCAGTGACGTTCACGCCCAGATTGTCGAGCACCACGATCAGCGCGATCGCGAACACGGCAAAGGTGACGAGCAGGCGGATCAGGCCCATGGCCGTGCCCAGCGCCTCGCTGCCGCGATGGTCGCCGCGGGTGCGGGCCTCGACCATGCCCAGGATGACTTCGCGCACCCAGGTCGCGGCCTGGAACACGGCGGCGACGGTGAACAGGAAATTGGTGGTCGTGACCACGCCCTGCGGCGCGTCGGCCACGCCGACCACCAGCTTGGCGGCGATCATCGTCATGAAGAAGCGATTGGTTCGCGCAATCGCGCGCCCGATGATCCCCGCCCAGCCGGTGACGAGCGGCTGCCGATCGCAATAACGCCGGCCCCAGCGTTTAATTGCGTCGAGCGCGAGCACGATCAGCGCGGCGACGCCGACCGCGATCAGGATCTGGAGCCAGTGCCCCGCCACCCAGTCCAGACTGTCGCGGACCAGCGCATTCAGTTGTCGCTGGACCCCGATCGGGTCGAGGTCGGGAAGGGCGGCGTTTTCGGCCGCGCTGGTGTTGCTCATGTCGGCTCCAATCGTCACGCCGCCTTTGCGGGGGCGCTCTCGTCGTCAAAGTCGTTCAGGAACGCGATCAGGCCGCGTTCCGCCCGCGTGAGGTAGCGCGTTGACCGGGGTAGCTTGAGCGTCGACCGTAACGCAAGCTGTGCGGGCTTGTCCTTGGCCAGCGCGACCAGCGCGGGGTGGACATAGCTTTTGCGCGCGATGGCGGGGGTGTTGCCGAGTGCCGCGACCACCGGCTCCAGCATGGCTTTCAGGCCGATTGGCTGGGGCGCGGTCGCCAATGCCTCGAACGCGATGGCGCTGGCGCCCCAGGTGCGGAAATGCTTGGCAGTAAAGTCGTCGCCCATCGCCGCGCGGATGTAATCGTTGACGTCGCCCGACGTGACCGGGTGGCATTCGCCGTCCGCATCGACCCAGCGGAACAGGTGTTGTCCCGGCAGATCCTGACATTTCCGCACGAAGCGGATCAGCGAATGGTCGGTGATGGTCAGCACGCGTTGCTTGCCCGACTTGGCCCGATATTGCAGCCGAAGCTGGCTGCCCTTCAGCGTCGCGTGGCGGCGGCGCAGCGTCGTCGCGCCGAAGCTCTTGTTGGCTTTGACATAGCCTTCATTGCCGACGCGCAACCGGCCGAGGTCGAGCAGTCGCACGACCGCCGCGATGGCGCGTTCTCGCGACAATTTGCGGGCGCGAAGGTCCTTTTCCACCTGTCTGCGAAGCCGGGCCAGCCGTTCGCCGAACCGCGCGCAGCGTGCGTATTTGGCAGCTTCCTGCGCTTCACGGAAATCGGGGTGATAGCGATATTGCTTGCGACCCTTGTCGTCCCACCCGACCGCCTGGATATGGCCGTTCGGGTCGGGACAGAACCATGCGTCGCGATAGGCGGGGGGCAGGCCGATGCGGTTCAGCCGATCGATCTCTTCACGGTCGGTGATGCGTGTGCCCGCCGCATCCCAATAGCCCCATCCGTGGCGCATTTTGCGTCGGGTGATGCCCGGTTCGCTGTCGTCGTAATAAGTGATGCTGGGGGCCATGGTTCGCCATCGTTTCGCACTGGCCCGAACAATGCGCGGTTCCCCGCTTCGTTCCGGGAACAAGCGCGTGCAGGGGCTGTTGAAGGGCCGAACCCCCGAAGGAGCAATTCCCATGGCCGACCTCAATTCGCGCGTGCTGATTCTCGCCACCGACGGCTTTGAACATTCCGAACTGTTCGATCCGCGCCAGGCGCTGCTGGATGCGGGTGCACAGGTGACGCTGGCTTCCATCAAGACCGATCCGATCCGGGGCGTGCAGAACGACAGCCAACTGACCGAGACGATTACGCCCGACCTGACACTGGATCAGGTCGACATCGACGATTACGACGCGCTGCTGCTGCCCGGCGGCGTCGGTAACCCCGACAAGATGCGGATGGAGGACAAGGCCGTCGACATTGTCGAGGCGTTCATGGACGAAGACAAGATCGTCGCCGCCATCTGTCACGCGCCGTGGCTGCTGGTCGAGGCCGATGTGGTCGACGGTCGCCGCGTGACGAGTTGGCCGTCGGTTCGCACCGACCTGGAGAATGCAGGGGCCGAGGTGGTGGACGAGGAAGTGGTGATTGACGGCAACCTCATCACCAGCCGCAATCCGGGCGATATCCCGGCGTTCAGCAAGGCGTTGATCGAGGCGCTGGCCGGCGTCGGCGCCGACGCCTGATCGGCGTCAGGGATCGCGGCGCGCGCGGAACCCGCGTTGCGCTGCGCCATCCTCCCGATCCAGATCGTCGCGCGACAACAGCCGCC
Organism: Sphingomonas sp.; assembly: GCF_035490575.1. Taxonomy (GTDB): domain Bacteria; phylum Pseudomonadota; class Alphaproteobacteria; order Sphingomonadales; family Sphingomonadaceae; genus Sphingomonas. The sequence continues at coordinate 3,441 of NZ_DATJLI010000024.1, read as the reverse complement.
ATGCCGCGAACAGCATCAACCCGTGGGTCAGCAGGATGGAAAAGGCGTCGATCATGCGCCCCGGTATTTAGGAACGCGCGGTTGACGTCACGTTAAAGGGTGATGGGGCACAGGGTCCAGCCATGCGGATCCTTCATATCCTCGACCACAGCCTGCCGCTCCACAGCGGCTATACCTTTCGCACCCGTGCGATCATGAAGGCGCAGACCGCGCGCGGCTGGGCCGTCGCGGGGGTGACGGGACCGCGATACAATCTGGTCGATGCGCCGGTCGAGACGTTCGACGGGCTGACCTTTCATCGCAGCAGCAGTGCCTGGTCGGCGCCGATGCCGGTCGGACTATGGCATGAGATCGCGACGTTCGCCCGCGCCGTCGATCGTGCGGTGGCGGCGTTTCGCCCCGATATCCTGCACGCGCATTCGCCGGTCCTGGGGGCGCTGGCCGGGCTGCGCGTGGCGCGCAGGCACAGCATCCCCATCCTGTATGAAATCCGTGCCTTTTGGGAGGATGCGGCGGTCGGCAACGGGACGGGTCGCGAAGGATCGGCGCGCTATCGCCTGATCCGCGCGCTGGAAACCTATGCGTGTCGACGTGTCGACGCCGTGGCGGTCATTTGCGAAGGGTTGCGCGGCGACCTGATCGCGCGCGGGATCGACGCAGAGCGCATCACCGTATCGCCGAACGGCGTCGACCTGTCGCTGTTCGGCGAACCGTTGCCGCGCGACGATGCGCTTGCCGCCGGACTGGGGCTGGGGACCGAGGTGATCGGCTATGTCGGCAGCTTCTATGATTATGAGGGGCTGGACGACCTGATCGCGGCAATGCCGGCATTGGTCGCGCGCCGCCCCGGCGCACAGTTGCTGATGGTCGGCGGCGGGCCGATGGAGGCCATGCTGCGCGCCGCTGCTGCCGCGTCGCCGGTCGCCGATCATATCCGTTTCGTGGGGCGTGTGCCGCACGATCAGGTCGAGCGTTATTACAGCCTGATCGACGTTCTGGCCTATCCGCGCAAGCATATGCGACTGACCGATCTGGTGACACCGCTCAAGCCGCTGGAGGCGATGGCGCAGCGCCGGCTGGTCGCGGCGTCGGACGTGGGCGGCCACCGCGAACTGATCGAGGATGGCGTGACCGGCACATTGTTCGCCCCCGACGATCCCGCCGCCATTGCCGACGCGTTGGGCGCGCTGCTGTCCGATCGTGGCGATTGGGAAGCGCGCCGCGACCGGGCGCGCTTGTTCGTCGAGCGCGAGCGTAACTGGTCGTCAAATATTTCGCGCTATAAACCCGTTTACCAAAGGCTGACCAAAGCCGCAGAAATGGACGAGTCATGGTCGCGTATTCCGGGCGTAAACGCTTGAAGCTCTCCCCCAGCCAGATCGCGGGCGCGATCGTCGGCCTGGCCGCCGCCGTTGTCGCGGCGCTGTTGCCGACCTGGCGGCTCGAATCGCTGATGCTCGACACTGGGTTGCCGGCGCTGTTTCCGCCGGCCAGCCCGCCGCTTGGCAACACGGCGCGCATCGCGCTGATCCTGATTGCGGCATCGGTCGCGGGTGGGTGCACCTGGGCGGTGGCGGCGCGAGTGGCGCCGGTGCGCCGGGTGACGCGCATGGTCCCGCGTCGCGCCGACCAGCATCCCGACGCGCCCGTGCGCGAGCCGGTCCGGGCGATGCGCGACCTGGGCACGCCATTTCTGGAAGTGGCGGCCCCGTCCGGTCCCCCGATCGTGGAACGCGATCTGCCGGGTGACCTCGATACGCCGCTTGCCGCTTATGACCCCACTGCCATCCCCGATGTGCCGATGACCCCCAGCGCGCCGGTGACACCGTTGTTTCGTCGCGATGCGGAGCTTGCGGTGGCCGAACACGTGGATGGACCTGCGGGGCCGGTCGAGCCGGTCCGCATTGAAACCTTTGAAATCACGCCCGCCAGCCGCCCGCATCTGGCCGCGGTGCCGGTCCCGCTTCGCGCCGACGATGCCGCGATCACTGCGGCTGAGACCGACAGCACGGTCCACGCGCTGCTCGACCGGCTGGAGCGCGGCGTGCGGCGGCGTGCGGGACGCCCCGCCAAGGTCGACCATCGCATGAAGGGCGAACTGGACGAAGCGCTTGCGACGCTCAAGCGCTTCGCCGCCGGTTGATGCCTATACGCTCTCGACGGTAAGCGCTTCGATCCGAACGTCGATCGTCCCGCCCGCCGAGTGCAGGTGAGCGACGGTGCAATCGGCCATCAGATGGCCGCGCATGGGCAGGTCGGCCTCGGCCAGCCCGGCCAACCATTGCCGCGCCGCTGCCGTGTCGCTCAGCCGCAGGTCGAGAACGTGTCGTGCCCCGCTGAATGTCGCGCTGGCCCATCGCGTTGCCGTTGCGTCGAGCACCACCATTGCGATTGAAGCGCGCATCGCCGACAGCGACAGGGCGCGTTCGACCAGCGTGCCCGCATCGGGACCGCGCGCCATCAGTTCGGCCTTTCCGACAAAAAATGTTCGATCCGCGCCTGCAGCGGCGCGCCCGGCCGTCGCCCGCGACGCATGTCGAGCACCAGCCGCGGATCGCCTGCGACCTTGCGGCCAAAGCCTGTCACCGCCGTGCCCGTTCGCCCCAAATAGCCCTCGATCCTGTTCAGCAACTCCATCCGCCATCTCCCCATCACGACTCACTGTTCATGTTCTGTTCTATATTATCGGACTTGTCTAGGAAAAATCCTACGACTATGACAGGGCATGATGGTTGAGGAGCCGAGAGCCGCGCTGGCAAGGCTGGCAAGCGAACGCAGGATCAGCCTCGCCGAATTGTCGCGGCTGATCGGGCGCAATCCGGCCTATGTGCAGCAGCATGTCGCGCGCGGGTCGCCCCGACGGCTGGACGAGCGCGATCGGGAGGTCATTGCCGCCTATCTCGGCGTTGACGAGGCGATGCTGGGCGGGCGTGCCGCCGGGGATGTGTCGATCCCGCGCTTCAACCTTGCCGCATCGGCGGGTCCGGGCGGGGTTGTCGAGATCGACCAGCCGGCAGTGCCGATGGCGCTGCCGCCCGCATTGCTCCGCAGCCTGAAGGTGCGGGCCGACCATGCGTCGATGATCCGCGTCGCGGGCGATTCGATGCATCCGACGCTTGATGCCGGGGACGAAATCCTGGTCGATTCGGCGCAGACGGCCGTGCCCGGCGGGGGCGGGGTTTTCGTGCTGCGGATCGACGAGGTGCTGATGGTGAAGCGCGTCCGCGCCGATGGGCCTGCGCTGATCGTGACGAGTGACAATCCGGCCGCGCCGTCACCCGGCCGCGTCGATGTCGCGCGGGTTCGCCTGATCGGGCGCGTCGTCTGGGTCAGTCGCCGGCTTTAACCGCGGCGGTCGCGCTGCCAGATCCACAGGCTGACGCCCGTGCCGACCAACAGTCCGCCGAGCAGCCCCAGTGTCGGCTGGCGGACGATCAGGCC